>JAUZOM010000036.1 GCA_030706465.1 Bacteroidota bacterium | reverse complement strand
CATTTCGTTTGATCTGAATTACCGGGAGTCGTTTTGGAAAGGCCGTAATCAGGAATTGCGCGATATTTTCACTGAAATAGCTTCAATTGCCGATATCCTGATAGGAAATGAAGAAGATTTTCAACTATGTTTGGGTATTGAAGGACCAGAGGCGGGAGGCAAAGGGATTAATACACAAATTGAAGGTTTTAAAGGCATGATCGGCAATGTAAAAAAAGCATTTCCCATTGCTTCAGCTTTTGCCACTACGTTACGCCAGGTCATTAGTGCCAATGAGCATCTGTGGGGTGCCATTATACTGGATGGAGAGACCTGGAATGTTATTGAACCACGCAAAATAAATGTCCTTGACCGTATCGGTGGAGGTGATGGATTTGTTGGCGGTATGCTTTATGCGATACTGAAGGGTTGGGAATCTGAAAAATGGGCTCAGTTTGGATGGGCAACCGGGGCATTGGCTACAACCTTCCTGACCGACTATGCACAACCTGCAGATGAGGAAATGGTGTGGAGTATCTGGGATGGAAATGCGAGGGTGAAAAGATAAAATTCGGTTCCTAACCTTGACAATCCAGAACCAACAAGGCAGAACGCAAATGACACTAATTTACACAAATCGAAGATGCCGATTTATCGGTATAAAGACTGATATTCCTTCGGTTTTTATAGCACTTTAAACAGATTCTGTTTTGATATACAGTTGAATATTGTGCAAAAAGAATGCACGAATTCGAAAGATTAAGTACAGCATGGGAATTAGTATCTATTATTCAAGACATACCTAACAGGTTTTAAAAACCTGTCAGGTATCCTGTTTCACTAAAAATATCTTTTAAATTGTATAAACTAATTATCGTTCAATACTTAGGTATTATTAAACTGACAATTTCTATTTACAGAACACTTTGCAGGTAATTATTTAAAATAATTTAAAACGAAGCTAGCCCGAAGTTCCTCTTTGGGGAATTTAAGGAACTTCTACATACTATGTTGTATTACGAAATTGGCTCAACAGACCTGGAGCTCAGTGCCGAAGACCTGAAAAAAGGACTGTACGAAGCATTCGGTAAAATTGGGAAGAAAGAGAAGGTGCTGGCCATTCCTCCCGATTATACCCGCTTACCAAGTCGTGCCGGGGAACTGACCGAGTTTGCCTGGCAATACTACGGGGATGCGTTGACAGATGTCTTACCGGCCTTGGGTACCCATTCTCCCATGTCCGGCTATCAGGTTAGCAGTATGTTCGGCCAGCTTCCAGCGTACCTTATCCGTGAACATGACTGGCGGAATGATGTGGTAACGGTGGGCATTGTTCCTGCCGGATTTGTAAAAGAAGTATCGGGTGGTGTAGTGGAATTTCCCTGGCCGGCACAGATAAACAAGCTTCTGTTGAATGGAAACTTCGATTTAATATTATCCATTGGCCAGGTAGTTCCTCATGAAGTGGTGGGAATGGCCAATTATAACAAGAATATTTTTGTAGGAACCGGTGGAGTGGAAGGTATCAATAAAAGCCACTTCATTGGTGCTGCCTATGGTATGGAACGAATGATGGGACATGCCGATACGCCCGTTAGACGGATATTTAATTATGCCTCTGAAAACTTCACCAATCAGTTGCCGATTGTATATGTGCAAACGGTGGTCGGCGTAGACAAAACCGATGGTAACATAAAAACCAGGGGGCTGTATATCGGAGATGACTTGGAAGTGTTCGACAAAGCGGCAAAACTGGCTCTCTCTGTCAACTTTGAAATGCTGGATAAACCGTTGAAGAAAGTAGTTGTTTATCTTGATCCCTCTGAATTTAAAAGCACCTGGCTTGGGAATAAATCCATCTACCGTACCCGCATGGCCATTGATGACGGAGGGGAGTTGATTGTATTGGCTCCCGCCTTGAAAGAATTTGGCGAAGATAAGGAAATTGACCGTTTAATTCGGAAATACGGTTATTTTGGAACATCACAGACCTTAAAAGCCTGTGATGAAAATGTGGAATTACGCAATAACCTGAGTGCAGCGGCCCACCTGATTCACGGATCATCCGAAGGAAGATTCAGTATCACGTACTGTCCGGGAAAAGGTCCTGATAATCTGACTCAAACCGAAATAGAGAGTGTTGGCTTCAGGTATGCCGATCTTGATGAAGTAACCGCAAAGTATAATCCGTCCAACCTGCGTGAAGGAATAAATATCATGCCCGATGGCGAAGAAATTTTTTATATTTCCAATCCCGCGTTGGGATTGTGGGCATTTAAGGATCGGTTTGAATACTAATAGAAAACTACCTCTAACTCCTAAAGGGAAATTAAATTACTTTCGTCTTGTGTTTTACTTATGAAAATAAATAATTAAATTTGACGATTCTAACCTTATTAAGGGTTAGAGGTTATAACATTTATCATACCCTTTAGGAAATAATTTTTAGGCCTATGAAAATAATTATTGATGATAAAATACCATACATTCAAGGTGCATTTGAGAGTGTTGCTGAAGTGGTATACCTACCGGGTTCTAAAACAACACCCGAGATTGTAAAAGATGCTGACGCTATCATAACGCGTACACGCACTATTTGTAATGAAAAATTGTTGGCTGGTTCTACGGTTAAATTTATAGCCACGGCCACTATCGGTTACGACCACATTGATACTGATTATTGTGATCAAGTAGGAATCAGGTGGACCAATGCGCCGGGTTGTAACTCCAAATCTGTTGAACAATACATTGCTTCCACGCTTATGGTGCTGGCAGAAAGGAAAAGACTTCAACTAAAGGATCTCTGTATCGGTGTTGTGGGAGTCGGTAATGTAGGAAGTAAAGTGGCCAATGTATGCAATTTATTGGGCATGAAAGTACTGTTAAATGACCCCCCACGCGAACGTGAAGAAGGATCGAATTCTTTTGTAAACCTCGATAGGATAAAAAAAGAGGCTGATATAATAACACTGCATGTCCCGTTGAACCTGAAAGGTGAAGATGCTACTTTCCATCTTGTAAATGAGGTATTCTTGTATTCATTGAAAAAAAAAACTATCCTAATTAATTCATGCCGGGGTGAGGTAGTTAAAACCATTGATGTAAAAAAGGCTTTAAAAACAGGACAAATCGCTGACTTTGTATGCGATTGTTGGGAAAACGAACCAGATATTGACCTGGAACTATTAGAAATGACGGAACTGGCTACTCCTCATATTGCAGGTTATTCGAAAGATGGAAAAGCTACCGGAACACGAATGAGTGTTCATGCAATCAGCGATTTTTTTGGACTTGGATTGAACAATTGGCAGCCGACAGGAGTTGAATTACCAAGCCATCCCATTATTGAACTGAATGGCACCCGTATGAATGAACAGGAAATTATTTCCAAAGCCATATTATCGACCTATGATATTCGCAATGATGATATCCTTTTCAGAAATAATCCCGTGTTATTCGAACAATTACGAGGTGATTACCCGACACGCCGGGAATTTACAGCCTATACCATCCAAGGCCTGAATATAGAGGATCACATTCTCGATAGGCTTAGAAATCTGGGCTTCAAAATAAAAAAATAAAACAATTGAATCAGAAATTAGGAACTTCAAATTACACATATTCATTTTATGAAAAAACTGGCAGATATTGGATTAATCGGGCTGGCCGTTATGGGCGAAAACCTGGTATTAAACATGGAAAGCAAGGGTTTTACAGTAAGTGTTTTTAATCGTACTGTGGAACGTGTTGATCAATTTATTGCAGGCCGTGGAAAAGGTAAAAATTTCATTGGTAATCATTCCATTGAAGAGCTTTGCGCTTCTCTCGAAAGACCACGTAAAGTAATGATGCTGGTAAAAGCCGGGAAACCAGTCGACGATCTTATCGATCAGATTATCCCTCACCTGGAAGTAGGTGATATTATCATTGATGGAGGAAACTCTCATTATCCGGATACCATCCGACGAACTCAGTACGTTGAAAGTAAAGGACTTTTATATGTTGGAACAGGAGTTTCGGGAGGCGAAGAAGGAGCTTTGCTCGGACCATCGATGATGCCGGGCGGATCGACTGCTGCATGGCCTGCTGTAAAAGAGATTTTCCAGGCAATATCGGCTAAAGTGGAAGATGGGACACCCTGTTGTGACTGGGTTGGTGAAGGTGGTGCCGGTCATTTTGTAAAGATGGTACATAACGGCATTGAGTACGGTGATATGCAGATAATCTGCGAAGCGTATCAATTGATGAAAGAATTGCTGGGGCTGAGTGCTGATGAAATGTATGAAGTGTTCAAAGAATGGAATGAAGGTGATTTGAATTCATACTTAATTGAGATAACCCGCGATATAATGGGTTATAAGGATGCAAAAGGCGATCCGTTAGTTGAAAAGATTCTTGACACGGCCGGGCAAAAGGGAACTGGTAAATGGACTGCTGTTTCTGCTCTTGATTTCGGCATTCCGTTGACATTAATCGGAGAATCGGTATTTGCCCGTTGTTTGTCTGCTCAAAAAGACATGCGCGTCCTTGCTTCAAAAGTAATTAAAGGGCCGGAAGCTAAATTCACAGGCAATCGGGTTCAACTGATTTCTGACCTAAAGGATGCGTTGTTTGGTGCAAAGATCATTTCGTATACACAGGGTTATAACTTAATGATGGAAGCGGCCAATGAATATAAGTGGAATCTAAATTATGGTGGCATCGCATTGATGTGGCGCGGTGGTTGTATTATCCGTTCCATATTTCTGGCAGATATCAAAAAAGCATTTGATGTGAATCCCGGACTTGAAAACTTATTGCTTGACCCTTATTTCAAAGATATCGTTGAAAAAGCGCAAGCAGGATGGCGCCGTGTTTGTGCTACTGCTTTGACTTACGGAGTTCCGGTGCCTGCATTAACATCAGCACTTTGCTACTTTGATGGATTACGCTGCGAGCGATTGCCGGCCAACCTGTTGCAAGCTCAACGCGACTACTTCGGAGCTCATACTTACGAACGCATTGACAAACCACGCGGGGAATTCTTCCATACGAATTGGACAGGCCGGGGAGGCGATACTGCTTCGACAACCTATGTAGTATAAGCTCACTAAAAACGTGCTGGTAATAAAATAAAAAAAAGTCCTTCGTTTATCAACGAAGGATTTTTTCTGTGAAAAGTAATTATTCTATAATGTAGAGTCCGGTTATCCTCAGAACAAAGCCATTGGCTGACGGCTATAAATCTATATTCAAACAATCTTACTTAAAAATTTTGTAATATCAACTACTACCCGTTCGTGAACAGCTTTGGCAATTACATCGGAGTTGCTATCGGAAGCAATGATTTCGAACGTATATTTCCGGCCTTCAACGGACGTAACAGTAGCCGTACATTGTACATAGGCTCCTACCGGACTGGCCTTTACATGTTGCATATTGATCGAAATGCCTACGCTTGAAAACCCATCAGGAAGAGGAATCAACTGCATAGCCGTATTTTCCATAAGTGCAATTACTGCCGGAGTTGCAAAAACCGGAAGTAATCCGGAACCGTATTGAATTGCCGTTTGATCTTCAGTTACCTGAATAGTTTGAGAAAAGGAGTTGGATTGCATAGGAGTAATTCGGTATTGTTTATGTGTTTATAAGTAACAACTATCTGATTCTAACCGCTGACAAAGACATTGAATGCTTGTAGAAAAAAAGAGGCGGATTACAACCCACCTCCATAAATTTGTTTGTGTGATATTTATAATAATTTTTCCAGTGCTCTTACAAAGTTTTCTACTTCCTCTTCTGTAGTATCAAAGGAACACATCCAGCGTTGTTCGTGGGTTTCGGCGTCCCATTCGTAAAAAGGATACTGACTGCGTAAAGGTTCAATGACATGAACGGGAATAATAGCAAAAACAGCATTGGCATCCACACTTCGGTTAACTTTAACACCTGAAAGTTGACCTACTTTTGCAGCAAGCAAATGAGCCATTTTATTGGAATGGTTCGCCATGCGGAGCCATAAATCATTGGTGAGTAGAGCTGTAAATTGTGCAGCAATAAAACGATTTTTTGAGAAGAGTTGAGCGGTTTGTTTATGAAAATAAGGAGCATTTTGTTTCAGCTCGTCATTGAATATCAATACCGCTTCGCCAATCATTAGACCGTTTTTTGTTCCCCCGAAACTCATTATATCAACACCACAGTCCACAGTAGCTTCTTTCATGGTTACCCCCAGGGAGGCAACAGCATTTGAAATACGGGCTCCATCAAGATGAACATACATGTTATTAAGATGAGCAAAGTTACAAAGGTTTCTCAGTTCTTCCAGGGAATAAACCGTTCCCAATTCTGTAGTCTGACTAATAGAGATAACTTTGGGTTGCGTGTTATGCACATTTCCAAGACGATTGAGCAATGGTTTTATCATTTCGGAAGTCAACTTTCCATCTGGAGTTTGAAGGGGCAGGAGAGAACAGCCAATGCTTTGAGTGGGTGCACCACATTCATCAGCCAGTATATGTGCATATTCCGAACAAACAACAGCCTGAAACGGCAATGTGCAACATTTCAGGCAGGTTACATTAGCACCGGTACCATTGAAAACATATAAAACTTCAACTTCACCGAATTCTTTTTCAAAAAGGCGATTAGCTTCCTCTGTAAACTGATCCGCACCATACGAAATTTGGTGTTGGGTGTTGGCACGTTGGATTGCATCAAAAATCTCAGGATGTATTCCCGAGTAATTATCACTTGCAAAAGACTTCATTCAATTATTGATTAACAATAACCATTACCAATTAAACTAATGATTATTTGTGTATAATGCAATTAAGCATTTAGTTGTTTTATTTCCTTTAAAAGTTCCTCTCTCAAAACTTGAATTTATCAAAGAAACTCTTCGATTTTGACTCTTCAGTTGCTGCCGGTTCTGTTATCTCCTCGGCCCGTGGGGTTGCTTCACCTTGCTCACGTTTGATAAACCCAACAACATCCTGTAATCCTTCTACAAATTTATCGAAATCTTCTTTATAAAGGAATATTTTGTGCTTTTCGTAGGTAACCTGCGCATCTTCATCACTACCGACAACCTTTTTCTTGCTTTCGGTAATTGCTAAAAATAAATCTTCATTCCGGCTTTTCTTTACATCAAGGTAATAAATCCGTTTTCCGGCTTTAATAGCCTTAGAATAAATAATTTCATTGTCCTTTTTTTCAATTTCAAATTTCTTTTTCTCTACGTCCATAATCCTTCTGATTTTATGCAAACAATTATAAAATATCAAATTTTCAATTCATTCATTTTCAGTATCAAGAGGTGTATCATGATTTCATGCCTGAATGATAAACAGAACATCATATTATCACATCAATATCCTTTGAGACCTCAAATTTCTATATTTTTTTTCAATCTATCAAATAAAACCAACTTTTTTGTTGAAATACACGAAAATAATTTTTTTACAATTACCTGTACAACTCAAAAATACGATTATTTGAGTTGCTTCAATCTAAAAATAGATTGATTTATAGTGTTCTAATTTAAAATTAATACGTTAATAGACAACTGATTAACATTTTAATAAAAATTTCGTTTGAAGATTGAAAGAAAAAGCGAAATATATTCTTATTTTTGTATCTCAATTTCAATGAAACAGAGAAAAAGCCATTAAAACCCTAGAGCAGATTCAAATGCTATCTTAATTGAAATCATTTGCTATTTTCGATTAAAACTTATAAAAAACTCTCTAAAATATATTTTGATTATGGAATCTACTATCAAACTTTATTCTTTAAAAGCTATTGATGCAAAATCGTATGTTTATGCAGCTCTTTTTGTTGCAGGTAATTTGGTATTACCTCAACTTTGCCACTTATTGCCTTTAGGAGGTCAAATGTTGTTACCAATTTATTTCTTTACACTTATTGCAGCCTATAAATATGGGTTCTTTACAGGATTACTTACTGCTGTAGCATCTCCGTTAGTAAATCATGCTATATTTGGGATGCCAGCTACCGAAATGCTTCCCATCATCCTGATTAAATCGGTATTACTGGCTGTAGCTGCAGGTTATATGGCTCAGCGTACCAAACATATTAAAATACAGAGTCTATTGGTAGTTATTCTTTTCTATCAGGGAATTGGTATGATTGCTGAATTTCTTCTAACAGGAAGTTTCATTGCTGCCATGCAGGATATCCGTCTTGGTTTGCCTGGTATTTTATTTCAATTGATAGGTGGATATTTTTGCCTAAAAGCATTGAGAAACATATAATAAAGAGCAAATAAAAGAAATGCAAAATGTAATTCGTTGATCTTTCCACATACGCAGCCAATTGTAAATAATAAAATATAAATTAAGAACTTAGATGAAGTCTTTTGATGAGGTGTTAGAACGGGTTCGTACAATTGAGATCCCTGAAACTTTTGATTTAGTGGTGGCAATAGCTAACGGGGGTATCATTCCGGCTGCAATGATTAACCAGCGTTTAGGGTGTGAATACCAGTTGTTGAAGTTGAATTTGCGGGATGCCATGCAAAATAAGCTATACGATAAGCCTAAATTATTGGCAGAAATTGATTTTGATTTTAAAGGGAAGAAAATTTTATTAGTCGATGATCGGGTGAAAACCGGTACTACTTTACAGTTTGCAAAACAATTACTATCGGATGCAAAAACAGTTAAAACATTAGCTGTAAATGGAATTGCCGATTATTGCCTATACAATGAGCCTTGTTTCCGGTTTCCCTGGATTGTTTAATGCCTCCATAATCTTAAATTGTTCGGTCTATTGAATATGTGTAACCTAAAAAGTACTATCTTTGCACCAAAATAACTAATTGAATAGATTTTGAGATATATCAATGCTATCCATTTACGTTGTTTAGTTTTAACAAATTCAATAATTATGAGTTATGCATTCAGTATGCATCATTAAAAGCGGTCCCTTTATTTTATGATTAATCGAGTTTTATTACGTATTAAGATTGTTCAAATCTTATATTCCTATTATAAAAGCGCTGGCAAATCGTTGCCTGTTGCCGAAAAAGAATTGTTTCACAGCATCGAAAAAACGTATGATCTGTATTACCATTTGCTTCAGTTATCGGTTGAGATTACCCGGTTTGCATCCAACAGAATTGAAACAAAACGAAACAGACTTCGTCCCACAACTGAAGATTTAAACCCTAATACCCGTTTTATTGATAATTCATTTATATCACAACTGACTAAAAATGTCCAATTCAATGAATACTTAACTGCCCATAAACTTTCATGGGTAAATTATCCAGAAATTATCAAAGAACTTTTTGAAGAGATCATTTGTACTGAATTCTATTCGGATTATATGAATGCGTCAACAGTTGATTATGCAGCTGATAAAGATATTTGGCGTAAGATATTCAAGAAAGTAATATTACAAAACGAAAATCTGGATGACTCTATTCAGGATCAGAGTATCTACTGGACCGATGATATTGAAATGGTGGTTAGTTTTGTCATCAAGACCATCAAACGATTTGATTTAGCAAAAGGAGAAGAACAGGAATTATTGCCCATGTTCAAAGATCAGGAAGATATCGATTTTGCCAGTAAACTCATCCGAAGTGTCTTGACAAAAGGTCCTGCTTTGCGTGAGATGATTGATTTAAATACCAAAAACTGGGAAATCGACCGGATTGCTTTCATGGACATTGTGATTATGGAGGTGGCATTAGCCGAGCTAATGGATTTCCCGACAATTCCTGTAAATGTCACATTAAACGAGTATATAGAGATTGCAAAAGCATATAGTACAGAAAAAAGTGGTACCTTTATCAATGGAGTGCTTGATAATATCGTAGGTCAACTAAAAAAAGAAAATAAGTTGATTAAAGTAGTGATGTTTAGCGATAATAAGAAATAACAGGCAATTTATGCAAATTAATAAATAAAAAACAAAAGAGATGAATCTATTAAGCATTATGTTACAAGCAGCCGCTCCAGCAGCAGGTGGTGCCAGCAGTTACTCGGGAATTTTGATGATGGTGTTGATTTTTGTGGTTTTCTATTTCTTTATGATTCGCCCACAAAGCAAACGTCAAAAGGAAATAAAAAAACAACGTGAAGCAATGCAAGTAGGTGACAAAGTTGTAACTTCCGGTGGAATTTACGGAAAAGTAAAAGAAATAAAAGAAACAACAGTTATTATTGAAATCGCTGAAAATGTAAGAATTAAAGTTGACAAGAACTCTGTTTTTGCAGCTGCTGAGGATATTCAAACTCCGGCAAAATAATCGGTCTCATGGCTGAAAAAAAAGATATAAATTTCTTCAGCGTTAACATGCAAAAGCTTAAATCATTCTTTTTATCAAAAGATATTTTAAGCTTTTTGCTTTTTCTTGCCTTGTCTTCTGCTTTTTGGTTTGTTCATGCTCTAGGAAAAGAAAGGGAAACTAACATTGTTGTACCGGTCAGGTATGTCGGTGTTCCTCTTAATGTAGCCATAACAAATTCTCCACCCGCTGAAATATCTTTAAATATTAAAGACCAGGGATTAAGGCTTTTTGATTATTCCAACAATCACTTAACTCCGCTAACAATCGATTTGAGCAGGGTCTTCTATCAAAAAGGTGAAATTCTAATTACTCCTGATCTGTTGAGCGGAAGGATTAGCCGATACCTGAAACCAACTACCACAGTACTTGATATCCATCCTGATTCAATATTGATTCAATATGAAAAATTAAGTGTAAAGACCTTGCCGATTAAGCTCTTTTCAAAAATTGAATTAGCTCATCAATATAAGTTGAGTAATAACATCCTGCTTGATCCAAATATGGTAACTGTTTTTGGACCAAAGCGAATGCTTGACACCCTGAAATATGTTCGAACGGAATATCTTGATTTGAAAAATCTGAATGATACAAGTTCCTATTTTTGTAAATTAAAGCCAATCAGATCAGCTCGTTTTTCATCGAAGCAAACAAGAGTAACTGTTTTCGTAGAACCTTTTACAGAAAGAAAAGTTCAAATTCCTGTAACTGCAATTAATTGTCCATGGCACTTGGCTGTCCGCACTTTTCCTGCATTTGTAAATGTCACTTATATTGTAGGCCTTAGCCAGTTTAACACATTAGCGCCAACAGATATTCAAGTTTACCTAGACTATAATGACCTGAAATTGTCTAAACAGAGCAAACAAAAACTTAAAATTAAAAATAATACATCCCATATATCAAATATCCGAATTTCACCTTCTGAAGTGGAATTCATATTAGAAGAAAAATAAACTAGATAGTTCTTATAATAAAAGGATTTTGAGTTCATACATCTTGGAAATGAAAAATATTCAAATGGTTGACTTACACAGTCAGTATCTAAAAATTAAAGACGAAATAAACACAGGAATTCAAGAAGTAATTGACACAACGACCTTTATAAAAGGAGGAAAAGTTAAAGACTTTCAACAACAATTGGAATCTTATTTAAATGTTACTCATGTTATACCGGTAGGTAATGGAACTGATGCATTGCAAATAGCCCTCATGTCGCTTGGATTAAAACCAGGAGATGAAGTTATTACTCCGACATTTACTTTTATAGCTACTGCAGAGGTTGTTGCTTTACTGGGTTTGACACCAGTATTAGTTGATGTTGAGTTTGGTACTTTTAATATCTCTATTGAATCACTCAAAAAAGCGATAACTCCCAAAACAAAAGCCATTGTTCCCGTTCACCTCTTTGGACAAAATGCAGATATGGAAGCTGTTTTAGCGGTCGCAAAAGAACATAATCTTTTTGTCGTAGAAGATGCCTGCCAATCAATAGGTTCGGTTTATACCTTTTCTGATGGTCGTAAAGTTCAATCAGGATGTATGGGTAGTATTGGTTGTACATCATTTTTCCCTTCTAAAAATTTAGGTTGTTTTGGTGACGGTGGAGCAATCTTCACAAACAATGAGGAACTGGCAACCAAAATACGGGCAATCTCAAACCATGGCATGGTAATCCGTTATCATCACGATATGATTGGTGTAAATTCTCGTCTTGACAGTATTCAGGCTGCTGTTTTGGAGGCAAAACTGAAACATTTGGATGAATATACTGCTAGTCGACAGGCTTCAGCAGATTTCTATGATGCCGCATTTGCTGATAATGAAAATCTGATTACTCCAGCCAGAACTGATAAATCAACACACGTTTTCCATCAATATACATTAAAATTAAATGGGATAAACCGTGTAGGTTTACAAAAGCACCTTGCGAATATGGGTATTCCGGCGATGGTATATTATCCCGTTCCATTACATTTACAAAAAGCCTATCAGAATGTTCGTTATCAGGCTGGTGATTTTCCAGTAGCCGAAAAATTAAGCGAATGTGTTCTTTCATTGCCAATGCATACGGAGCTATCAGAAGAGCAGTTAGAGTATATAACAAAGAATGTATTGGAATTTGTGAGATAGCTAATTATATTATAATTAAGTCAACAAGATTAATTGATTCTTGTTTGTTCTAGACAAAATCAATCAATATGCCAGCTTAATGTATTAATTACATAATTAACTTGATCGAATAATTAACTTGATCGAATAATTAACTAAACATGAACAAATATTTTGCTCACGAAACAGCCATCATTGATGCTGGTTGTTCAATAGGAAAAGGAACTAAAATCTGGCATTTTTCGCATATTATGTCCGGAAGTATTATTGGGGAAAGTTGTAATATCGGGCAAAATGTGGTAATTTCGCCACAAGTAAAACTTGGGAAAAATGTTAAGATACAAAACAATGTATCAGTCTATACCGGAGTAATTTGCGAGGACGATGTCTTTCTTGGACCTTCCATGGTTTTCACCAACGTGATTAATCCGCGTAGTCATGTAAGCAGAAAAGACGAATATGCTCAAACTATTGTTCGTAAAGGGGCAAGCATCGGAGCAAATGCTACTGTAGTTTGTGGAAATGAAATAGGAGAATATGCCCTGATTGGTGCCGGAGCAGTCATTACAAAGTTTGTTAAGCCATTTGCTTTGGTGGTCGGAAATCCTGCTCGTCAGATTGGTTGGGTTAGCGAAAATGGACTTAAATTAAAGTTTAATTCAAACAATATAGCAATTTGCCCGGAGACAGGCCAAGAATATGAATTAAAAGATTCTGTTGTCAAACGAATAAAATAAAAATATAACCACTATTAAAATGATAAAATTCGCCGTAATTGGACAGGGACATATTGGTAAACGTCATGCAGAAATGATTCGTCGTAATCCCGAGTCAGAATTGGTAGCAGTATGCGATATACTGGCTAAAGAGGATGTTGGATTAGCCGATATTAGAGAAAATTATTTTACAAATTATGAAGATTTATTAGCCGCCAATCTGGATATCGATGTTATCAATATCTGTACGCCGAATGGTTATCATGCAGAATACGCCATAAAAGCATTACAGGCAAGGAAACACGTTGTTTTGGAAAAGCCGATTGCACTTACCAAAAAAGACGCTGAAGTCATTCTTTTTAAATCGCTTGAGATGTCGCGCCACGTATTCTGTGTGATGCAAAACCGTTACTCACCACCTTCAGTTTGGCTAAAACAATTGGTTGATAATAATACATTAGGTGATATTTTTATGGTGAAGCTCGATTGTTACTGGAACCGTGACGATCGTTATTATAAAAAAGGGAATTGGCATGGTACTGCTAAGTTAGATGGAGGAACTTTATTCACTCAATTTTCACACTTTATTGATATAATGTATTGGCTTTTTGGTGATGTACAAAATATCAGGGGAAATTTCGCTGATTTTAGTCATAAAGATTTAACCGATTTTGAAGATAGTGGAGTAGTTACTTTCGATTTTATCAACGGTGGAATGGGTTGCTTAAATTATTCTACTGCGGTCTGGGATACAAATCTGGAAAGCAGCATTACAATTATCGGATCGAAAGGAACCGTGAAGGTTGCGGGACAATATATGAATGAAGTTGCTTATTGCCATATAAAAGATTATATCATGCCGGTACTAGCACCTTCGAACCCACCCAACGACTATGGACTCTATAAAGGTTCTGCTCAAAACCATCATTACGTGATTGAAAATGTAATCGAAAAACTAAGCGACAAAGGTACTATTACGACCAATTTACTCGAAGGATTAAAAGTAATCGATATAATAGAACGTATCTATGCCGTTCGGGATATTCAATGGAAAAAATAAAATCGGAAACTTATGATACAACGCATCCAAACACTTTATTTACTAGCCATAGTGGTTTTATCAGGATTTGTTATTTTTTCACCTTTGGTTGATTTAGTTAACAAAGCTGATAATTTAATTTATCATGTCGATTTTAAAGGCATTTCACTGCTTCAACCAACAGGAAATACCATTATATCAAGAATCTGGGGATTAACGTCAGTATCTTGTGTCATTCCAATCCTTGCTTTGATAACCATTTTTTCTTATAAAAACAGGTTAAAGCAAATTCGTCTTTCTGTTATCAACATGTTTTTCATGATAAGTTTTTATATTATCATGTTATTGTATTTATGGCCTGCGTGTCAGCAATTACATACTGACTGGCATTTACGAATAGTTTCTATTTTCCATCTTTTAAATTTAATTTTAAGCTATTTAGCGATAGGCTCAATTGGTAAAGATGAAAAACTTGTTAAGTCTTTGGATCGATTACGCTAAAAGCTGTTAGATATTTTTTTAAACGCCTTATATTATAACATGAGGCGTTTATTGTTTAAAGGTATCCGATTGAACAAAGAATTGCATTTATCTGTTTATTCATGAAATTCAGATAAATCGAGAAATGAAAACAAATATTTTCTTATTAATCATTTGCATGTTAGTCTTTTTCACTCAGAGTGCATGCGATCAACAAGTAAAAAAAATGAAATATAATCCGCTAACTCCTGAAGAACAGGCCGTCATATTACATAAGGCTACAGAAAGACCATTTACCGGGGAATATGACACTAATTTTGAAAAAGGTACTTATGTATGTAAGCAATGTAATGCACCTCTTTATCGTTCGGAAGATAAGTTTGATGCACATTGCGGATGGCCCAGCTTCGACGATGAGATACCCGGGGCGGTAAAGCGGATTCCGGATGCTGATGGACAACGGACGGAAATTGTGTGTACTAATTGTGGTGCACATCTGGGTCATGTATTTATAGGTGAAAGATTGACGCCAAAAAACACGCGATATTGCGTTAATTCAATATCTATGAAATTTATTCCTTCGGTTGAAAAGAATGAATCTAAAGATCAGATTCGAGAGACGGCGTATTTTGCTTCAGGATGCTTTTGGGGAACACAATATCACTTTATGAAAGCTAAAGGTGTTATTGCAACAACGGTCGGCTATATGGGAGGTCGCACACAAAATCCTACTTACAAACAAGTATGTACAGGCGAAACAGGACATGTGGAAACTACTCAGGTTGTCTTTGATAAAACCAAGACCTCTTACGAAGATATGGTTAAATTGTATTTCGAAACTCATGATTTTACGCAAGTTGGAGGTCAGGGACCGGATATTGGCGATCAATATCGTTCGGTTATTTTCTATTCATCCGAAGACCAAAGACTGATAGCCGAAAAATATATAGGTATTCTGACTGATAAGGGATACAAAGTTGCAACAATTTTAAAACCTGCACCGAAATTCTGGAAAGCTGAAGATTATCATCAGGAATACTATGAAAAGAATCATGGTACTCCCTACTGTCATATCTATCGAAAGATATTTTAATTTACAATTTCACAGATCATACAAGTTCTCGTTGAAATCTGTTTCCTCGTTTGTTTGTATTATCTGTGAATTTTATTCAACAGCTTTTACTTTATATCCAACCTTTTGCAGTTGCCTTACCAGACCATTTTTCCCGCCTAAATGCATCGCACCGACTGCAACAAAACAGGATGAGCCTTTAAAGTAGGCTGGTAATTTTTTTAACCAGTCTGTATTCCGGTTATCAACCAATTTCGCATATTCCTCTTCAGTCATCTCTGCAACGTTATCCTTACTTTTCGAAAAATCAACTAACTCATCGATCTTTCCTGCTTTATACAATTTATTTAATTGAATTATTTCGTTGAGTGTGTTGTTTCGATGTCGAATAGCTTCAACTAAAATATCTGCCTGGCGTTTCAGAGTGCCATTACCAAACAGAATTTCTATTTGCTGGTCTACTGTTTCCAGCCCGACAACCTTCTTGCCCTTCTCTGCCGCTATCATCTGAAAATAGGAATCAGATTGATTATCATCCGTGAATCCGGTTAATTTCTTGTATATTTCCATTTCATACAGAGTAAGAATGAGTGATGGATTCATAATAGATACATCTTTTAGCCCCAATTTTAATTCTGATTTTAATGCTTTATCGACTAATTTGTATTCATCATCATTTAATAAGTCATTTATTCTTTTATGATCTGGCATAATAGCTGCCTGTTGAATTTTGGCTGTTGCATCAATATTGTTGATAACCATTTCACCAACTATCATATCGCACTCATTAAATGCCTTGAACAATCCGGGTACACTATCCAAAAACTGAATTGAAATAAGATGATGCGTACCAAACAAATAGGAGGGATGCTTCAATCCGTTTCCGGAAACTTTCCATAAAAGTTGAGCCTGAACAGTCGTTAGGCTTAGAAACATCAAAAATAAAAAAAAGATATTTTTTTTCATGAGCTTAATTCATTTCAATTCACTACAAAGATAGATAAGAAATTCATAGTTAACAATCCATCTTTCATAATTATATATAAGACAGTATTCAGTTTGTTTAAAAAATAAGGTAATTATTATTGATAATAATTACCTTTGCATAGATAAAAACTATTTAATATGACTTTGCAACAACTGGAATACATATTAGCTCTGGAAAAAACGCGTCATTTCGTTCGGGCTGCCGAATTATGCCATGTAACACAGCCGACGCTTAGCGCCATGATTCAAAAATTGGAGGACGAGTTGGATTGCAAAATTTTCGATCGTTCCAGACAACCTATTGAACCGACTGAAATAGGAAAACAAATCATAAATCAGGCTCAAGTCATAATTTATCAGGCTAACCAACTTAAAGAAAGTATAAGAACAGAAAAGGAAACTTTCACAGGATCTCTTAATTTAGCAATCATTCCTACAATTGCACCTTACCTGTTGCCTCAATTTATTGCCTCATTTAGTAAACTGTATCCTGAAGTTTCTTTAAAAGTGAGCGAGATGCATACCAGCACGATCATCGAGAAATTAAGGATTGCAGAAATTGACATGGCCATCCTTTCAACTCCTCTTGAAGATTCTAAAATTCTCGAAGTACCTTTGTATTACGAAAAATTTGTAGCCTATATTTCGCCAAAGGATTCCATTTATGAGCGAACTGAACTCTCCGCGAACGATATGCCCCTTGACCGGTTATGGGTCCTTGAAGAAGGCCATTGTTTACGCAATCAGGTTTTTAATTTTTGTCATGAAATGCCACATCATAATTCCACTTATGAGGCTGGAAGCATCGATACGTTGGTCAAAATTGTTGATCTGAACGGAGGTTATACAGTTATACCCGAACTGCATATTGAACTATTGACTGAAAAACAAAAGTTGAATTTACGTGATATTGTAAAGCCCGAAGCTAACCGGGAAATATCGGTAGTAATTCGGCATGATTTTGTGCGTGAAGGGATATTAAATGCCGTTGCAGAATGTATCAAACAAATTATACCTCCACACATGCTGGATGCCAGATTGAAGAGATTTGCCATAAAGCTATAACCTTCATATTTTCAATCCACTTTTGGAAAACAAAAGGTTATTATTTCTTAAATCGTTGAATCAAATTATACGATTTATAAATTCCCAACTCACCCGCTTTGCTTAAATCGGCTAATCCTTTTGCATCTTCACCTACAAATAAATAAGTTAGTCCCCGGTTAAAATAAGCTTCAGCAAACTCAGGATCAATTTCAATTGACTTTGTATAATTCGATATAGCGGTGCTAAAATCCTTTTGAGTGCATAACACATTTGCCTTATTAAAATATGCAAAGGAAAAATCAGGATTGAGTGCATTGACCTTATCATAATCGCGCATCATCATTTCAACATCAAACATCGATTGCTTTTCAACTGAAATTTTCTTGTTTTTTTCTTTTGTACTTTCAACGACACCTTTGTTAGTTTGATCAGCCGTATTTTTTATATAATCCAGTAATTTAAATCTGATATTCGCGCGACAAAAATACGCCAACATAAAATTAGGGCGTAGTAAAATTGCTTTGTTCAAGTCTTCAATCGCACTATTAAAATCCTGGACCATGGCAAACTCCAATGACCTGTTAAAATAGATATCCGGATCGTTATTATCCTTTGCCAATTGGTTGGAAATATTATTAATAGCTTCAAAATGTCCGTTCACCAACTCTGCCGTTAAGGACAACTCGTTATTGGTAATTTTTAAGACAGAACTAAGTTTTTTCTCTTTATTATACTCATCAAGAGCTGGATAATAAATGTTGGTCCGGCGTATCTCATCAGCCTTTGCATAATAGGTAAGAACAAAATTTCGTTCGTTTATCACATCGGTATATTTATCCTGAACTGCACCACGGGTTTCTTCGCTGTATTTTGATTCCGTTTCCGTATTTTCAATATCTTGTGCTGCAAAGCGGTTAAATAAATCGGTTTTACGGCCGGTGGTACTTTGTTGTACATTTTTTGCCGTTTTATTGGTAGCTTGAATAGTTTCTTTGTTCTTTCGGTTTATGTAATCTTTGTTCTTTTCAATATTATAGGCCAACTGGCGATATTGGAATGAAACCTTTTTATTACCCAAAGATTCTTCTGCTTCCGCAATACCAACATATGCAGGAATAAAATAATGAAATTTTCCAATGATTGCTTTATAATCTTTAATTGAGTTTCTAAAATCGCCAATCGTTGACTCTAGCATAGCCTTTCTCAACAAAGCCTCGTTATTGCTTGAATCGAGCTTCAACACAGTAGTTAAATCGGTTAACGCATTATTATTATCACCCAGGTTAGCTCGCAGCAATCCGCGGTTGTAATAAGCCAACGCATTGTTTTTATCAATTTTTATCGCGTTATTATAATCACTGAGCGCCTGATTGTAATTTTTCTTTTCAACATTAAGAATCCCCCGGTTTATATAATCCCCTTCGTAAGTGGTATTGCGTTTAATGGCTTCTGTATAATCCTTTAAGGCTCCATCTTTATCATTCTTCTCCATTCTGAGTATGGCTCTTGCACTCCAACCCAGGAAATTTATGCTGTCTTTTTGAATAAATTGATTAAAAGTTTTTTCTGCAGCTAGAGTATCTTTTAATTCCAATTGAATTCTGCCCTTCTCGTAATACAGGCTGTATGTTTTGGGACTTAATTTCAGGTAAGTGTCTAAGTCACTCAAGGCCCCGGTATAATCTTTGTTTCTGTCTCTTGCATCCATCCTGTTCATTAGCAAGTACAAACTATTGGGACTAAATTCCAGTGCTTTTGTAAAATCGGCAGTTGCTTCCGTGAAAAAATTCATTTTCTTTCGGGCAAAACCACGGGCATAATAGGCCTGAGGTAAAAACGGATTGATTTTAATGGCTTCAGAACAATCCTGATCAGCTCCTTGGTAATCGCCAAGTTGTATTTTAGCTATTGCCCTGTTTAAATAGGGTTCCGCCAGATACGGTTTTATTTTGATAACTTGATTAAAATATTGAATGGAAAGAACGTAGTCTTCAAAATACAACGCATTTTGGCCAATGGTCAAAATGCGTTCTGTATTCCACTGCGCAAAGACAGCGACCTGGCACAATAGACAAATTGTAATAACCTTTACTTTTTTCAAGTTTCTGATCCTTAAATTAATAATTACTATAAACCATTTGCATCACATCCCGAGTTGGCATTAAACGAACTAGGAATATCGAATTGCTCTGAGGAGGAGTACCCTAGATCCCGGTCAGACAATACTTTTTTCATATATAATGCCCAAATTGGTAATGCCATGCTGGCTCCCTGCCCTTCGGCAATATTATCGAAGTGAATAGAGCGGTCTTCTCCACCTACCCAAACACCGGATACTAACGAAGGAGTATAACCCATAAACCAACCATCCGAATTGTTTTGAGTAGTTCCCGTTTTAGCGCCCATAGGCATGGTTAGTCCGTAATGACTGCGAATACGGCTACCGGTACCTCCATCTACCACCCCACGCATCATGTAAATCATCTTGTAGGCTGTAGTCTCACTGAATATCTCGTGCATTTGGGGTGTAAATTTTCCAATCACATTTCCGTTGGCATCTTCAATCTTCGTTACATACACCGGCTCAACCCGAATTCCTTTATTCGGAAATGCAGTGTAAGCATCAACCATTTCGCCTACCGATATATCGCAGATGCCTAAACACAACGATACCACAGGATCTAAGTGTCCTTTAATTCCAAAAGAGCGCATCAGTTTTACCAACGCATCAGGCGTAAATAACCCCATTAAATAAGCAGATATCCAGTTGTCAGAGTTTGATAAACCCCAACGTAAAGTAACAACATCACCTACTGTCTTATTTTTTGTTGTTGTTTTAGGTGTCCATGGCCTTCCATTTCCATCTATTAATGTAGTTGGTCTCCAGGTGGTTTTATCGCATGGCCACATGCCTTCTTCCATGGCCAATGAGTATAAGTACGGTTTCACGGTAGAACCGACCTGACGGCGACCCATATTGACCATATCATATTGGAACTGGGAAAAATCAGGCCCGCCAATGTAGGCTTTTACTTGCCCATTGTGGGGATCCATGGACATGAATCCGCAACGAAGGAAAAATTTATGATAACGGATTGAATCCAGTGGCGACATAATGGTATCAATATCTCCTTTTGTGGAATAGACCTGCATTTCAATACGATGTCTGAATGCTGATTCGATTTCGGACTCTGAACTCCCGGCTGCTTTCATTCTCAGATAGCGGTCCGATTGCTTCATGGAGCGGTCTAGAGTTGCTGTAATATCTTCAGGCCTCATAGTACGCGAAAAAGGAGCATAACTTCTGTTCTTCTTTTCCCTGAAAAAATTCTTTTGAAGTGACTGCATATGTTCATCAACAGCTTCCTCTGCATAACGTTGCATGCGCGAATCGATAGTAGTATATATTTTTAATCCGTCGGTATAAATATTGTAGGGTGTTCCGTCCGGTTTCTTGTTCTTATTACAGAAACCATATAACGGATTGGTATCCCAGGCCTTGCGGTCCTCTTCATATTTTCCCTGTTGCCAACTTGGGTAATCACTTCTGCTTGGCTCTTTAGCCGTCAGCAGAATACGCAGATATTCCCTGAAATAAGCGGCAAGTCCTAATTTATGATCTACCTTTTGATATTTGAGGGTAAGTGGCAATGCTTTTAATGAATCGAATTGTTCCCTGGTTATATAATCCGCTTTACGCATTTGATTGAGTACTACATTCCGGCGTTCTCGCGTACGCTCGTTATATCTCACCGGATTAAAATAAGAAGGGTTTTTACACATCCCCACTAACATAGCTGCTTCTTCGATTTTTAAATTGGAGGGTGATTTACTGAAATAAATCTGGGCAGCCGATTTTATACCAACTGCATTGTTTAAAAAATCAAATTGATTCAGGTACATCGCCACTATTTCTTCTTTGGTATATAACTTTTCCAACTTAATGGAAATAACCCATTCGATGGGTTTTTGCAATGCCCGTTGAATAAAATTATCTACCTGGGGGGAATATAGTTGTTTGGCTAATTGTTGGGTAATCGTACTGCCACCGCCGGAATTCTTTCTATGAAAAATGCCGGTCAGAACTACTGCACGTGTAACCGCGCGCCCATCTATACCCGAATGATCATAAAAACGGACATCTTCCGTGGCAACCAGTGCATTAACCACATTCTTTGAAATATCGCTGTAGTGAACGCCAACACGATTTTGCTTATTATAGAAATAACGGCCTAATAGTTGTAAATCTGATGAATAGATTTCGGTCGCGTATTTGTTTTTGGGATTCTGCAATTCATCAATGGGAGGGAGGTATCCAATCCAGCCGATATTAATAAATACAAACATTAAAATAACACAAACTACTCCTAATGCAAACAATCGCCAAAATATACGTCTGAATTTAGAGCGAATTTCACTTTTTTGAATCTTTTTTCCCATATTCCCGATTACATAATATAGCGACAAAAGTACTACTTTTTTTATAATTTATACCTTCATCAACTGTATTAAAATGAGGTTGGAAATCTGTATCCCTTCGGTAGTTAAACGAAATTTTCCCTCCGCATAATATACTTTTTCACTATCCATAAATGTTTTTATGTTTCTTAAGCAATAACCAGCAAGTTCCGTGCCAAACTCCCGTTCCAGAAATTGCATATCCAATCCATCGGAAGTTCGTAACGAAACCATCACAAAATCATTATAACGGTCGTTAAGCGTTAATTCCTCGCGTTCAAAAAAGGGCTGGTTAGTGTTTATTGCCTCTACATACCTTGAAATTGAAGCTATATTCCATTGCCTCGAAATTAAGTCATACGAATGAGCCGAAGGGCCAATCCCTAAATAAGTCTCCTGCTTCCAATAGGATGAGTTATGACGCGATCGGAAATCGGGAAGCGCAAAATTAGATATTTCATAAGCTTCAAATCCTTTGAGGCTGGTCTTTTCACGTAAGAGCAGATACATTGCATTCATAGTCATGTCATCGACAGGTGCTGTCTCTCCTTTTTCACGCTGCTTCCACAACGGGGTTCCTTCTTCATACGTCAATCCGTATGCAGATATATGTTGAACTTGCAGACTTAGTGCCATATCGAGTTGTCTATCCCAATCATCCAGGGTTTGGAAGGGCAAGCCATAAATCAGGTCGACGCTGATATTGCCGAATCCTGCCTGTTGAGCATCTTTGACGGCATTAACCGCTTGTGTTGAGGTATGACGTCGGTTAATGCGACTTAAGTCCTGATCATCGAAAGATTGAATGCCAATACTGATGCGGTTGAAGGGAAGTGACCGCATTGATACCAGAAAGTCCGGTGTTAAATCATCCGGATTTGCTTCAAACGTTATCTCTGCATCATCGGCTACGGTATGCAAGTTGTAAACGGCATCAAAGATCGTTGAAAACTGTTCCCGGTTCAATATGCTGGGTGTTCCTCCTCCAAAATAAATCGTACTGATTGGGGCATTTTGCAAATAATCCTTGCGAATCTTGAGTTCTTTCACCATCGAATCGATGAATTTAGGAATAAATTGTGGCGCTACTTCCGTGTAAAAGTCGCAGTAAGTGCATCGTTGTTTGCAAAATGGGATATGAATATAAATGCCGGCCATTTTTAACTATTTAGTTGTCAGTAATTTGAGTTTTATTCTGAATTATTGTTCCGTTTTTCTCACAAAAATACGACAATTAGTTTGTATAATCGGAAAAAGCGCGTATCTTTGCACTCGCTTTTCAGAAATAGAATAGCAACGGGGTGTAGCGCAGTCCGGTTAGCGCACCTGCTTTGGGAGCAGGGGGTCGTGGGTTCGAATCCCGCTACCCCGACACAAGATAATCAGCCATTTACAATGTATTTTGTAAATGGCTGATTTTTTTTATTCCATAGAAATGGGTTGATCATAAGACAGTGAAGCAAATAATTATTAGAATCTTTTAATAAGCGTCTCCTGTACCCATGTCTATAGTGACGGAGTTATCTTTTGTGTTAATGTCTGTCCAGAGAGAACCTAATGACATAGCCAGTGGTTGTGCACCGATACCATTTAAGTATTCAATATGGTCAGGCAGGGATAAAGGTGGAACTTCGTCGCCAGCCAAGTGAGCCATCGCAGCTTCCCTGAACCATGGAGCAATTGTTCCTGCAGGGGGATCCGGAATATTACGAAGACTTGTCAGAACGTAGTAAAAATATCCATCGAGGTGGCTGGATAAGAATGTCGTTGCATATACATCAAAGTTGAGACCCATTAAATCAGTAGTAGTTTCTGGCACAAAACTGTACCTTTTGCCTTCAATCGTCAACATACGATAGGTGCATGGATAAGCAAGGGTTGAACCGGTTTCAACATCGAAAATAAACTTACCGTTATGTTCTCTCTTGGTAATGTCGTTGGCATGATAGTGTCCTGTCAGGATAATTTTCATACCTGCATCTATCAATTCATTAGCAGAACTTTCCCAATTATCAATCACATAACCCAGGTCAATCGTTTGTTGACCGGTGAAATGTTCAACCAGGCCATGATGCATCATTCCTATCACTGTTTTCCCTTTTCGCTGGGCTTCTGCAAGACGTTCCTTAATCCAACTCATTGTTTCGGGTTTAATTACGCCTCCAACAGTGCTTTTTGTCGTGTTGTCGTAATATTTATTGGCATCGATAGCTATCACCCAAAGATCTTTCAAGGGTTCGCTAACATAGCTTAACGAATTTGGATCTTTGGAAAGAGAGTTTGCAAAACCGAAATTAGGATAGATGGATCGGATTTTATGAGCCGGAACGCTTTGTACCGGAATCACCTGAGTGTCGTTATATTTTGCTGCTTCCGGATTATTTACATCATGATTCCCGATTGTGACCAGGACTTTAATTCCATGATTCACTAAACGCTGCAAACTTCTGGAAACTAATTCGTGACTTACTATTTCTCCGTCTTTCGTCAGGTCGCCGGCTATCAATACCAGATCGGGCTTTTCAGAGATTAGTTTGTCAATGGTAACCTGTAATATTTTAGAACTAAATTCCAATAATTTGGGATCTTGAGCCAGATAGGCCTGAAAAGCGGGGCCATCTTTTACGAGTAGTGAAGGAGCCATTACATGAATATCCGATAAAATAGCAATCTTAAACCCTCCATCGTTCATCCATTTTCGGGTGCAACCCGTGCTGGTATTTAAACTATTACCAAGATGCAAATCGTCCTGACAAGCATAGGAAAAGCATAAGATAAGCAACGAAATAAGAATAGATAATTTTTTCATAACAAAATAATTTTAATTGTTTAGGTGATCTGAAAAGGTGGTTGGAAAAGCCACACCTTCAATTTGAATAGACCGGGATGATATTGCTAACTTTATTATCTTTTGCATAATCCCGACAGAATAAAAAATTGCTTACATGCAAAAAAAAACTCTAGTACACCCAAAAGAAAAGATACATTTGAATGTTTTTGTTTAGAAAAGTCTAGTGGTTTCATAATTAATGATTTCTAAGTAAGTCTGTGTTGAAATTAATTTACCTATTTGCTGTATGTGAATAATTTCGAGGAGCACTTTATGAAAAAAAATCTACTTGACAAATTTTTGTATTATGTAATAGTCAAGAAATAATGTAGTATTTATAGAAGCCGACCTATCCCTAAATTCTTCTCCCAAGGTGAGGAATTTTGCTGAGTGCTGAGAATAAAATTATAGGATATTATATTCGTCCGATTACTTAAAACAAAACTGAATAGAAACAGTTTCGACTGGAAAATAAATTAACGGAGGTTGATCAATCTTTTTAATAATGCAATAGATTGTAAGCACATAGGTGAGTGCCGTTAGTTGAACACATCCCATTTCAGATGGGAGGGTAGTGGATTCGAATTCCGCTACCCAGACAAAAAGAAGAGATTGAAAATAAACTTTAAATAGTTTATTTTCAATCTCTTCTTTCATCCAACAAACAGCAAAAAAAACGATTTATCTGTCAGCTGTTTGTATAATTTTTCCGGATAACTAAACTTCAACAGGCTTGGTATGCACCCTGATTGAAACCTCAAGCCTCCGGGAATCCATTAATCAAAATTAATCTTCTTGAAAGCAGCCAATTTCAGGGCCTTCTCCCGAAACGCTTTAGCGTCGTTCAATTCTTTTTTACCGGAACTGATCCGGCTCAGACCAAAATAGCCATAGGCAGTGCATTCATTTCCATACATTCCGAAAGGAGCTATCTTATTGATCCCGGTATGATAATACTGTTGAGCCTGATTATTTTCGTGATATTTTTTCTCCTGCAAAATTCCTTTAAAGATGAAGAGTTGTGCCTGCAGGTATTTATTCTCTGTTTCTTTCTCGGAGGCAATAATCAGTTTCTCGGCTTCATCATATTGTCTCAGAAGCAACATATTTTTGATATACAAAGCAGTGTATAACACATTATCAGGGTACAACTTATGGAGGGTCTTACAATAATAGATCGACTGTTGGTATTTATTCTCAAAGCTTAAATAAATCCAGGCCAGTAAATAATAAGATTCGGCCCGTAACACAACCCCGTTGATAGCCGCATTATGCAATTCCTTCAGCCCTGATTTAACATTTCCCTGTGGAAACAGAAGCACCAACGGCTTATAAACGGGAAATGCATTGGGATATGCTTCCCGATAATAATTATAAACCCCTGTATAATATTGTAAATCAGTACAACTTTGTGCTAAATCGAAAGAATGCCTCAGGTTACCATAGGTACTTGTTGCCAGGTGAATCACGTCCAACGTAAGATTATTATCGTTATAATATTCCAGCAGCAATCCTCTTGCACAGAGGTTAGTCAGTAAATATTCCGCCTCGTAAGCCGGTACCTTGTTTTTTTCCGACAACCGGATACATTGATGCAAATCTTCTTCAAATGAAACGTGGGCGGAACTTGTACTAAGCAACGGATAATTCTTCCAGTACGTCTGCATCCCTTTGAGAAGCAATAATACAGGATGCTCCGGAAATGTTTTCTTTATTTTCAGGTAAATCTGTTGGGCACTTCCAAACTGCCTGTTATAAATACAATCAATATCCTCTTTAATCAGGCTCAACGTAGCTGAATCCTGAAACAATTGTGCATTCACAGTGTTTGTGCCAATCAACATGGACAGTACAATGCAGATCTTTAATATTTTGATTCTTCCGGTCATGATTAATAATTTAAACCGATGAGTTCACTTCAATCGGAAAAGTTCAGGTTATGGCTTGGCTCAAATTGCATTATACAAGGTTAAAGAAGAACATACCTGTCTTGTCCGATACTCATTATTTGCAATAAACACAACAACTTCATGCGATTCTTAATCTAAATTACTGTATGATAAGAAGTGCAATCCGTTAGCAGGTAAATTTCGTTCCAAAAATACAAAACCGTTTTAACAACTCCAACATTTTAGATAATTATTTTGAATGAATGTAAAAGTGTTGGACTTTAGTAATTGGAAAAATATATGGGCCTCTGTTATTTTTACTTCTTGCTGGAAGGGAATAAAGGAAGATTCGTAGGGTGTTCAATTTTCTACGAAGGGGAAGGTAAAAGAAAAATAAGGTTTTCTTTCCAAAATAGGGAGTCTTCTCTGTCTTATTTTAGTCTTATTTTAGTTTAGGTGTAGAGGAAGTTCAGTGGGGGTTGACTGGGGGTTGGCTGGGGTTTCCGAGGGATAGAACCCTTGTCTAGTCCTGAAATAGGTTTACAAAAAAGTAAACACAATTCAGGATTATGAGAACAAATGGAAACAGATTTCCGGACGACTTTAAATTACAAGTTG
>JAUZOM010000035.1 GCA_030706465.1 Bacteroidota bacterium | reverse complement strand
TGTAATAAAGATATTGAATATCCCCATATAAATACCCATTTTTCGAACAGGAAGTGCAGGCGCTAAAATGGCATAGGGCATGGACAGAATACTTCCCCACGCCATACCCACACCAATCATGGAGTATATCAAAGTCATTGGGTTGGTAATAAAATAAATCGACAGCAACCCGATAGCCCCGGCAGTTAAGGACAAGCTATGCGTCAGCTTCCGCCCGATTTTATGGGCTATGGCCGGCAGGAGAAGCGCATAAATCATGGCTACTCCGTTATATACACCAAAAATAATTCCTACCCAGTTGCCGGCATCCTGATAGAGTGCGGATTTGGTGTCGGTAACCGCTAAGCCGTAAACATGCTGGGCAACTGCCGGTGTCGTAAACACCCACATACCAAATAAAGCAATCCAGGAAAAGAACTGAACCACACCCAATTGTTTCATGGTTTTGGGCATGGCTGCAATATCTTTAAAGATATCTGAAAATTTACTTTTTTGCTCTACGACCGGTTCATTGCTAACCTGGAATCGGGCAAGTTCTTCCGGCGAATATTCTTTTGTGCTGATCACAGTCCAAAGGATCGTAACCACCATGACGGCAGCTCCTATATAAAAGGAGAACACCACATTATCGGGAATGCCACCATCTTTTGCCACTTTCGAAATCCCAATCCAGTTAGCCAACACATACGGTAACCACGAACCAATGACCGCTCCTATTCCAATTAAAAAAGTCTGGATGGAAAAGCCTAAGGTGCTTTGGTCGGCAGGAAGCATATCTGCTACCAGGGCCCGGAAAGGCTCCATGGCCACATTAAAGGAGGCATCCATGATCATTAAAAATCCCGCACCGATAAACATCGCCGGCAATACATTGGCAAATACTCCGGCATTGGGCATCAGTACCAAGGCGATAGCTGCCAGCACGGCTCCAGCCAGAAAAAACGGACGCCGTCGGCCCAGCCGGGTCCAGGTATGGTCGGAATAATGTCCTATAATAGGTTGAATAATCATTCCCGTTATGGGAGCTGCTAACCAAAACCAGGAAAGCTGCTCGATATCGGCACCGAAGGTCTGGAGTATCCGGCTCGCATTGGCGTTTTGTAAGGCATAACCGAATTGAATTCCCAAAAAGCCCATGCTCAGGCTAAGAATTTGAAGAAAATTGAATTTGGGTTTTGCGTTTCGCGTTCCGGGATTCGGTTTTTGGGTTTCATACATAGGATTCAAATTATTAATTATTTTAGTCTTTATCGTTTATAACCTGTTTTATAAACGGGGAATACTCCGGGAATCAACATAGCACCAATATCCGTTAATGAGACAAATGACACAAGCAATACATTCTATTAACGACGTTGATTCACAAACCCGGAATTAATTCCAGTAAACGAATGGAGATAGCTATATCTTATTTTCTTTGTTTTTGCTCTTCCTTTTGTCCTAATCCAACGAAGCCGAAGCTTAATATACTTCTATTTTACGTATAAAGCAGAATCGGAGAGATTTCAGATAGGGTTCAGTTAGGGTTCGGATAGGTATACCTATCCGAACCCTAACTGAACCCTATCTGAACCCTATCTGAACCCTATCTGAAGTTCCTCTACAATAAGACTAAGATAAAAGTAGGAAGCACAACGGAAACGTCTCACCTCGTTGTTCCCCGGATTATCAAATTTGTTTTTACGATCTTGTTCGTATATTGGCCATGCGTGATGCCATTTATTTTATCGAGCAACAACCCGGCCGCATTTTTGCCCATTTCATAACCATGTTGTTCTACGGTACTTAACATGGGATCACAAGCTTTGGCCAGTTCACCATCCGAAAATCCGAAAATAGAAATATCTTCCGGTATCCGAAGCCCGGCTAATTTAACAGCATACATTATTCCGGCAGCACAGTGGTCGTTAATGGCAAAAAAACCATCGGGCCGGTCGGGCCGGTCTAAGATTTCAGGCGTGATGATAATCGCCTCTTCCCGGGTATCGCAAACGTGTATCAACGTTTCATCTACCGGAATGTTATATTTCCGAAGCGCATCGAGATACCCGTTTTTCCGGTTTTTAGAAATTTCCAAATGGAAGGGTGTTGTATAAAAAGCAATTCGTTTACAACCCGTTTGTATTAAATACTCGACAGCGGCAAAAGCACCTGAATAATCGTCTACCACCACCCGGTCCGTATTGATGCCAATACAAATCCGGTCGAAAAAGACCAACGGAATGTCGCTATCTATAATATCTTGAAAATGGTCGTAATTGGTGGTTTGTTTTGCCAGGCAAGCCAGGACTCCGGAAACCCGGGTAGAGATTAATGCCTGCGTGTTTTGGACTTCCTGATCGTAATTCTCATTTGATTGGCAGACAATTACATTAAAGCCTTGCTGATTGGCTATTTGCTCGATCCCGGAAAGAATGGAAGAAAAGAAATAATGGACAATTTCGGGTATGATGACGCCAATAGTATTATTCCTATTCATCCGGAGGCTCAACGCTAAAGCATTGGGTTTGTAATGAAAGTCTTTGGCATATTGATTAACGCTGTCTTTTGTATGTTGGCTAATATCAGGATGGTTTTTCAGAGCACGGGAAACGGTAGAAGGTGATATATTTAGTGCCCTGGCAATATCTTTTATCGTGATTTGTGGTTTATTCATATTCTATTATCAGTAGTCAAAAATAATAAATATAACGAATCAATTTAAGGTATAATATTGATATTTAAATAATTAAAGAACAATAATTATTTAAATCTGTACAGTTGAGGCAAATCAGATTTCAATATTCAATGCAAAAATAGGACAGATTATTCGAATAAAAAATTATTTCAGGAATAATTTAAAATATACAACGCAAACGTTTGCGATCAAAATTTGAATTATATTTATAAAACAAAGATTACAAATAAATACGAATGCTCTATTTTTGCTTGTGTAAAAAATGCTTAATTGTCTTTGAATTAATCCCAATGAACTTTATCAAAAGAGTTTTGTTTTAGCTTATAAATACATATTTCATTTTTTATTATAAAATAATTTCAAATTTTCACCTTAAAAAAATTAATGCATGAAGTACAATCACTTTAAGCACAAAATGCGTGCTATTGTAGCCGTTTTGGCGATGTTTGCCCTTGGTATGACTGCCAATGCACAAATATCCGTTTCCGGTGTAGTGAAAGATGCTAAAACCGGGGAACCGATCCTTGGAGCCAGTATTCTGGAAAAAGGCACCAATAATGGTGTAATTACGAACTTTGAAGGGGCATTTACGATTAAAACCGCCTCTAATGCCACACTGGTAATCAGCTATATTGGTTATCTTACCGAAAGTGTTCCGGTTACAGGAAAAACAAAACTTATTATTCAATTAAATGAAAACGCTGTTGCCTTAGGCGAAGTGGTAGCGATTGGGTATGGAACCGTCAAGAAAACAGATGCGACGGGATCCATCACCGCGTTTAAACCGGATGCTCTGAATAAAGGATTAACTACGAACGCCCAGGATATGATGGTTGGCAAAGTGGCCGGAGTAAGCGTTGTTACAAATGATGGTACTCCCGGTGGAGCTTCTACCATCCGTATTCGTGGAGGATCTTCGCTAAACGCCAGCAACGATCCCTTAATTGTTATTGATGGAATAGAATTGGACAACCAGTCTGTAAAGGGAGTCGCCAACCTGCTTAATGTCATTAACCCGAATGATATTGAGTCATTTAGTGTTTTAAAAGATGCTTCCTCCACGGCCATTTACGGTTCGCGTGCCTCCAACGGGGTCATCATTATCACCACCAAAAAGGGACAGAAGGATTCCAAACCAAGAGTTTCCTATAATGGAAACACCTCTGCCAGTGTAATTCGCAATAAATTGGATGTTTTATCAGGTCCTGAATTTAGCTCCTTGGTAAAAAATTTATTTGGTGCTTCATCTGCAGCAGCCGGTTTGTTAGGAACCAGCAATACGGATTGGCAAAATCAGATTTATCGTACAGCGCTTAGCCAGGATCACAACATCAGCGTCATGGGCGGATTGAAAGATATGCCCTACCGGGCTTCTGTGGGATATACGAACCAAAACGGGATCATTAAAACTTCGAACTTCGAACGTTTTACGGGATCTGTCAATGTAAGTCCATCCTTTTTAGATAATCACTTAATGGTCAATGTGAATGCAAAAGGAATGTCAGTGAGGAACCGGTATGCCGATACCGGCGTTGTTGGCGCGGCAGCTTCCATGGACCCAACCCAATCGATCACCTCCTCAGCCGAACCTTACAAAACACAATTTGGCGGTTACTGGCAGTGGGTAGATAATGATGCTAAAGGCAAATTTGTCACCTGGAATAATTTAGCCACAGCAAACCCGGTAGCTACCTTGATGCAAAAACAAGACAAATCGACCGGGAGTGATTTTATGGGAAATGTAGATTTCGATTATAAATTTCATTTCTTACCCGACTTAAAAGCCCATTTAGGATTAGCGACTGAAATTATAAATTCCAAAGAAACATTTTTATATCAACAGACCGCTACCACTAATTTTCCTCATGGTAACAACGGTTGGGAAAAAGCTCATAAATCGAATGAAGGTTTAAACTTTTATTTACAATACGTTAAAGAATTTTCAAATCAGAAAATTGATATCATGGGCGGTTACGAATGGCAACATTATTATCGTGATGGTAGCCGTTACGCAATAGGTTTGGATCATTTTAAAACCCAGGACTCTGTTTTTAGATATGCTACCGAATATTATCTGGTATCTTTCTTTGGCCGTTTGAATTACAGCATTGCCAATAAATATCTGTTTACAGCCACCCTGCGTGATGATGGGACCTCGCGTTTTGCCTCCAACAATCGGTGGGGTTTATTTCCATCAGCTGCTTTGGGTTGGAAAATAAGCGAAGAAGATTTCATGAAAGAGAATAACACATTCAGTGATCTTAAACTTCGTTTAGGATACGGTATTACCGGCCAACAAGATATCAACCAGGGTGATTATCCATACATTCCTGTTTATCAAACCAATTCAACAGGAGCCTATTATCAGTTTGGGAATAAGTATTATACAACAGCCCGTCCAAATGCCTACAATTCATCTTTAAAATGGGAACAAACAACGACTTATAATGCGGGTCTCGATTACGGGTTCCTGAACAACCGGCTTACCGGTGCTGTTGACTATTATTATCGCACCACAGCAAATTTATTAAATTCGATTCATGTTCCGGTAGGAACTAACTTCTCGAATGTGGTTTTAAGTAATATTGGTTCATTGGAAAATCGGGGTGTAGAATTTTCCATTAACGGGAAACCTGTTTCTACAAAGAATTGGTCGTTGGATTTAGGTTATAATGTGACCTTTAATTACAACAAAATTACAAAATTAACCGCTTCCGACTCAACGTCTACGATCATAAACACAGGAAATATAAGCGATTACGGAACTATCCAGGCTTATAAAGTGGGATTCCCCACGAATTCCTTCCTGGTATACCAGCAGGTTTATTCCACGGCAGGCAAACCGATTCAGAACCTTTACGTAGACCGGAATGGTGATGGAAAAATAACTACAGCTGACCAGTACCTGTTCCATAAATCGGCACCGGACGTAACCATGGGCTTTTCAGCGAAGTTAACCTATAAGAATATTGACTTCGGCATGAACTGGCATGCAAGTATCGGAAATTACATTTATAATGATTATGCGGCTAATAATGCCAATCTGTCCAATGCCAATATCTATCGGAATGGAGCATTAAATAACAAACCGTCATCGGCACTTGTCACTAATTTTTTAGCTTCAAATACAGATTATAAATTTTCGGATTATTATGTTCAAAATGCCTCCTTTTTACGTTGCGACAATATAACATTAGGGTATTCATTCAAAAACCTGTTTAAGGTGATTTCGAGTGGTCGAATTTCAGCAACGGTACAAAATGCGATAGTTATTACCAAATATACCGGATTAGATCCGGAAGTACCAAGTGGTATTGATAATAATATCTATCCGAAACCAATAGTAACCATAATTGGGTTAAGCCTTAATTTTTAAATAATTATCTAATAATTTGAAGAATATGAAAAAAGTAACTAAAAAGTTCTATTTATATAGTACATTGATAATCCTCAGCACAAGTTTGTTTTCTTGTGTGAATGATTTAAATGTAACACCCATTGATCCGAGTATAAACCAGCAATTCAATCAATCTGAAGTCTTTGCAAAGATCTACGCTGGTTTTCAATTAACCGGTTTACAGGGACCAACGGGAAATCCTGATGTTTCAGCATCAGATGAAGGCAACTTCGGAATGTATCGGGCCTATTGGAATATGAACGAGCTTGGCACGGATGAAGCCTGTTGGCCTTATGAAGCAAACCCAGGTATTTTGGGTATTCAGACAAATTCGCCCAACTCGTCGAATGCATTTATTCAAAATTTTTACGAGTATGCTTTTATCGAAATAACCATGTGTAATTCGTTTTTGGAACAAACAGCCGGCAAAACGGACGACGCAACCATTAAAGAACGGGCAGAAATTCGCTTCTTACGCGCACTGCATTATTATAATTTAATGGATTTCTTCGGAAACGTACCCTTTGCCACCACAGTCAGTACGACATTACCAAAACAAATTTTAAGGGCAGATTTATTCAATTGGATTCGAAGCGAACTAATGGCTATACAACCGAATATGTATCAGGATAGGACTCATGATTATTTCCGGCTCGATGTAGTAGCCGATTGGCTTCTATTATCGCGTATGTATCTGAATGCAAAAGTTTATACCGGTACAGCTAAGTATGATTCTGCGGCCATTTATTCTAAAAAAGTCATTGATTCGAATTATAAACTGGCTACAAAATACCGGTATTTATTTATGGGTGATAATGCCGGGGCAGTTGCCGGTTCAGCCATAAACGATGCTCCGAATGAATTGATTTTTCCGGTGGCCGCCAATGGCAAAAAGATAGCTTCCTTTGCAGGATCTTGTTATCTGGTAGCTTCTTCCGCTTTTTCAGACATGACCGATTCAGTTGTATCCAACTTTCTTCCTAACAGCCGCTGGGGGTGTAACCGGGCAAAGGTTTCACTGACTAAAAAATTCTTCCCATCCGGAACGTTACCATCCGGAATTAGCTTAATCGACCTTAGAACGGCAGCAGGAGACGAACGTGCAATGTTATATGCCAATAACAGGCCGGTACAAATTAAGGACAGGACCGATCCGAAACAAGGGTTGGCAGTATTCAAGTTCACGAACGGAAGAGCAGATGGATTGAATAAAAAGGACTCTGATTTAACTATGCCGGATATGAGTATTCCAATTATGAGAATGGCAGAAGCATACCTGACATACGCCGAAGCTGTTACCCGTGGGGCTTCCCCAATCGGAAGTTATACCGCTTTACAGGCAGTAAATGCGTTAAGGACCCGAGCAAATGCAAGTACATTATCGTCTCTGGCATTAACTGATATTCTGGATGAATGGTCCCGTGAATTTTATTTTGAAGGACGTCGCCGGATAGATTTGATCCGTTACGGATACTTTGGCGGGGCTAATGACTATACCTGGGATTGGAAAGGCGGAACATTAACCGGATCACCGTTTAGTGGAAACTACAATATCTATCCACTCCCGCAAACAGATTTGAGTGCCAATTCGAATTTAAAACAAAACACCGGTTATTAAACCTGTTATTTATTCTAACCAATAAGAGAGTAACAATATGAAAAAAATAAATATATTATTAGTTCTGCTCAGTATGCTGGGATTTTATTCATGCCAGGATGAAATGGGCGTAAAAATCAATTCCAAAGCTGAGACCGGCACCATTTCATTTCATCTGAACCAGCCCCAATACGCCAACCTAACGTATGTATTGGAAAATGCAAATGCCAATGCCAATATGGAAGACCTTACTTGTGTTGAACCAGATTATGGGTTTACGGCTGCTGTAAACTATACAACTCAGGTTTGCTTTGACAGTCTCTTTACAGCAGGGACTTACCAAAGTTTACCAACCACCGTATATGGACAAAAGGTAAATATAAATACCTTAGAAATGGATAAAGCCATCATCGCTTTATATCCGGGAGGTTCATTACCGGACCCCGTAGTTGAAAAGAATGTATTTGTGCGTTTAATGGCCGTTGTGGATACTGCAAAGGCTAAATATTCAGATTCAACTCCAATAGTGAAACCTCTCTATTCAAATGCCATTATGTTGAAAATTTTACCGTATGCTTTACCATTGTTCCCATATACAGAAACCACACCAAGGCTCTGGTTTATTGTTGGTTTGGGTAATCATTGGGATAATTCAGTTGCTGGCCTTGGTAGCTCTTTAATTCCATTAAATTTGTCTGATGGCAAAAAATACAACTTGAAAGGAGATGGAGAATTTACATACACAGGATATTTTAAGGCTTCAGATGGCTTTAAACTTGTAAGAGATTATACATCGTCAACTCCATGGGCTGAAAATTGGGGAATGACAGGTGGTGTCTATACGCACAATACTGGAGACAACATCTCTGTTCCTGCAGATGGTTACTATACATTAACCTTGAATTCAATCGATAATACGTTAACAATTGTTTCAACCTCATTGACACCAGATTCATACTCATCAATAGGATTAGTTGGAGCATTCAATGGCTGGCCAAAGGAGGGCGGTGATGTTGTACTAACACCTAATGCAAGTACAAATAATCATCTCTGGTACACAACTTACACTTTTGCTGCTGATTCACAATGTAAACTTCGTGCAAATGGCACTTGGGATGTAAACTGGGGAACTCCGGGGGCAGATGATGGAAATCCAATTTATTCAGCCATGGGTATTGGTGTAAAAGGGAACAAAAATATGATTGAAACTGCCGGAACTTACACCATTATATTCAATGACATAAGTGGTTGCTATTACTTCATCAAAAAATAAAAAACTAATAAGTTCTGCCATGAAGTTGGCAGAACTTATTGATAAATCTATTGTATTTTACATTCTTAAAAATAAAATAAAATGAAGAAAACATTAAAATATATAGTTGCTGTTATAATCGGGAGCATGCTCTTTACTTCGTGTGAAGATCCGTTTGCAAATCAGACCATTGCCAAACCAACCAATTATACACAATTGATAAAACAGGACACCAGTTATGTTGCTGTTTTAAAGACAGGTGTCAGTCCGATTGTCATTCAGAAAGCACAACTGACTGATTCGTTGGCGCTGATTACCGTAAACTCACTGCCCACATTATTGGATACTGCAGCAAGATTCACTTATCAGTTGCAACTTTCCAATACAAGTAGTTTCAGCACCTACAAAAAGCTGGCTAGTTCATTTAGCGGGAAAGCCGGTTCGGATGTAAAAGTAGGCTATCAGAGCCTGAATGATACCTTGAAAGCATTCCTGAACACTCCTGATCCCCGCACTGTCTATGCACGTTATATTGCGTATGTTGTAAAAGGGACAACAATAACCATGGTTACTTCAAAGACCCTGACCTTTCAGGCAACTCCTTATGTATTATTTGCCTATAATGAAATTACTCCGAAACCATATTATATTATCGGTTTAGCCGATGGTAGCTGGAATAATTCAGTAGCTGGCCTGGGAGTTTCCATGTATCCTCTAAGTCTGGTTCCGGGAAATGCCTATCATTCGGATGGATCAGGCGAATATACCTTCACCGGATATTTCAACGCATCCAGAGGATTTAAGTTGATCCGCGATATCGGTAACTGGAATGAACAATGGGGTATGACCGGAGGAGTTTTATCGCACAACGATGGTGGTTCCGGGAATATCACAGTTCCAAGTGATGGATATTACACCATCAATTTGAACTCCATTGACAACACGTTGACAATTGTGCCCGCTACAGCGCCCGGTGCATCGTATACTTCCATTAGTCTAATCGGAGAAATGACAAATTGGAGCTCAGATATTGACATGCCGACAGCAGAGCCTACTTTAACCGGCAATAACCATATATGGTATACGACCTATACATTCACGACCGATGCAACCAGTAACGGAGGATGTAAATTCAGGGCAAATGCAGGCTGGGTAACTTCATGGGGCGGTCCTTACTTCCCTAATGCCATTGGCACCAGTTCCAATGGAGCAAATATTATATACAAGGCAGGTACCTATACTGTTATTTTCAATGACATAGACGGTACTTACTATTTTATCAAACAATAATTCATTGGATTTCCCAGCATACATTCCCGGGATTTTTCAATAATTATACATTACAGGAAAGGTTGCCTCCCGAAATGAGGCAACCTTTTATTTTAAAAACTAACTGAAGATTTCAAGTGTTTTATTTCAAACGATTGCAACAAAAAAAGTCCATTAGGAGGATTATTTTGACCTTATCACTCTGAAGAATTCATTACATTTGCCACTATATGAAACTCAAATCATTATCTAGTAAAATAATACCGATTTAAATCATTGTATCCTATGAAAAAATCAATCTTTACTTTATTCGTTCTTCTGGTATCCAACTGGTGTTGGGGACAAGTTGTAACTACCAATCCGGCCTTTGTAACCCAGAATGGTGGAGTGATAAATCTCATTTTCGACGCTACTTTGGGTAATGCCGGACTTAAAAATTATACAGGAACCGACGTGTATGCCTATACAGGCGTTATCACCACAACCAGTAACGGAAGCTGGGTACACACCCCATTAACGTGGTTAGATAACTCAGCAAAATATAAAATGACGTCGATGGGCAATAATAAATGGGCTTTATCCATTACCCCTTCTGTTACTTCGTATTATGGGTTGGTAGCCAATGAATCTGTTATGAAATTAGCTTTCGTTTTCCGAAATAGTACGGGTACCGTTTCCGGAAGGGACGTTGGTGGTGCAGATATTTTTGTTCCTGTTTATCAGTCTGGATTAAATGTGGCCTTTAACACACCTGCAACCAACCTGAGTGTTACAGCCGGAACAGCCATAAATTTACAAGTCAGTTCTTCGCTTGCATCCAATCTTAACCTGCTGGTAAATGGTTCGAGCGTTGCCACAGCTACCGGATCCACAACGTTGAATTATACCTACACCTTTTCCTCGGCAATAGACTATACTTTAATTGCCCAATCGACAGTCGGAACTACAACTGTGACCGACACAGTTTATGTCTGTGTTCCGGCTCCTGTTACGAATATGGCACGACCGGCCGGAGTAAAAGATGGGATTAATTATATTGATAATTCTACTGCGACGCTGGTTATGTATGCGCCAGGCAAAACAAATGCTTTTTTAATTGGTGAGTTCAACAACTGGATTCAAAAAAATGCATATCAAATGTATAAAGATGGTGATTATTGGTGGTACACATTGACCGGTCTCATCCCGGGTAAAGTGTACGGCTTCCAATATCTGGTTGATGGAAATTTAAAAGTAACCGATCCCTATACAGAGATGGTGCTTGACCCTTGGAACGATCAGTATATTAATTCAACAGCAACCATTTATCCTGATTTAAAGCCCTATCCTGTTGGAAAAACAACCGGATTGGTGGCAACGCTGCAAACAGCAAAACCAGCCTATACCTGGGAAATTCCAACCTTCACCCTGCCACCAGCCCGCAATATGGTAATTTATGAATTGTTGCTTCGGGACTTTACTCCCGAAAAAACATTGAACGCTGCCATCACTAAATTAGATTACTTGAAAAATTTGGGAGTTACAGCTATTGAACTTATGCCAATCACTGAATTTGATGGAAATGACAGCTGGGGTTATAATCCAAATCATTACTTTGCGCCTGATAAAGCTTATGGTGATGAAAACGCATATAAAAAATTTATTGATGAATGTCACAAACGCGGCATGGCTGTCTTTTTGGACATGGTTTTCAACCAAGCTTCCGGACTTTGTCCATTTGCCATGTTGTACTGGGATTCAGTAAATAACCGGCCAGCAGCTAATAATCCATGGATGAATCCGGTGGCTCCACATCCTTATAGCGTTCTTAATGATTTTAATCATAGCTTTACCGGGACCAAAGAGTATTTTAAACGGGTACTGCAATTCTGGTTAACGGAATACAAAGTAGACGGATACAGAATGGACTTAACCAAAGGATTTACGCAAACGGCCAGTACTGAGGGAACAGCCAGTAACTATGACCAATCGAGAATTGATAATTTAAGCACATATTATGATGCTGCAAAAGCAGTCAAAAGCGACGTCATGTTTATCCTGGAACATTTTTGTAACAATGATGAAGAAACTGTTCTGGCAAATAAAGGCATCTATTTATGGAGAAATTTGAACAATGCTTATTCACAAGCTGCCATGGGTTATCAAAGCAATAGTGATTTTTCGGGAATGTTCACCACCCCTTATAATTGGGTGGGATATGCAGAAAGTCACGATGAGGAAAGGAACTTCTACAATGTGAAAATAAATGGGGCAGGTACCCTCAAGACAGATTCCGTTGCCCGGATTAATAGAGTTCCGCTTGTTATCGCCTTTAATACTCTTTTGCCTGGCCCCAAAATGATTTGGGAATTTGGTGAAATGGGATATGATTACTCCATAAACTCACTCGGTGGGCGCACCAATGATAAACCGTCGGCCTTTGGCTGGTTAAATCTGGCAAACCGCAAGGCTGCCTCCGACGCTGCTGCTAAAATTATCAACTTACGAAGCCTCTATCCTGCTGCATTTACTCAAGGCATATTTACTCTAAATATTGGGACAAGTGATTGGAGTGGTCGAAGAATCGCACTCGCACACACAGACTTGAATATGGTGGTACTGGGAAATTTCGATGCGAGCTTATCAATCAATTCAATCCCATATTTTCCAAAAACAGGCACCTGGTATAATCTGCTCACGGGCGAACAACTGAACGTTACCAATACTTCCATGAGCATTCCGTTACAACCGGGAGAAGTTGAGATTTATACTGACAGGATAATTAATTTACCAAACGGAATAACGACTCCGACTGCACAAAACAGTATTTCAGTATTTCCTTCCGTAACATCCGGTTTTGTATACATTACTTCACCGGTCACCGTTCAGAATGTACACATCTACAATCTACAGGGTTCACTGGTAAAATCAATAACAAACAGCACATCGATTGATGTTGAAAATTTGACTTCAGGCATTTACATTATGGAAGTGAATACAGTTCAGGGGAAAAGCATTCATAAAATTATCAAACAATAGATCTTTTTCTGCCTATTCAAAGAAGGGACATGTGCGTACATGTCCCTTCTTTTTTAATTGCCATTCTAAATTGATGAATACAAAATCTAAGTTTTGTTTATTAAAAGCGACAGGGAAACTCAGGTATGGGTAAATCAAAATTGTAAAGACAACTAATACCATTTGCAACAAATAATATAATCCAATTTCAACTTCATCTCATTGGCCTATTTATTTGTCTCGCAACGGTATTAACTACTGTAAGATTATAGAACTGGTTGAACTATTTTATAATCGCAGATGGTATAAATCATCCATTCTCTTTAATCATCAAAAGTTTCAAAGAAATAATGACCTGAAAAATCTCATACAAAAACACAATAAAAAAACCTCCCCAAAACAGTTTATTTTGGAGAGGTCACATTTAATAACAATATTACTTGCTCATTTTTTACTCAAGGTTTCCAGTGCCCGTTTCACGGTTTTATCGTCCTTATACAGCAAAGGATAGAAACCAGAATCACCCAGAACATTACGTGATATGTAAGCATTTAACTCCATGAGCAAAAATCGTTTAGAAACATTGATCTGTTTCCAGTTTGGAATCACTCCCTTAGCTGTTGAGAACGCTACAAAATCCTTAATAAGATTCTGGCTGGTGAGGTACCTATCCATTTGTTCCCAGGTTTTAAAGGATTTCAACTTAGTACGGTTTTGGTCGACATACTGAAAGGCAAATTGATACAAATATCCGTAATTAATCACTTTGTTTAAGTACGGTGTATATTCGGAAGTGTCACGGGGGACAAAAATATCCGGCATAATTCCGCCACCACCATATACAGTTCTTCCGCCAACAGTTTTGTATTTGAGCGAATGAGCTACATGAATGCTATCCTTGCTGTCAAATTCGCCATGTTGATAGCGGTGTAAGATGTCCATTTCATAATCCTGAGCTTTCCCTTTTACATAAGGCTTTTGGATACTGCGTCCCGAAGGTGTATAATATCGAGCCACTGTCAGTCGCATTGCCGATCCATCTGATAAATTAAGCTGCTGCTGAACCAACCCTTTTCCAAATGAACGCCGGCCAATAATTAAACCTCTGTCGTTATCCTGAATAGCCCCGGAGAATATTTCACTGGCTGAAGCAGAAAATTCATCAATTAACACTACTATCGGAAGATTTATGCAGGTTCCCTTACCATCAGACCTCGCTTCTGAACGCGGATAAGCCTTTCCCTTTGAATAAACAATCATTCGCCCGGCCGGAAGAAATTCATTAACCATATTAATGGCCTGATCCATGAAACCACCGCTATTTTCACGCAAATCGATAATGTATTTCTTGGCTCCCTGATTTCTTAGATGAGCGATAGCATTCAAAAATTCAGTATAAGTTGTTGCTGCAAATTTACTTACCTTTATATAGCCAACCTGTGGTTTAATCATGTAAGCAATATCTACAGAATTAACGGGAATTTCTCCACGGGTAATAGAATAATGAAGTATCTCGCGAGTACCACGCCGGCGGACACCAAGTTTCACTTTTGTTCCAGCTTTGCCGCGTAATTTCTTCATCACTTTTTCGTTGGTTACTTTTTTCCCAACAAAAGATGAATCATTTACCTGCATAATTCGGTCACCAGCAATTAACCCTGCTTTTTCTGACGGTCCACCACTAATGACCGCCACAATCATGATTGTATCATTTTGAATATTAAATTGAACGCCAATGCCGCTGAAACTTCCTTCAAGCTCACTATTCACATCTGCCAAATCTGTTGCAGGAATATAAACAGAATGAGGATCAAGTTTAGACGCCAGATCAGTCATCAATTCTTCTGTCATTGCTTTCATATCAACCGTATCGACATATTGCGAGTTGATAATTGAAAGTAGTTCATCCACCTTGCCATGTGACTTCATTCTTGAAAACCCGGAGCCATTAGCTCTCATAGAAATTATATTCCCAAGCAGTATTCCGCCAAGAATGGAAAAAAGTATAATTAAAACCAGAAATAAATTCTTCTTATTCATAAAACACCAATTTTTCAATTATTTTATAGCAACTGTAACGACCCACACAAGAGGAGAGATTGAGTGCCGACACTATTCATTCTCTTTTTCAAGATAGATTATCTCAATTCCGGCCCTTTCCAATAACTCAACTCCATCCATAATACGATATTGTTCCCCAAATACAACCCGTTTAATCCCGGCCTGAATTATTAATTTTGCGCATTCTATGCATGGAGAAGCCGTTACATACAAAGTGGCATTGTCACTACTATTGTGTGATCGTGCCACTTTACTGATTGCATTCGCCTCGGCATGTAAAACATAGGGTTTCGATATATTGTTTTCATCCTCACATATATTTTCGAATCCGGACGGTGTTCCATTATACCCATCAGATATAATCATTTGGTTCTTAACCAACAAAGCCCCTACTTTTCGACGTTTGCAATAGGAATTTTCCGCCCATATTCTTGCCATCCGCATATAACGCCTGTCTAATAATTGTTGTTTTTCTGCCATTTTTACTTCATATTATTTACTTCGCGATATTAGTAGCTATTAGCCTTCGGCGATATTTATTGATATTACTCCCATCGGTCGAGCTATTACATTGTTGACTCATTCCTCATTCCTCAATGCTCAACGTTCTAAAAGTTCTTTTGCAAATTCAATCAAGTTTACTCCGGAAAAATTTCCCGAAGTCATCAATAATAAGGCTGAGTTTTCAAAGTTCAATTCGCGAAGTCTTTGTTGTAAGGCTACCGAGTCTGTATAAACAGTTAGGTTTTTTCCGCCAAAGGCTTGTTTTACCCGTTCAGGATCAATATCCTTCAAATGTTTATGACGTATCACATCAGGATTATAATATACAAAAGACTCATCAGCCTCATCCATACTTCCTGCATATTGGGGTAAAAATTCTTCGGTCAGGCTGCTGAATGTATGCAACTCCATACAAGCTATCAGCTTACGATTGGGATATTGATGTTTGACGGCCTTAACTGTTGCTTTCAGCTTTGAAGGAGAGTGGGCGAAATCCTTATAAGCAACCGAATTAGATGTTTCTACAATCTTTTGTAAACGATTAGAAGCTCCCGGAAACATCGAAATCACAGAATAAAATTGTTCGTCGGTCACTCCTATCTGACGGCAAGCCAACCTTGCAGCATTCATATTTTGCAAATTGTGCTCTCCGAAAACTTGTAATGGCACATCCCCATATTTAGTGATCAGGTAAGTAATACTATCCCTGACTTCATTTTCCGGAGTATTATAAGCAAATGGTACAATATCGCGTCGTAAATGTTGTGCTATCTCATTGAGGTTTTTATCTCCATCAAAGTAAATAAGTCTTCCCTGCACTTCCATCAATTCTGTAAATTTCCGAAACTGTTCTACGTAATTCTCAAAAGTGGGAAAAACATTGATATGGTCCCAGGCAATACCCGTAAGCACTGCAATATGCGGCTTGTATAGATGAAATTTAGGACGACGATCTATTGGCGAAGTCAGGTATTCATCCCCTTCAAATACAGCAATGCGTGATTCGTAAGAAAGTTTTACCATATTATCAAAACCTTCAATTTGCGCACCCACCATGTAATCTGCATCAACTTTTAATTGTTTAAGTACAAACAAAATCATGGCAGTTGTTGTTGTTTTTCCGTGGCTACCTCCGACCACTATACGGGTTTTGCTGCGGGTTTGTTGGTAGAGGTATTCTGGGAAAGAATAAATCTTCAATCCTAATTCTTTTGCTCGAATAAGTTCCGGGTTATCTTCTGTAGCGTGCATTCCCAAAATCACTGCTTGCAGTCCCTTATGAATCCGGTCAGGAAACCAACCCATTTTATCTGGAAGCAATCCGTTTTCTTTAAGACGACTGAGTGAAGGCTCAAAAATCTCATCATCCGATCCGGTCACCTGAAAATTATTCTTTTTACTGATAGCAATAGCTAGATTGTGCATAGCAGCTCCACCTATAGCTATAAAATGAACTCGTTGCATAAGATTGGAAGTTGAATGATTTTACTTATTTTTGTTGTAATTTAATTAAAACGCAAATGTACTAAAAAGTTTGTCAAGTTCATAAAGATTGAATGTTCATAAAGTCTATATAGTATGAAAGTTTGTAAAGTTTAAATTCTATTACACTCATTCAAGCAAATCAACTTCTATAACTTATTTAACTTATCAACGAATATGAAATTATATAAAATCGAAGCCGGTTCTTTCCATGTAGATGGTGGCGCTATATTTGGGGTAGTTCCTAAACGTGTTTGGCAAAAACGCTATCCTTGCGACGAAGAAAATTTTTGTCAGTTAAACATGCGTTGTCTGTTGGTTGACACGGGAGACAAACGCATTCTGATTGATACCGGCACAGGCAACAAGCAGCTGGAATACTTAAAATACTACAAATTCAGAGGAGTCATCAACTTCGAATCTGCACTAAACCAACTCGGATATCATTGTTCGGATATCACGGATGTTGTACTCACCCATTTGCATTTCGATCATTGCGGTGGTTGTACGCAGTTTAATGAAGACCATACTAAAGTTGAATTGACATTCCCGAATGCAATCCATTGGGTCGGTAAGACACAATGGGAAAATTTTCTTAACCCCAATGTGCGGGAAGGTGATTCCTATTTCACTGAGAATATGTTGCCAGTTCTGGAGGCTGAAAGACTTTACCTGGTAAGTAAAAACCAATGGATATGCCCGGAGGTTGAATTGCGCATTTTCAACGGACATACACAGGGACAGCTGGTGAGCTATATTCATTCCGGAGTAAAAACGTATGTATATGTCGGTGATGTTATCCCTGTTGCACCAACCATCCCCGTTCCATGGATATCTGCTTATGACACTTATCCCATTACGGCAATGGACGAGAAGAAAATTTTACTTGAAGAAGCCGCTGAAAAAAAGCAGATACTCTTTTTTGAGCATGATGCTTATACTGAATGCTGTACGGTGAAAGAAACATTTGGGAAGTATCGTATGGATGAAAGTTTTATATTATAACCCAGTTACCTATACAGCAAAATAATCTTCCAATTCTTTCAAGGTATCCGAATTGGTTTGTAAATCTTTCACAATTTCCCCTTTCTCAAGGACAACTATTCGGTTGATTAGCTGGACTTATAAGCGACTTCAAGAGAAGAAAATTAATGAGCGTAGAGCGCTTAATGGGCAGTATCTGATAAGGCGGCAAATTCAACGTATTCAACTGCTGCATAAAGAAACGAAAAGTCAGGCCAATAAACATCAAATGCAGCATGGCACTATTGAATATTTCCGTGGGATTAAAGGTATTATCCGCTTTTTCAAGTATATCATTCAATGAAAAACCCAAAAACAAAAAAACAGCTGCCATATAAAGGACAAATAGACTAAGCATCAAACTGACCGCCAGGTTTTTGTAAAACCCTTGCGCTCTATAATCCTTTTTCCATTCTTGTTTTATCAGGTTTACTATCAACATAATTCCATATTTTCAGTTGCTTTATTTTGCATATATATTTTTTACTGTACAATAACTTTATTTTTAACAAACAGCAATTATACGAAATCACCAACCATTTTACCAAACAGCAATTAAGGCTATCACCTTCTTACCTCTTACCTTTTGCCTCTTACCTCTTACCACTTACCTTTTGCCTCTTGCTGGTCACTGCTAATCGTTAACTGTCAATTGTCACCTACTCTTCTTCCTTATACCAACCTGCATACATCGCATAATTGTGGGCTATTTTTCGGTTCATTTCATTCGTTTGAGCAGGTTCCACATTTTTTATCATTTTAGCTGGAACTCCGGCCCAAAGTGTATAGGGCGGTACAATCGTATGACTCAACACCAAGGCGCCTGCTGCAATGATGGCTCCCTCTCCTATTTCAGCATGATCCAACAAGATAGCACCCATGCCAATCAACGCGTAATTATCAATCTTGGCGCCATGAATAGTCACATTGTGACCTACAGACACATAATTCCCAATTTCAATCGTCGATTTTTGATATAGTGTATGCAACACCGAACCGTCTTGAATATTCACATGATTACCAATTCGAATGGAATTCACGTCTCCCCGCAATACCGCATTAAACCACACGCTGCAACCTTCACCCATGATCACATCACCTACAACTGTTGCATTTTCTGCCAAAAAACAATTTTCTCCTATTTGCGGTGTAAAATTCCGCACTGATTTTATTAATGCCATAATATTTAATTCATAATTTAGTTTGCAGAATTACCTTTTAGCCTCCTTTAGGAGGTTGGGGGTCTTCTTAAATATGCTACAAAGATACGGGACTTGTAAGAATATTGAAAATGCAAAAGCAATTTCTTTTCATCTCTTCCAAAAATAAACCTCTTTCTGTATCGTTCCTTGACAAAAAAATTTTCTCCTTTGTACACGTTTTTCATTTTCATAAAAATAGAATTCCCTGCAAGGTTTTCATCTTGCAGGGAATTTTTATACTGTACTAAAACTGTTAGCCGGCTTATACATGACCTTATTCCGAGTTAGTGTATCTTCTCTGACTATCTCAGGCTATAAAATGGTTGATATTCCCAACGAATAGTATATCAGAACTTAATTGTTTGCTGATGGATATCAGTTTCTATTAAATATACAAATCAAAGTTTTCCCTTTAAACGATATTATTTAATCATTAGTTTGCCGTTATATACTTTATTATCAGCAGTTATTCTATATAGGTAAAGTCCGCTCTGTACAGTTTCCAGTAAAACCGGCGAATTGTTTTGTATTAGTTTGTACTGTAATCTCTTCCCTTGAAGATCCAATAATTCTAACGTAAACGAACCTCCATATTTATCAATATTAAACGTAACATAATTTGTGACTGGATTGGGATATATGCTAATTGTACCGGCATGTACAGTCTCAATGGCAGATGGAATTTGCGCTGAATAGTACAATGTGTATTTCTGGCTTAAATTCCAGTTGCCTCCTTCATACTTAGACACATTTACAAAAGTCAGTTTATTCTTAAGGCCCTGATATAGATACATATTTGCTAAAATCAAATCCTGACTGGAGTAATTATAATCAAATACATATTCGGATTTCAAAGTATTCACCCATTGCTGGGTAACTGAATTCCAGGTATATTGGGTATCTGTCGTAACATTTCCGTTGGAATCATAAGCATAACCATCCTGGTTGTCGCCCACCCACTGATTGGTAGCTACATTCCAAGTATAATAGCCATCCAACGTAAGATTTCCATTGGTATCATAAACATATTGCGACTCAGAAGAATTCACCCACTTATTGCCCACGAAATCCCATTGAGAATCAACAACCAGCGTGTTTCTTCCGCTTGTATCGTAGGTTTTTACGGTTTTCTGGAAAGCTGTAAAAGTGGTTCCTTCCCAGAGATAAAAAATGTGTTGTGACTCGCTTCCGTTAGTATTGTAAGTGTATTCTATCTTCGAAGCATTTACCCATAAACTGGTGGTTGCATCCCAATTATAATTAGTCTGCAGTGTTAGATTTCGGTTCGCATTGTAAGTAGATTCGAATTTTGAATTTGCCACAAAGCTTCCTGCAACGGGGTCCCACGAATAATTAATCATACGTATCATATTCCCGGTGACATCAAAAGTGTATTCGAATTTCTCATTCGCAACCCAATTTTTAGAACTTGAATTCCAGTCATAATAAATCTCCTGCGTCAGATTTCCGTTAATATCATACGTGATTTCATCTTTCGATTGGCCAACCCACTTTTTGGTGGTTACGTTCCAGGAATAATTGATATAAAGAATATTCCGTCCTTTAGCATCATAGGCGAATTCATCTTTTGTTGAATCCACAAAGTTAGTTGTCGGCTTATTCAAAGTCTGCAACACAACACTATCAAGCTGTTGTTTACTTACTGCTTTTTCTTGAAGATATTTATCTTTTTGTAACATTAAAGTCATTTGAATAACTTTTTGTGAGTTATAGAACAACAAATCAGGTCTGTTCTCCGGTACAATTGCGTTATGGCATACGCGTCCAATTCCTGAAACTTTTCTAAAATCAGATATATCCGATTTTAGTTTCACATTCTGTCCCATAAACGAGACAGCAATGAAAGTAACTGACAAAAGGGTAATAATCTTTTTCATATGAATTCTTTTTTATACCTTGCTTACTCATAAAGCTTTTCGGCTTCCGCTCCCTATTGTTTTTTAGGATTCCGGGATATCCCTTGTCTTCTGAAAATTTATAAATTACGCATTTAAAAGTACCTTGTTTTATGCATCAATCAGGTCACTGCTAAAGATAACCGGATCGTTGCATCTCCTTTTTATTTTTCCATATCGCATAATTGTCCTCCTTTTTTATTGTTAGATTCCCTAAGTAGATAAAGACACTTTAGTCAACAATAAAGTATTTTAACTTGAAGTGTATGAGATCACTGAGTAAAACTCTATATTGATTCTTCTTCATTATAGTCTCAAATCAATTGCTTTGAGAGTATATAATAATTGGAATCCGGCATCATTGTAACCGGGAAATCGTTTGACGGGATCACCGATTGGCATATGCTTAGTTTATCGTTTATAATAACTGGAAAATCATTCCGAGATAGAATTTGGAATTTGATAATTCATCTTTGCTCCATTTAGTTGAACAGAGGAGAGCAAAATTTAAAAAGAGGAGAGGTGCCTTGGTTCGTCTTTGTTTATATATCAGGCACCTTGTTGTAACTTCCAACCAGGACAAATGATTAAGCAGAATAACGAAACTATAATCTTCATTGGCCGTAAAAACCGCTATTTCTACGCTTTAAACACAAAACACGTTTTTTTATTTGTTTTCTAAGTGCAGAGTTCCTGAGTTCCCTTGGATATTGGTTAAAAAAGCAGCCTATAAATTAAATACCTAAATACTTAATCGTTTCACCCGACAGATTGAATCACGGTCTTATTTCTAAAAATCGAGGTTTGTTAGGATATGTAGCAAGAATATCGGGTAATTACAATTCTATAATAGAAAAACCGGAATACCAATAACACTGAAAAAACGTTTTCCATTTTTTTCTGATACAGAATACAAATCGAATGAAGCATAAAGTATCAGCAATCTAATAACACCAACTTGTATAAAAAGTTTTGCCTTTAAAACTATTAAACTTATTCTGGATGGATATCAGATTTTTTTTGTTTATGTTTCTGAAAAAATAATAACATGGTACATTTTCGCTTTAAAGTACTATGTTATTTGTTCGAAAAGTATAGACTGGAAAGATAGCTGCGAACAAATAAAATTAAGCAGCCTGGGGTATTAATCGTAAGAATGAAAAACATTGCCACTGCACATATTGTAATTTAGCAATAAAAAACCTCTTAAATAAAACTGTTAGCCAGCTATTTAAGAGGTTCTTATGAGGTACTTGGCGGATTCGAACCGCCGTGTGCGGTTTTGCAGACCGGTGCCTAGCCACTCGGCCAAAGTACCTTGTTTTTCGGTTTGCAAAGATAGTATTTTTTTAGTTCCGCACAAACATCTGCGTGTAAAAAAATCAAACAAACTCAATTGGTGAGCCTACTACCGCATGTCATGAAGCTTCCGTTCCTGAAAATCCTGTAATAATTTACGCTTAAATTCACGTTCCGCTTTGTAATAACGAAAAAGTGTTTCCGGTTGCATGAGTTTACGCAATTGAAGATGATAGCTCTTAAATAGCTGGGCTTCTTTGAATTCATACTCTACATACCGGTCGTTTAATTCGGCATAATTGGGCTTGTTAGTCTTTGCATTGGTAAGTGACGATTTAAAAAACTCACGGTTTTCACGATGCAATTTCCACACCGACTGTTCATATTCCATAAATACCGGTTTCACCATTTCAATTTCTTTCTGGGTTAATTGAGCCTGAGCAACCAAACTTTGCCACTTGCGTTCATGTAATTCTTCTAATTTGGGAAATTTATGATTGTCCTGAGCAATAGCAGAGCAACTAAAAAATACCAGAATTCCCAATAAGGTATATTTCATTAGTTTCATCTGGATAGAGTTTTTTGAAAACATTATTTCTTTTATTTAGAATTTGAGGGTTCTTCCACATATAAATCCGCCACAGAGGTTTCATCAACCTGTGAAAGTACATACGATTCATAGTTTTCGGCACTGCGGGCTGCATTGTTTTGATTGATCGAATAAAAGACCTGGTCCGCAACTAAAATACCCACAAACATGGCTGCCATATACATCCACGGTCTAAATAGCTTCCGGGTTATTGATCTTTTAAATCCAATCTGCTCTTCAATCTGAAGGGCAAATTGATTAAAATAATTTTCCGGAACGCTAAATGGCAGTTCTTTACTCATTTCGTCAATCAATATGTTCTTATTGTTTTTCATACTCTATTTTTGACTAAATAGGGGAATTCAGGTTTAATCCGGTACGCTTTTTTTATGTTAAAACTATAAATTCTCAAGTTAATCAGTCTGTTTTATGTCGTTTCTTCCGAAAAATACTTCTCTATTTTTTTTACGGCATAATGATAAGATGCCTTTAATGCTCCAACCGAAGTTCCCAGGATAGCTTCCATTTCTTCATACGTAATATCATCAAAATACTTCATATTAAAAACCAGGCGTTGCTTTTCGGGTAAGGTAAGGATTGCCTTTTGTAATTTCAGTTGCAATTCATTGCCATTGAAATAGGTATCGGCTTGCAAGTTCTGAAGTAACATTTCTTCAACGTCATCGATTGAATTTTGACTACGCATACGTTGATTCGTTAAAAATGTCAGCGTCTCATTGGTTGCAATCCGATAAAGCCACGTGGAAACCTGGGAGTCACCCCTAAAACCATCCAACCCGTTCCAGGCTTTCATGAATGTATTTTGCAAGACATCGTTGGCATCATCATGCGACAGGACCATTTTCCGTATATGCCAGTACAGCCGCTCCTGATAAGTCCGGACAATCATTGAAAATGCTGCTGCACGGCGGTTCGGTTGACTCAGTTGATGTATTAATTCCTCTTCGGATAGATTCATAGTGGTGGAATTGGGGAATTTTGCATCAAATTTATCCATTTTAATTATTACTATGACTGTAGTAAATGAAAATAGTTTAATTAGGGCGGAATTAATTTACCTTCGAGATATCGCTTCGTCCGGCAAAATAACGAATAATATTCTGCGAAACAAAGCGGCTCATCTCGATCCGTGCTTCTATGGTAGCCGTTCCATTGTGCGGCGCTAAGACGACATTATCCAGGCTTCTGAGTTCCGGTGTCAGAATGGGTTCGTATTCATATACATCCAACCCGGCTGAAGAAATAATGCCATTTTGAAGCGCTTCAACAAGTGCAGCTTCATCAACCACCGCCCCGCGGGCCGTATTAATCAGGATGGCTGTAGGTTTCATTTGTTTCAGGCGGTGACGATCGATCAAATGATAGGTTTCTTCCGTTAATGGTGTATGGATCGATATGACATCGCTTGTTTCAAGCAATTTGTCCAGTTCCATGCGTTGTGCATGGTAACAACTCTCCAATTCGGGAGCAAGTCGGGCGCGGTTATAATAAACAATTTTCATGCCACTTGCTGTTGCCCGTCGTGCAACGGCCTGCCCTATCCTACCCATTCCAATAATCCCGAGTGTTTTTCCATAAAGCGATTGACCCAGATTTTCCATGACTCCCCATTTCAATCCTTGAGGTATCCTCATTTTCCGGTCACATTCTGCTATCCGGCGGGCAGCCGCTAACATTAAGGCAAAGGCCTGTTCAGCGGTCGGTTCAATGACCGGATCAGGGGTATTGGTTACGACAATTCCACATTGAGCGGCATAAGCGACATCAATATTATTGTAACCCACCCCAAAATTAGCTATAATTCTAACGCTACCCGTTGCTGCATCAATCACATCTTTATCCACGTTGAACTGAAAGGTAGACACAAAAGCATCAAAACCGGCAATCAGATTCATAACTTCTTCTTTCGAAAACAACTCCTTTTCGGGAAACACAACTTCAAATCGGTCCTTTAAATCAGTAAAACCATCTGGAAGTAAACGGGTGGAAACGAGTACGCGCATAATGCTTAATTTATCAATATGACAAATGTAAGCAAATTGACGGGAAATGACAAATAATGTCATCTGGGACAATAAAACAGTCCGGCCGTTTTTTTTTATCGGACAGGGATTAATGCTGCTGTGGAACACAGGAATAGGCACAGAATGGAAGTTGAATCCGGACTTTTATTGGTGCTAACAGAATAAAAAAATCCCCATCAATTCCATGGAATTAACGGGGATATCTGTTGCTTTAAGTATTTTAGAAATTTACTTTAAATTCTACCCTTCTGTTTTGTGCTCTTCCGGCTGCGGTTGAATTATCGGCTACCGGCATTGTTTCTCCAAATCCCTGGGCTGTTAACCGTTGGGGATCAATCCCTTTGCTTTCGAGGTATTTCTTAACAGCTTCGGCCCGTTTTTGTGACAATACCATGTTTTTGGCCTTATCTCCCTTGTTGTCAGTATGGCCGTTGATTGCCAGATTGTACTCTTTATTTTCTTTCAGTACATTCACCACCTTATTCAGTATCGGATAAGAAGCTTTGGTGATTATATCCTTGCCCGATTCAAACTGAACTCCCTTTAGAGCCTGTGCAAATATTTTCTTTGCTTCAGCTTTTACTTCCGGGCATCCTTTATTGGCTACTGTGCCCGGTACATCTGGACATTTATCCAGATAATCCGGAACACCATCACCATCCCGGTCGAGCGGACAACCATTCGCATCCACAGCTACCCCTTTAGGCGTATCGGGACATTTATCCAGGTTATCCGGAACGCCATCACCATCCGAATCAAGTGGACAGCCTTTTGCATCAACAGCTACCCCGGCCGGTGTGTTCGGGCATTGATCCAGGTAATCCGGTACACCATCACCATCCGCATCAAACGGACAACCTGAAGCGTCTACGGTTACTCCTTTAGGCGTATCGGGACATTTATCCAGATAATCCGGAACACCATCACCATCGGTATCCAACGGACAACCATTGGCATCCACAGCCGCCCCTTTAGGCGTATCGGGACATTTATCCAGGTAATCCGGAACACCATCACCATCGGTATCTATCGGACAACCGAGTGCATCAACCTGAACACCCTTGGGTGTATCCGGACATTTATCAATTTTATCCGGCACACCATCACCATCGGTGTCTTTAGCACCCCCGAATGAAAATATAATGCCGAGTGAATGTTCAACAAATGCATCATTATTATTCCGGGCAATGATATTATCCCGTTTGTCTTGATTCGTAAAATTATAAATAAACTTATATTGTAAAGCGATCGTTCTATTAAATTGATATTTTAGGCCGCCTCCTACAGGAACCAGAAAATCGTATCCGTCTGCATTAATTCTAGGTGACTGCTTTGTACCCACTTTGTAACCCGCCATGCCAACACCAAGTTCAAGAAATGGAGATAGCTTTGAATTTTCATTAAAAAGATAGCCATTGTTTAATTTGTAATGTCCAAATAGAGTTCCTTCAAATTTCCGGCCCCAAAAATTATTCCGGGGACCTGCAGTGATTAAATAGCCGTAATCGCCATAATTCCCCTGGATCCCGATATCGAATGAGCGGGAAAGGTAGGCGGAAAGGGACGCCCCACCAAACCAATAGCCTGTTTGATTGAAATCAAGAATGCCATTTCCCAAGTCGCCCACGTATTCGTTCTTTCCGCCATATAATCCAATAGCAACTTTGCTATCTGCTGTTTGTGCACTAACAAACAACGCCATTGACATGAAGCCAATCAAAAGTAAACTTTTCTTTTTCATATTACATAATTTTAAGTGTTTTTTTAAGACAGCAGTAAATTATCAAGAAACAAAGTGAACTCTTTTTTACAATTCAAAATTTTAACTATTTTTTTAGCCATTATATTAAATAGCATTGATAAATCATAGCGTTTATTTAAACAAAATATGTATAAAAAAGTTCTGTTAAACGAAAATACTAATCGTTGTTGTTTATCTGTTAAGTGATCTCCTTCCAGTTGGCTTCACCTTTCGTTCGCCATTAGTTTTAAGTATTCATATGATTCTTATTTATTTTTCCCTATCCTAAGTAGGTGAAATAAATTAAAGCTCTATTTTATACACTTGGACAATCTCTGTTGACTATTGATCCGGATCCGGCCATCGGACAAAGTTGGAGGGGTGTTGAAGTCGATCCTTACCCGGATTCCAACTCGTTGGCTGATGTTGTTTCATTTCTGGTCCTTCCTCCCTGGTAGTATCTCCGCTTATTTCATTCTTATTTCGGCTCTATAACCTTTGGGGTGAGTAATTGAAATACCATTAATACTCATTTCTCCATAGGAGAAAACTGTCAATAACCTGTACCGGGTTTTAAATTTGAAAATCATTCCCGATTAATAAGAAACGCTCAATCAAACCCATTCAGTTCAACAATTCAACAATTCATCCCCCTCGCATCTTCCCCGACTCCTCCCTGCTGCTTATTTAATGTATAATCATACTCCAGCCGGGGATCATTCAGGGATAACCCATAGATAACCCATATCATTAATGATATGGGTTATCTATGGGTTAACTATGGGAATATATAAACTAAGATACGACTGAACATAGGCCTGGTGGCGATTAGACAGCAAGCTTTGGCGAACCGGTTCATCTATTTCGCAGGAGTAAACCAATGCGCTAACTTGAGCCATCAGACTTTAGGTTTGTTACTTCAGGTCCGGAAATCGGGATAAGGCATAATTTATTCTGCAGGAATCCCTTTTCCTCCGGTTTTGTAGAGTTTGTGTAAAAAGATAAATAAATAGGGAATGAACTTACAAGATGATACTTGATGTCGTATAATTCAATTTAAACCCCAGGAAGAAGAGAACGCCGACTAATCCGCCATATCGGCGTAAATAAGCGTTCTATTCCTTTTTCTGATAACTATAAACATGACATGACAGTGTTCGCATTACTTCGTTGGCAGAGATTACAAATTAAATTAAGAAAAGTCATAATTAAACCAAACATCTTAAGCTGTAAATGTGTTTACAATGTAACAGTTACTTAAAAAGAACAGCATTTTATCCTGGAAAATAATTTTATTCTTTACTTACTTATCCATATATAGGTTATAACCGGCTATTTTATGAAAATTCATGAATTCCAATCAAAAGAGATTTTATCCCGTTATTTTATCCCGGTTACCCGGGAGATTTTATGTTACTCCGTTGAAGAAGTCTGCCTGGCCACGGAGAGGTTAGGACTTCCGGTGGTTGTGAAAGCTCAGGTATTAACCGGGGGCCGGGGAAAAGCAGGCGGTGTGAAACTGGCCAGGACACCCGAAGAGGCAAAGAATGCCGCCAGTCAAATATTAGGCATGGAAATTAAAGGCTACCG
>JAUZOM010000034.1 GCA_030706465.1 Bacteroidota bacterium | reverse complement strand
GTATCCTCGACAAAGGCGTCATGACGTTTACTGATGGACTCCATTTGATGTTGATACAGGTCGGCAAATTCGCTCTTGGTGTTACCTGACGGCATAGCTTCAAGCGTTTCGATCGCTGAACCCGGCACAACGGTGGTCAGGCTTTTAAACGTGTCGGCATAAGGCAACGAAGACTCAAATTGCCAATGTTCGATAGGTTGGTGGGCCTTTAAAAATAGCTTCAGTTGTTTGGAAATAGCCGAATGGCCAATGGTGATAAGTAACTCCGGGCGGTATGATTCCTTTTCATCTTCGGATAGGGAAGCAAAGAGTACTTCGGGCCTGCCGATTATTCTCCCACCGCTTATATTCGACAGGTTTTCACCGGTTACGACCACATCCGGCTCATGGGCCAGTTTGTTTGCCAACTTATTTAAATTCTCATTTTTAGGTTGAACCCCTACCACAATAAGTTTTTTGGTATGGAAAGCCCAGGATTCAGTCAGTTTCTGTAAACTTTCTTTCGCTAGGGAAGTCTGGACCGGAACCGTTTTAATGATCTTCGGATTGCTGTGTTGCCCGGGGATAGCGGTGTAAATCGGTTCACGCAACGGGACATTCAGGTGTACCGGGCCACAGGGGGCTGACCCGGCTATATCGATTGCCTGGGAAACCTGCCGGTCAGAGAAAGCCAGGTCCACGTCCTGGGATGTCTCAACAGGTAATTCAAAAGAAGCTTTTATATAGTTGCGGTAAATATCTTTTTGCCGGATTGTTTGGCCATCGGCCTGGTCGATTGTTTCGGCCGAACGGTCGGCGGTTATGACGATCAACGGCAGGTTTTGATAGTAGGCTTCTGCTATGGCCGGTGCAAAATTAAGCACCGCAGTTCCGGAGGTGCATACCAATGCCACTGCCTGCCTGCTGTGTTGTGCTATTCCCAGGGCAAAATAAGCGGCCGAACGTTCGTCGGTTATGCTTAAGCATTCCAGCTCAGGATGAGCTGTAAACGCCAAAATCAGCGGGGCATTCCGGGAACCGGGAGCTATTATGACTTTGCGCACTCCCTGTTGAAAGCAGATTTCGGGTATGTTTTTAATTCCCTGTCGGAAATGATTCATATTTTTATAGTTACTGTTTAAAGATCTTGATCAAACTTTTCCAAAGTTTTAAACGTCGGAAAAGTTCAGTTATTTGGGTTCTGCATGACATTCATCATGGTCATCATTTTATTATCCGTCTCCTCCCATTCTTTTTCGGCTATGGAAGAAGCCGTAATGCCTGCACCGCTGTAAAGGACAAATTGTTTTTGAAACAATTGCAGGCACCGTAAGTTTACAAATACATTGCTTTTGTTTTCAATATTTACAGGGCCAAGGTAACCTGTATAGTAGGACCTGTCATGTTTTTCATTCTCTAAAATGAAATCACGTGCAGCCTCTTTCGGTAATCCGCCTACAGAAGGAGTCGGGTGGAAGGCTTTTAGGAAATCTCCCAGCCTGTTTCCCATATCCGCCTGTGAGAACTCAAACCCTGTTTTTAAATGGACCAGGTTAGCCGCTTTGTAATTTGAAGGACCTGTCAGCGTGTAATTGTCAATCTGTAGTGCCTGTAAGGTTTGTTCCATGTAACCGGTCACAATGCCTTGCTCTTCGATTTCTTTTTCGCTCCAACGGTAGGAACTGATGTCTGCAGAGGTGGCAACCTGCGTTCCGGCCAATGAAACGGTTTTTGCTTTTCCTGCTTCCAACAGCAACAACGGTTCAGGGGTTGCCCCGATCCAGCAGCCGGCCTCGGGAAGCTGAATTATATAGACAAAGGCATGCGGATACGTCGCACATAACTGAAGAAAAAATGTGCTTGCCTCAAAGCCAATGCTTAGTTCTTCTTTCCGGACTTTAGACAACACCACTTTATGAAATCTCTTTTCCGAGATGGCGCGTTTGGCATCATTTACCTGTTGTATAAAATCGGTCGGAGGGGTTGTGGTTGTTTCTTCCCCGGAAGGCATTCCTGCAGACTGGAAACCGGAGTTCCGGGATAGCTCATTTATAAAGGCCGGGTCGATATTATCCGAAAGAAAAATACTTTCCGGTTTCAACAGCAATGAATGATGCCGTTCCGTCTCAAAAAACGGAGCCATGACAAAACCGCTTTTTTGTCCCAGCCCATTCAGCGAATCAATTCTCTCGGGAAGTGACTGATGCTGTACCAACGTTATTATGTCCGGATGCAACGGTAACCGGTAGGAAGCAAAAGGAATACTTTGTTTTAAGCAGACGGTTTGCAGCTTTCTAAGTGATTGGTATGATTTGGTTTTCGGACTCATCGTTAAGCCTTGTTATTTATGGGAAAAATACGGTTCGTGAGGAGGCAAACGGATATGAGTGTGTCATTTTTGTCCTTAACATGGATTTCCCATACATGGGAGGTCGTTCCCTGATGTACAATCTGGGCTTCAGCCCATACGAAGTGCTCCGAAGTGCTCCCGACATGGCTTCCGCTGATTTCAACCCCCAGCACATAGTATTCGGATGGATCGACTAACATCAGGGACCCCGCACTGCCAACCGACTCGGCGAGTGTCATGATGGCACCACCGTGCAACCGCCTCATGGGTTGGATCGTTCTTTCGTCAATGGGCATTCTGGCAACTACACGGCCCTTTGAGACTTCCGTAAATTCAATCCCCAAATGCTCAATCATGGTGTTTTTGCATAGATTATTAAGATCTTCCGCTTGAAGTGTACGTGTCATAACCGGTAGTATTAAATTTTAAAATAACCATTTCTGCAAGTATGCAAAGATAAGAAATTATCTAAATCAGACCTAATTATCTCCGCTTAATCAGGGACTACAGACTCATTTATTATTGATTCAGAAGCGGCTACCCCCGTAACTTGAGCATAACAACACCGTGCCAATCCCGGGTATCCGCGATCAAATTTAGGATTATCCGTAAATCGACGACCGACGCTTAATCCGGCCAGCCTTGATCAACCGTCCCACCGGCCCGGGTTCTGAACCGGTGTTAGGAGCTTATCGCCCAATTTGGTGTGTTTTTCAGTCTAATATTCAACTGGCAGGCAGTTTGATAGGCCGTTGAATATTAAGCTGAAAAACTCACTAAACAGAGAGATAAGATCCTATTCGCCACAGATTCTATACCTATTCGCCACTTGCTTTAGGATAACCCGTAGATAACCCACATATAACCCAGGGATAACCCAGGTATAATCCATATTTATATGGATATGGATTATCCCCGGGTTATCCCTGGAATATCTATGGATATAGTACCTTTATACTACGAATAGGCATAGAACAGGATGCGAAGAGGCATAAAGAAAGCACCTGCATCTCCGTCAGCTGCCGGAGGTGTGAAGAGGCCCCCAATCCGGGGTACGGAAAAGGCGAAATAAAGGATAGAAGGATGATTTTTAAGGAGCTAACGGATTTGCACCAGTGAAACATTCCGGTCATTTATCCCATCGATCAAAGCCTGTTCTGTCAAGCCGGAATGTTTCATCCGCATGTCCGGCTTATTTTTCCGGCACAACTGGTTTTCGTGTGAAAAATTTTAAACCTCAGAAGTTTGCTGGTAGAACTTCCAATTTAGTTCTGCTTTACGAATTACAATAACCCGAATCTGGACAAGTCCGGACCAAGATTGGAACGTGGATAAACGCTGAGTAGGCGGACTAAAAACGGATAAGAAAAACACTTTGTGTTTTGATCTTAACACCTTACATGGGCAAGCCCGAATGAAGAAGGTAGAACTAAATTACGCAATATTATGCAAAAAAATACACGAATTTGAGAGTTAAGGAGCTAACCGAACCTTATCCCAACTCCCTCGGAAGTCTCTCTATACTCTGAACGAATGGCGGAAAGGAATTATACCGGCTGCACAACTAACAGAGTTCGATTTCGGCCTCGTCTCATTGGCCTGTTTAGTTCCGCAATTTGATAGGTTTTCTGGAAAAGATAGCCGTTAATTCCGGAATTCCATAGAGTTTATGAGTGAACAGCCGGTAAACGAGGTTTCCTAAATAGCAGAATAAAAAAGCCGTCATTAATCCGGCAAATACGTCTATGACATAATGGGCCTGAATATAGACCGTGGCGGCAACCAATGCCAGATAGATCGGTAATATAAATGCCAGTAAAAAATATTGACGGTTTTTTATAACCAGCAGCATAATTATAGTGGAGATGCCTACATGGGAGCTTGGAAATGCGGCAGTAGGCCTTTCGCCTACCTGCTGGGTGTGTTGTACCATTTGAGAAAAGAATCCGGAATTATTCCCAACCGAAATGAGTGTTTGATGTTTGTTGAAATAGAAACCGATATTGGGGAAAATTCCTGAATTAACCTGGTCCAGACCGATTGCCTGATAGTAATACTGCGGTCCGGCAGTCGGGAAGATGATATAAATGAGGTAATAGGAAAAGAAAGAAAAGAGAACGATAAAAAAGAACTGCTCAAAGGCTCTTTTGCTCTTTAAATAGAAGTACATGCTTGTGCCAATAATCAATGGATAATAGGCAAAATAGCCCATATTGAGTATCTCGCCGAACCAATGTTGGGGGAAGTGCTGGCAAAACACCAGAGCCGGCTGAAAGCCGAAGATGGCTTGTTCCAGTCTGGCCAACAAAAAATCGTAATTAGGGATTAATCGATTTATATCAAAGGTTTCCGGATACCAATAGATGAGCAATGCGCCAATAAACGCAAAACGGGAAAATCGAATCATCCACCAATTCTTAATGGAATTGAAATAGGCTAAAATGATAATTCCCAGGATCATCAATAACCGTATCCGTAGTAATTCCAAAATAACAGATGTTTCAGGCCGTAGAAATAGAATTATTATAGATGTTATTAAAATATAAATAAAAGTCAATTTCTCGACGGCAAAAAAACGGATAGATCGATTTCGAATCATTAGTGTTGAACGATACTGCTATTAATAAGCGATTTACGGATATATTTCCTTTCTATTTTTTCACGACAAAAAACGCACTTTTTTCATCAAAAGAACATACATAATTGAGCTTATCCGGCTCATTATGCCCTGTTTACCCACATTCCTGCTTATTTGTAGTGACTAAAAATAAATATTTGGTGGACAAAGATACTGTTTTTATAACAAATAAAGTAATTTAAGTGTTATTGAAATAACTTCTTGTTTCTTATTTGTTACATTCATATTAGTTTTTAATAACTTTCAACGATAAAAGCAGTCATTAATCGGGAATTGGGTGAGTATAGTGTAAATTTTAATTGTATAGTTGGATGCATTCCGCTTACGTAGAATTCTATTGCAATGGTAAATTTATAAGAATCTAAGAAAATTTCTTAGATTTGCATGCCTTGCTGAATGAAATGTGTTTTGTATTTTATGGACCTTTTAACAAACAGTAAAACTAAATTACATGGTTACTCCGGTTGGCGATAAATTGAAAACTATTGGTATTTTCAATGATAGTTTCCCTCCAATTATGGATGGGGTTTCACTTACAGCACAGAATTATGCCTATTGGTTACAAAAGAAAGGACAGCCTGTGTGCGTTATTACCCCCAAGTCACCGAATTATTCCGATCATGAACCTTATCCCATATACCGGTATGCATCCATACCTATTCTGGGCCGTAAGCCTTATCGGATTGGCCTTCCCGAAATTGACCTCGCGTTTAAGACCGAAATTGAACAGATTTCATTCGGTTTAGTACATGCACATTGTCCCTTTAGTTCGGGTAAATTAGCCTTAAATATTGCCCAAAAGCTTAAAATCCCTTTAGTAGCAACGTTCCATTCAAAATACCGGGATGACTTTGAACATTCTGTTTACAATAAATATATTGCCCGGCAAATGACCTGTGAGATTATCAGGTTCTTCGAAAAAGCAGATGAGGTCTGGATTCCACAAGCTTCGGTGGAACCTACCATCCGTGAATACGGATTCAAGGGGAAAGTGGAAATTGTTGATAACGGAAATGATTTTGCTACCAGTGAGCCAATTGAACCGATTAAAAAGGCGGCCCGCCAGGAATTAAACATACCGGATATTGAACGGGTATTTCTTTTTGTGGGTCAACATATTTGGGAAAAGAATATACGGTTGATCATCGAAACACTTGCTTCGCTCAGAGAGCTTTCTTTCAAAATGTTTTTTATTGGGGTCGGCTATGCAGCTTCCGATTTGAAACAGCTGGCAGAAGAATCCGGATTAAGCGGTAAGGTCGAATTTGTGGGAATGATTACCGATCGTGAGCAGCTCAAAAGGTATTATGCTGCAGCAGATTTATTTTTGTTTCCTTCAATTTATGACAACGCCCCCTTGGTAATTCGGGAGGCAGCAGCCATGCATACCCCCTCGGTGCTGGTTGAAGGATCATCATCGGCCGAGAACGTTATCGATAATTTCAATGGCTTTCTCATAAAGAATAACTGTGAATCTTTTGCTACAAAATTACGGGAATTGATGGACTCGCCGGAGAAGATTCATACAGCCGGAATGAATGCTTCGCACAGCATAGCCCGTTCCTGGGAAAGTGTTGCGGAGGAAGTGTTGGACAGGTATCAAAAACTAATGAAAAGGACATGCAAAGTATAGCCCAGGTAACATCGAAGAAGGTGGCTAAGCCATTTAAAACGTATCAGGTACTTATACCTATTAGTATCGGCATAGTGGTAATTGGCTGGCTGTTCCTTAGCGAATTTAACCCTGCTGTATTTGCCACTTTCCATTTTACGATTGTCAGTGTCATGTTTGTTGTTCTGGCTCTTGTATTCATGTTACTTCGTGACTTTAGTATGATGAACCGTTTCAGGCTATTTACCGACCGGGATTTATCCTGGAAGCAAGCATTTCATATCAATGTACTTTGCGAATTTACCACGGCTGTTACGCCCCCGGCAGTGGGAGGATCCAGCCTGGTAGTCATTTTCCTTATCAAGGAGGGGATCAATGCCGGTCGAAGTACCACCATCATGTTTGTAAATCTATTTCTGGATGAATTGTTTTTTATCCTGGCTTGTCCACTGGTTTTTCTATTTATTCCACTTAAAGAGCTGTTCAATTCGTCATCAGTCATTGTTTCTACTTTTGGAATCGTTTTTGGAACCCTTTATGTTATGAGGCTTTTCTTGATTTGTATCTTGTTTGTAGGAACTTTTAAACGTCCGAACTGGATAAGGCAATTACTCCTAAAGGTATTTAGACTCCCGGTCCTGAGACGTTGGTACGATGATGTTGATTTACTTACTAACAGCCTTATTTCTGCTTCGCACGATATAGGCAACCGTTCCTGGTGGTTTTGGCTGAAAGCTTTTGGCCTGACTGTACTTGCCTGGACTTCACGCTTCTTAGTTGTGAATGCTGTTTTTATGGCTTTTGTTCCGATAAGCAACCATTTGGTTATTTATGCCCGGCAATTAATACTTTGGGTGGTTATGGTTGTGAGCCCGACCCCCGGTGGAAGTGGGGTGAGTGAATATGCTTTTAAAGAGTATTATAGCGATGTGTTTTATTCCGATAGCGCTATAATTTTTGTTACGTTAGTCTGGCGGGTTATTAGTTATTATTTATATCTTTTGATTGGGGTGCTGGTTATTCCAAACTGGATTAATAAATCTTTTTCCAAAAACAATCCGGACGATGAGAGTACTTCCCAACAAAAATGAATACTCTATAATAAAGGCAAATATAAATTGATTTTTTTATCCTGATTTGTACTTTAAATATTAAAACTTTACCTTTGTAAATATTAAATGATAATTATAGAGATAATGATAAGAAGAATATTTTTCATAACCGCTTTTTTACTGACTCTAAATTTTGGATTTGCGTGTACGAACTTTCTGGTCGGAAAGGCTGCAACACTGGATGGTTCAACGCTGATTTCTTACAATGCCGATTCTTACTTTTTGTTTGGATGCTTATACCATTATCCTGCCGCTACCTATCCTGCCGGTACACTGCTTGATGTCCATGATTGGGACTCCGGAAAATTCCTTGGAAAGATAAAACAAGTTGAAAAAACCTATTCCGTAATAGGCAATATGAATGAACACCAGGTCAGCATTGGTGAGACTACATTCGGAGGCCGTCCTGAATTAGTTGACTCTACAGCCATAATGGATTACGGGAGCTTAATATATATTGCGCTACAACGTTCGAAAACCGCTCGGGAGGCAATTAAGGTTATGACTGATCTGGTAGCTGAATATGGTTATTGCAGCGAAGGAGAATCGTTTTCTATAGCCGATCCGGATGAAATCTGGATACTGGAAATGGTTGGTAAAGGAGCCAATAACAAAGGTGCCGTGTGGGTTGCACAACGTATTCCTGACGATTGTGTATCTGCCCATGCCAATCAGGCCCGTATTACCACTTTTTCCTTTGAAGATAAGAACAATTGCCTGTATTCCGATGATGTCATTGCTTTTGCCCGGGAAAAAGGTTATTTCAAAGGGAAAAATAAAGATTTTAGTTTTTCCGACACCTACGCTCCTCTCGACTATGTTGCATTGCGTGCTTGTGAGGCACGGGTATGGTCTTTCTTCCGGAAAGTTGATCCTGCCATGGAGAAGTATATTTCCTATATCAAAGGTGAAACTACCGAAAGAATGCCATTATGGATTAAACCGACTTTCAAACTTACGGCCCAGAAGCTGAAAGAATACATGCGTGACCAGTATGAAGGAACCGAATTCGATATGACAAAAGGACTGGCTGCAGGGCCTTTTGGAAGCAAACTTCGTTGCAGTCCGTTGACCTTTAAAGTCGACAGCATAGAATATCTTCATGAACGTCCCGTGGCTACCCAACAGACAGGTTTTACTTTTGTAGCCCAAATGCGGAGCTGGCTTCCCGATTATATCGGTGGAATTCTTTGGTTCGGGGTGGATGATGCTGCAACCGGTCTGTATGTACCCATGTATTGCGGCATTAACCGCGTGCCAGAATGTTACCGTGCCGATAATGGGAGTTTGTTGGAGTATTCTGCTACTTCGGCTTTTTGGACCTATAACTGGGTGGCAAACTATGCGTACAGCAAATACTCTTATATGTTGCCTGATATTAAGAAAGTTCAGGCTAAATGGGAGGATGACTTCAATACACTCGTTCCGGCCATCGATAAGGTTGCTGTGGGAATGACGGAAGCTGATGCCCGTGTCTTTCTTTCCGATTTCAGCGTTGCACAAGCTGAAAACTCAACAGCAGCCTGGAAGAAATTAGGCGAATACCTGTTGGTTAAATATATGGATGGCAACATCAAGGCTGAGAAAAACGGTAAATTCATTCAAAATCAATATAAAATTCCTCCTACCATCATCCGTGCCGGCTATCCGGAGGCCTTTCTACGTCAGATGGTGAAAGAAAATCCGGGATTACGGGTAAAAACCCAAGCAGAACTGAATAACCGGAAATAGCGCAAAAACGCATCTTTGATTCCTGAAACAAAAATATCGGGATTGAAGTGATCCGTTTTTTGTTTTTAAGAGTCCTACAGAAAAAAAGAGAAGAGAGTTACTTATGTAATTCTCTTTTTTTGTAAATGAATCTTTCCTGAATTTAAAACTTTTAGAAACAAAATATGTTTAATATATAATTGATTCTATTTGCTTTTTTTAATGAATTGTAGATTAGCCAAAACCTTACATTTATGAAAGTTGTTATTTTTGGAGCAAACGGTAAAACCGGTCTGTTACTGGTAGAACAAGCATTGGCGAAAGGGCATCATGTTATTGCCTACATCCGCAGGCCGGGAACGATATTAATAGATAACCCACGACTGAAAGTGATGGTTGGAAACCTGAATGAGACCCTCAAAATGAAGGATGCCATAGCCGGTGCTGATGTTTGTATATCAGCGTTGGGAGGTGGATCACTAACAAAACATTCACCCGAAATAACGAATGGAATTGATAATATTGTATCCATTATGGAGAAAGCAAAGGTACACCGGTTTATCTACCTGTCGAGCCTGGGCGCAGGTGAGAGCCGGTTCTATATGAATCTCTTTATCCGTTTTATTCTGGTTAAGATATTCATCCGTGTTCCGGTTGCCGACCATAATATGAACGAACAACGGATCGTAGGGAGCAATCTTCAATGGATTTTGATTCGTCCGGGCAGCTTGACTGATGGCCAGTTGACCGGTGAGTTGAAGCATGGCATTAAAAAGATCAAACTAAAGGGTTTTCCGACGATCTCCCGGGCAAATGTTGCCTCATTTATACTGCAACAGCTGAGTGATCCAACTTATATCCAAAAAGCTGTCTGGCTTTATGAATAATGGCTTCGGTACGACAAAACGAGCAGGGGATTACTTCCGGTAATTCTCTTTTTTTATGCCCGGAACTGAAATAACCAAATCAAATAACTATTTTTGCATTCACATTTAAAAGCTATAAAATTGATTGAGAATAAACTTTTTGAGCGTGGAGATTATACTGTAAATAGTCTCCCGAAAGGGGAATATGAGAATTGCAGGTTCGTGAATTGTAACTTCTACGGAGGCGATATCTCCCATATAACTTTTCGTGAATGTACGTTTGACAGTTGTGACTTTAGTCTGGCTAAGTTGAAAAATACCGCATTAAACGATATTCATTTCGTAGGTTGCAAGTTATTAGGGGTTCAGTTCGATGAATGTAATCAATTCCTGCTTTCACTTGATTTTGAAAATTGTGTGTTGAAACTTGCAGTGTTCTATAAACTGAAAGTCAGGAAGACGAACTTCAAAAATTGTAACCTGCAGGAAACCGATTTTACGGAAGCCGATCTGACCTCATCAACATTCGATAATTGTGATTTGCAACGGGCTATATTTTTTAAAACCACACTCGAGAAAGCCGATTTTCGTACCTCTTTCCATTATTCCATCGACCCGGAACTGAACAGGATCACAAAAGCTCGTTTTTCGAGGATAGGAGTTGTCGGACTGCTAGATAAATACAGGATTGAAATTGAATAACTTAAAGTCCCGGCTGATTTTATTTTCTGGTCCGATCATTATAAATAAAAAGCTGGCCTGATAAAACTCAGGTCAGCCTTCAATTTATAGGAATTCAGAAGAACAGGTATTCGGTTCTGAGATTATTGTCTTTTCAAAACAAATGCTGTACGGGCCGGAATATAAAGTTTCAACCATTCTTTTCCGGTTGGGTCTTTTGGGGCCGGTAAGGTGATATGAACGATACTTTCGTCAATCAGGTCGAAGCCTCCATAGTTGGATTCATCGGTGTTCAGAATGGTTTTATAGGATCCTTTATCGGTCAGGATACCATAATCAGTAAATGATTTTGTTCCATTGAAGTTGAATATGAAGATCAGGTCACCCCGTTGGTAGGCCAGTACCTGATCATCCTCCTTGCTCCAAAGCTGCTGGATGGGTAATAAGTTAAATTGTGGAACCGAATTGATTAATGCTATCATAGAACGATCGAACTCTCCTAGGCTATGATACAGGTACTTTTCATTATCCACCAAATCCCATTGACGGCGTGCATATTTGTTTGACCAACCGTTTCCTTCGCGCGGAAAATCGATCCATTCGGGATGACCGAATTCATTGCCCATAAAATTCAAGTAACCGCCATTCATGGTTGAAGCTGTAATCAACCGGATCATTTTATGTAAAGCAATGCCTCTGTCCACGATCAGCGTACTGTCGCCGATACGCATATGCCAGTACATTTCAGCATCAATCAGCCGGAATATGATTGTTTTATCACCTACTAATGCCTGATCATGGCTTTCGGCATAGCTGACCGTTTTTTCATCAGCACGACGGTTTGTTAATTCCCAGTAGATTGTACCTACATTCCAATCCTCGTCTTTGACTTCTTTGATCAATTTGATCCAGAAGTCGGGAATCCCCATGGCCATACGGTAATCGAACCCGATACCGCCATCTTCGACTTTAGTCGCTAATCCAGGCATTCCGCTCACTTCTTCAGCAATGCTGATTGCATTCGGATTTACTTCATGGATAAGCTTGTTGGCCAGCGTCAAATAACAGATGGCATCACCATCCTGATTTAAATTGTAGTAGGATTCATACCCGGTAAAATTTTCGCCTAACCCATGGCTACGGTACAACATGGAGGTTACCCCATCAAACCGGAACCCATCGAAGTTGTATTCTTCCAACCAGAATTTGCAATTAGAGAGTAGAAAATGCAGGACGGAAGGCTTGGCATAATCGAAGCAAAGCGAATCCCAGGCCGGATGTTCGCGACGTGCTCCTCCATGAAAATACTGATACGGGGTTCCGTCGAACCGGCCTAATCCTTCTACCTCATTACGGACCGCGTGTGAATGGATTATGTCCATGATAACCGCAATCCCCATTCCGTGCGCATCGTCAATCAGATGTTTCAGTTCTTCTGGTGTACCAAAGCGGGACGACGCGGCAAAGAAACTGGAAACATGATAACCGAAGGAGCCGTAATACGGATGTTCCTGTATGGCCATGATTTGAATGCAATTGTACCCGGCACGGGCAATCCGCGGCAGTACAGACGTACGAAACTCATCGTAGGTGGAAACTTTCTCTTCGCTACTGGACATGCCGATATGGCATTCATAAATTAGGAGCGGTTGGGTTTTGGGTTTAAAATTACGGTATTTAAATACATGAGGTTGAAAAGGGTACCAAACCTGTGCACTATAAATTTTAGTGGTTTCATCCTGCACTACCCTGCGCGCCCAGGCCGGGATACGTTCACCGCTTCCACCTTCCCATTCGACCAATAATTTATAAAGTTGTGAATGAGCTATCGCATAATCGGGAAGCCGAATTTCCCAAATACCATTTTGGATTTTTTTCATTTGATAATCCGGATGGCGCTGCCAGTTATTAAAATCACCGATTAAGAAGATGGCTGTTGCATTGGGTGCCCATTCCCGGAAAACCCAACCATCAGGCAAGCGATGTAATCCAAAATATAAGTATCCGGAAGCAAAACTGGATAAAGTCTGACCTTCTACCACTAACTTCTTCTCTACACTTTCGAAATACTCATATCGTCCGCCTATTGCTTCTGCATAAGGTGCCAACCAGGGGTCGGATTTAATTATAGCCAGATCTTTCATATGTTCTTAATCTCAAAATATCAGTTGAAGGTAAATAGTTTTATTCTAAATTTAAAAAATGAATGACAGATAAAATGATACAGTCTTCTAAATCTTTACCAGATATCTATATTAAATATCTTCCCTAGCTTTTGTCTCGGCCAGCTTAAAAAAATGACTTCAGGCCGTTGTGCTTGTTAAATTTGCGACAACTGCTCCGGGTAACAAAAAGAGACTAAAGATACGCCCAAATTAATAAAAGAGGAATTCTGCTTTAATAATTATAACTATTCAATGGTTACGCCAACACTTTAATAATAATCTTTTTGTGTTGATCATCGGAAATGCCCGGTTGATGACCATCTTCCGGAAAGAATATCGCAAATTCTGCAGGGTGAACTTTTATTAAGTTAGAGGCTTTATCACCATAAAAGGTGATATCTTTTTCCGGGTTATACGAATCGGTGATATCTTTCAATTTGTTACGGACAATCCATCCCATAGTTTCGGCAGCCGTAACAGGCACTTGTATATCAATATAAAGATTATGAGTTTCAAGCTGTGCGGTTTCAGCAGTCTTCCCTGTTATTTCAACCACGTTGACAAATAAATCAGAACCATCTAATTCAATCTTGCCTAAGGGAAGAGCCAATAAATCTGTAGAACGCAAAAAATCGAAAGCTTGTTTAAAGCGGGGGTGGATGGTTTCGTATAATCCGGTATTTTGTAAAGAATCTAAAATCATAAAAGCTATTTGATGTTGAACATTTACGGTTGAGTAACTCCTGTTACCAAATCCTTAATTCACTACTTCATCCACCGTATAATTCAGGAAACGGTTAAAAGGATAACCACATTTTGCAATTTGGGCAACACGGGAGACAAAATCAGGCGCATGAAGAATGGTTTCGTCCAAAGGATAATCAACCAGATAATGTTTCAGCTTAAGCAGCTCTGCCTCCGGAAAATCTTTTGGGAAACCGCGGGGAACCGTTTTGAGTTTATCTTCTTCGTAGAACCCATTGAAGTACTGGGAAAAGTCAGGGCTTGACCGGATCTCATTCAACTCATCGATATTGTCGTATACGCTTTGACGCAATGCCTTTAACATGGTTGGGTCAGGGCACCAAATACCAACAGAAAGGAAACAACCGGTAGGATCAAGATGCAGGTAATAACCGGCATGCTGGCTTTTACGGCCGCCGGCAGAAGCAATATATACCCCAAAATGGGTTTTGTAAGGTGTTTTGTCGTTTGAAAAGCGAGTGTCACGATAGATGCGAAAAATACAGTCTTTGACTTCAACATGTTTAATTGTTTCATCGAAAGTGGAAATCTCCGTGATAAGGTCCTTGCATATCTGCTCAAATGCAGCACGAACCCGATCGTACCTGGCTTTGTTTTCGGCAAACCATTCGCGGTTGTTGTTAGCCTTCAACTCACTTATGAACTGAAGTATATTATCAATATCCATACTATTTAATTTTTCGTTTGACAAATATAAGGCAAAATTCAGACAAAAAAGGCTTTACCTTCCTTTTTTTTAAATCAAGACTTAATTTTGTGGAAAAATGATTACTTTTGTAGGCTAAATGAATAGGACAAAGCGCTGCAAATTAAAAATTATAGATTTGATAAACAGATGTTTTGCGCTCCTAAGGCTAAAGTTAAAGACATAAAATGAAAAATCGGATTAACCAACTGTTGGAAGAAGTAAACCAATTGGCTGCTTCAAATCAGGAAGAACTGGAAGCACTACGAATTAAATTTTTGAGCAAGAAAGGGGAAATTTCAACCCTTTTCAATGACTTCAGGAATGTAGCCAATGAAGAAAAACGGGAAGTAGGCCAGTTGTTGAATGAGCTGAAAAATGCTGCTCAGGATAAGATCAATGAATTGAAAGAAAGTTTCACTAATTCAGGGAATGCCGAAAATAAAAATGATTTAACACGAAGTGCCGACCCGGTTAAACTTGGAACCCGCCACCCGCTTTCGCTGGTAAAACATGAAATTGTCGATATATTTTCCCGGATAGGATTTACCATTGCCGAAGGTCCGGAAATTGAAGACGACTGGCATGTATTTGGTGCTTTAAATTTTCCACCGGAACATCCGGCGAGAGATATGCAGGATACTTTCTTTATAGAACAGAATCCTGACGTATTACTACGGACTCATACTTCGTCGGTGCAGTCGCGTGTTATGGCTTCTCAAAAACCGCCTATCCGAATGATATTCCCGGGCAGGGTCTATCGGAATGAAGCCATATCGTATCGGGCGCATTGTTTTTTCCATCAGGTGGAAGGACTTTATATTGATAAAGATGTTTCGTTTGCAGATCTGAAACAAGCACTTATGTATTTTGCAAAAGAAATGTTTGGGCCGGATACTCAGATTCGTCTACGCCCGTCTTACTTCCCATTTACCGAACCGAGTGCCGAAATGGATATTTCATGCAACCTATGCGGTGGAAAAGGTTGCCCTTTCTGTAAATATACCGGTTGGGTTGAAATATTGGGCTGCGGAATGGTCGATCCGAATGTATTGGAAAATTGTGGTATCGATTCAAAAGTATATTCAGGATATGCCTTTGGTATGGGAGTGGAACGTATCACCAACCTGAAATATCAGGTTAAAGATTTACGCATGTTTTCCGAGAATGATGTACGTTTCCTGCAACAGTTTGAATCTGCGCATTAATTAAACGGCTAAGAATTACATTAGCAGCTTTTGCAATCTGTTTTGATACGTAACTTTAATTCGTCTTTTTTGAGATAGTATCAACGATTAAACCTGGGTTGAAATAACCGCCATAGTAGTATCAAAATGAGAAACACACTGTTCATATCTTTCATTCTTTTGGCGTTTACTGTAAATTCAACTGCGCAACGTTACAGCATAAACAAATATAGGTACGATTACCATCAATACATACCGGAGTATGGTGATCTTTATAATCCTCTCATCAGTGGAGTGTGTTCATTCATCGTACCCGGTCTGGGCCAGATGTATTGCGGTGAAGTCGGTCGTGGCTTGGCTTTCTTAGGAGGTTATGCCGGCTTTTCAGTTGTAGCGGTCGTTGGAATGGCTCAAATTTATACCAGCTCATTAAATTATTTTAATTCGGATTCCGGATACAGTAGAAATTCAAACGCCGGAGTTGGCACTATGTTATTTGGCTTTGGGGGCATGGTTGCAGTTGGCATTTGGTCGATTGTGGATGCTGTAAATGTTGCCAAGGTAAACAATATGTACATAAGAGACTTAAGAAGAACTTCGTCAGTGAATTTTGAAATGGCACCTTATGTAGAACATCTTACTATCAACAATCAGACAGCCACTCCGTTGGGTATGACTATGCGGATAAAATTCTAAGAATAACTTTTCATCTATACTAAAATAGCCTGATACATGCCGTATCAGGCTATTTTAGTATAGGACCGTTGGAATGTCAGTTGTCGGCTAATAATTCGTTTTGATATTTCAGGAACAACTTGTAAGAGTATTCCACCGCGTTGCCGGTTTCTTTCTCTAAAAATCCATTGGAGGGACTGTCCACCCAGTTTTGTTCAAAACTGGTGCACCAACCGGCAAATCCTTTTGAATCGAACGGTTTATCTTGTTTCAATGAATAGTCCAATTGATTGATAAATTCTACCCAACGTGGCAAATAATAGGTACGCATCAATCCGTTCCATTGACGGTTTGAGTAATCCAACAGACCTCCGCCTGCCTTGTGCCAGGTTGTAATAATTTCACGGGCATCCCGTTCATAATAATTATGCTCTGTCGAGTTCTTTCCCCAATGACGGGCATCGGCCAACCATCTTCCAAGCAAGAATTCATGACGCGTAGCAAGAAGGCTGTCTATTTCCATCCCCAACGTAATAAACCGGCCCGAGTAGTTGCGAAATTCGGGAATATTCTTTTGCTCGTAGGCTTGCATCATGTGGTGATACAATGTACAACCGAAATTCCCCAAGGCTTGCCGGGTAAGATTTACAAGGTCAAATTGGTAAGAGTCCGAAGATTTGGATAGGTTATTTGCCTGGAGCATCCGGCTTATTGCCTTTGCCAACTGAGCATTTTTATATGGAATATAGGTTCGGCCTCTCCAGGAGCTTTTATTCAGATCGGTGACGGGCGGTATCTGAAATACAACACTATGGTTCCATATGCCAACTGCCGAATCAACCAAAATATCTTGTCTGAGCATTTGCCAGGCGTCCGATACAGCCTCATCATAAGAACCGGACCTGCGTTGGGCATAATCCTCTATCCATTTATCTAAGTTGAAACTTTCGTCGCTTCTCCAGGGCATTTCAAATGTCAGTTCGTAGATCTCAGGATTCACATTGATACCTTCCAGTGTAGAGCCTACCCCGACGCAATTGGGTACGACCGGTAATACGGAAAGTCGTTTTGATACTTTATTCATAGGAGCTACCAGATGCGTATTTCCGCCGAAGTTACCCAAATAACACCATATAAAAGGCGCACCGTGGAAATAGTTCGATTTCCGGAAATACTCTTCTTCCTCGCATACGTAATCCAGGAATATAAGTTTATCTTTGGGTACGGCGTGAATCATTGCCGCCAGGCGTGGTTGCGTCCAGTGAGTCCGGTCGTAATAAAACGTCCAGGACATTTGATACCAACTGGATTCTTGGTCTGTCTTGAACATGGTTTCATAGATCGTCTTACCTACTTTAGCCAGATAATCGGGCTCCCAACTGGGTGGAGTGATTTCATTGAACGGATCGGCTGAATACAGGTGGTCGGTCCCGTAAAGCTTTTGTTGCTCGACAAGGAACCGTTTCTGAATTTCTCCAAACAACTTATCAGTTGGGTCAAGAAAATAAGTTGTGTAGGTTGCGTCCATACCTCCCCATCCGGGGATGATCCGACTTATCTTTGCTCCCGGATAGAGCTCTTTAAGACTTTCCGGCACATGACCGGCAAAAGCAGAGAGTATCGGCTTCATTCCCAAGGCCCTTGATCGTGCTAAAATCTGTTGTTGAAGTCCTTGCTGGCCTTCGATGTATGAAAGCGGCAACGGACCGCCCCATTTGTCCATATTGGCCATGCGGTGCCAGGGTAAATGTGCTGGAGCGGAGAAATAAGTGAGAACTTCTGTATCCGTCATGCCAAAGGATTCCCATACTTTGAGCCATACAGCTTCCTGACCGCTTAACATCAAAGGCCGGTTGATCCCGTTCATGGCTAACCAATCTATAAAACGCTGCCACCGATCCCAATCCCAGTAGGCAAATGTATAACCAAACGTACAGGTGTTATTGAAAAAACGTTCTTTTGCCCCGCAGGACCGGTGTATTTTTGTTGTCGGCAGTGGCATAACCTTCGCCATTTTCAGGGGTTTGTCAGCCTGCCAGTCGTAACTCAAATGAGCAACTTCTTTAAGGTACCAGTTAAAAGCCGTTGCTATTGAAATCCCATTATTACCCCGGAGGATGATTTTCCCGTTTTTTGAAGCTTCTATTTCAAAAACATCCCTGTTGTTTTCGGATGGAATTTCCTGAATAATGAATGCAATGGCAGTTGTATCCAAAACCCGTTGAATTAATCCTTTCGATTCAAGTACAGCCTTTGATTCAGGACGGAATGAGAAAAGAAAAGGTAGGATAAATACAATAAGAATGATTTTTGTTTTCATGTTTTCCAGATTAACAGAAAGCAAAAATACGATAATTTTCAGAGGATAAACATTTTTTCTAATTAGAATTTTATAAGTCTGTAAATTATCAGATTGGTTTTTTATATCAAATTATTGAATTAAGGGAATTCTTCTTTGGAAAGTGGGGAAGGGGAGAGAGTAAAGGTAATGACAGGAATACGTCTGCTAAGTAAATTATACCATCAGTGTTTAATGCCTTTGCAAGACAAATAAACTGGTAACCGGGACAAAGTCGAAAATTGAACAATTGTATTTGTGTAAACGGTATTAAAGACAAAAAACACGATACTGAATTTAGTATCGTGTTTTTTGTCCTGTTACAATCGGAGGCCAATTGAAGAGGATTTATTCTACTCTCCCTCCACGTTCGGCGCGTTGTTCCGTTTTAAGAGGATTAGCATTGATCTCTTTATGTTTAAGACGATTTTGATAAATGTCATAGGCCATATACATTGCCTGGCGAAATGACTCTTCAGAGGCTAAATTATGACCTGCAATATCATAAGCCGTACCGTGATCGGGAGATGTTCGGATGATGGATAGTCCGGCCGTAAAATTTACACCGGAATCCATTGATACGGTCTTAAAAGGAATTAAACCCTGGTCGTGGTACATGGCCAATACCGCATCAAATTTACAAAAGTTTCCCGACCCGAATAAACCATCGGCAGGATAAGGTCCCACACAAGTAATGCCAAGTTTTTCTGCCTGTTTAATAGCAGGTATAATTATTTCCTGTTCCTCGTTTCCAATCACCCCATCATCCCCGGCATGAGGATTAAGCCCCAGTACTGCAATCCGGGGGCGAACGATCGAGAAATCCTTTTTCAGGGATGCATTTAATACGGTAAGCTTTTCTACAATCAGTTTATCTGTAAGTTCTGTTGCAACACTTCTCACCGAGATATGACCGGTAACAACAGCGACCCGCATAACATCATTGATCAACATCATTAATGCCTTGGAATCCAAGCCAAACTTTTCTTCAAGATATTCTGTATGACCCGGGAAATGAAATTTAGCAGATTGAATATTCTTTTTGTTGATCGGAGCAGTAACCAGTGCATGAAGAGCTCCTTTTTTTAAATCTTCGGTAGCACGTTCCAGCGCAGCTAGGGCTGCCTTTCCTGCCTCTTCGGTTGATATCCCGAGTTCAACTTTAATTTCATCATCTACACAATTGATAATATTAACTCGTTTCGTATTAATTTCTTCAATTGAATTGACTATGTTCAAATTCAACCCTTGAATATCCAGATTCTTCCGGTGGTAAGCAGCTACTTTGGGAGATCCGTAAATAACAGGTATAAAAGTCTCTAACATGCGATTGTCGGACAAGGTTTTAAGAATAACTTCATATCCGATACCATTTATATCACCATGTGTAATGCCAATAATCATTTTGTCTGTTTCCATTGGTTCAGGTTAAGAATTTTAATAAATACTTTTTAGAAATGTCCGGTTGGAACATTTCGTATCTGGGCTCAAATATATTAATTTTTATTCAGTCCGCTATATTTTCAAAGAATTATTTAGTAGAAGAGAAAAATAAAAGTATTGATTCCATCAACCTGTCACGATCTTTTTCGGATTGAAGCGTTTCAAACGGAAAGCCGAAAGAACAGGTCTTATAGATTCCGGAATAGGCTACTGCAGCACTTAAGTTGTTCTCTGCATAACGGCAAATGGTGAAACAGCCTTCTCCAACCGGTTCGATAGCATCGGGGGACTCTACAGAATAAGATACCTGATTGGGTTGATCAAAATAGCATAAATCACCTTTTTTAAAGGAACGGATCGGTGAATTTACTATTTTGACGTTCCCGCTTACACTCGCCTGCGATGTGCGGAACTTATACTTTAATATGTTTTCGACAAAAAATCGGTCATTAGGATTGGGCTTCTCCGGCTCACACATATCCGATCCGATAAAGGCTCCACTAACTAACAGATTTCCACCGTTTAAACAATATAACTGAATTGAATGTTGCAAAGCTAATGGAAAAGATTTAAATTCAGGCGTTTTTTTAGCATTTCCTATGAATGTTTGCTTTTGTTTACCCAATATCAAATCTACCATTTTATATTGATTCAAATCCATATCACCGCATATCACCGCCTTTTCACTGGCGGATACAAATGAATAGCCGGCGGCTTTTATGGCTTTACCGTGAAGATAAGGATAATCGAACGTATTTCCGGCGATTACTTTTGTTTCATAATTGGCATGGCTGGCGCCAAATCCGGGGGCATCATCATTCAACCAGGGCTTGTTTCGTTTGAACTCGTATTGCCGGCCTACAAAGGATATATCAGACAAATAAGGGACACCTGCGTCTTTATTATTCAAAAACCCGGCGTAGGTGCTGTCTATAGCAAAATTTGCAGGGGCACTTAGTCGGTCGAAACCATTCACAATAAGTACTTCTCCTTTCTCATCCGGAGCCCGGTAAACGGAAAGAATCTCGGAAGGAAAACTTTGTCCGCCCTGATTTAATGCCGTAATTTTAAAACTATATATTTTGCCCGGTTGGATTCTTATTGTCAGGCGGTTTGAATTTACGACTACGCCATTATCAAAATCTCCATCATCGATGCGCGTATATAATACATATTGGTCTGCCCGGGCCGTTGGTTCAAGGCTATCGGCTACAGCAAGCCAATGCAGCTCTACCTTGTTCTGTTCCAGAAAACGGCAACTGAATTGGTCTACAGGAAGGGGTTGAACAACATAGTCTGTTTTATTGGCAGAGGAAATATATTTCAACATCCCTTTATAAATGGAACGACTCACTGTAAACCGGAAACGGGGATCGAGTCCATAGCGCATATCCGCAAAATTCTGATGGGAGAGTAATTCTAGTAACATGGTAGGAACCTCCGGCACACGCGATTCACTGTATGATTTATTCCATAAATTGCGTCGGGTCCATTCGGGGGCAAACTTTTTACGAACATCATCTACAACCTGTGTTTGGATAATATCTGTCAGGTCACGCGATGCCCAACGTGAAATACCATTCTGGAAATTTGTTTTCCCATCGGTGTTACGAATGGTACAAATTCCCAACGTCCCAATGATGGAGTCGTTAATAGTCGATCCTGCATCACTGTGGAAAGCCATTGCCAGGTCGAGTGGAACTCTCAGCCCTGTTGTGCCGGGCGATACGGACGAACCACCCACCAGGTAGTTGACCCAAAAGCCCCGTGATTGGAAGTCATCCGAATAATCATTTTGTCCCTTGGTGCGGCTATAGATGCTGTCCGGAATCCCGGCCCATTGCAACCAATACCGGGCCCCTTCGGTGTATCGGGGATAGTTGCTTATTTCCGGCTCGTAAACGGTTGATGGCTTTAATTGATTTTTAGCGACCACCAGGCTATCCGGATTTTTTAGATCTAAACCGGAACCTGTCTCGTTGGGGCTCCTGGCTATATTTCCCATTCCTCCTCCAAACTTCACAGCATCTGCAGTGATCACTTTGCCTTCTTCTGCACTCAAATTTGTCAACATCACTTTGCCTCTGTTATTCCGTCCCTTGTCAAAACGAAAGTATCCCAGAAATAACCAGGTTCCTCCATCCATTGTTTGGTTTACGGTAAATTCGGTTTTGCCTCCTTTGTGAAATACGGTGTAGTGGGCATCTGTTGCACTGTTTTCAACTGTTTTGTAAGAAACATAGACCGCATAACGGCCATCTTCCGGTATATTCGGTATCCATTCAACACGGCTTGCCTCATCGGTGTTGGTAATGGTAGATATAGAACGTGAGGTTCCAAGTGTAAATGGATTTTCACCCTGTAAATAAGTTTTTTTTGTATTGGCAAATCCTGTCCCTTCAGTCGTCCTCCATTTCTTCCGGTCGTTTTGTTCCCGGTAGCGCGATAAATTATCTTTCGTATCATTATCTACGATTACTTCGTTCAACTGGGTGTCACGTTCGCGGGGAAGTAATACATTAGCCCCGGCATTTTCTAACATGGGAACCAAATAAGGCAACACATACGACTGGGTATATAAGTCTTCTACGACCTGAAAAACCCGGGCCCGTTGCCAGGCCCAGCGGGCTTGTTTTTGGTCATAATATCTGCCGTGACTTTGCCAAAGCGCAATATGACGACCCTGCAATCCATTTTGAATCAGGTATGGCCGGGAAGCATTCGTAACTAATGGCTGGGAAAGCAAAGGAACCGTGAATTGCCTGAGTGTATCAGCGTTGTCTTTACGATAGAAATTCGGGATTAACGCCTCTATGTCTTGGTTTTCTACCCGGCACACAACAGAATAGCCGGCATATTTATGTGCCAGTATTTTATTTAGGGCGTTGTAAATCCGTTTTACATTATCCGGACGAAAGGGCATGTAGCCCAATTTTTCATTTGCAGTAACAGTGACGCTGTGGGTCTTGGGATTAGCCGATAGAGTTATTCCATTCACTTTACCGGCTTTGGTATAGCTGTTTACAATAGCAGTCAAAGAATCGGAAATCTGATTCTCAGAACTTTTTTGAGCGAATGTTGAAAGGCTTGTTATAATTAGCAATAGAGCTGCAAACCTGGTTGAAAGCCGAAATGATCTCATTAATGAGTAATTGAATATAGTGTGTAATCGATTATCCGCAAGTGAATAGTTTCGTACTTTAAGTAGCAGGAATCAACTGATTGTGTAAATTTCATAATTGCACCTGATTTTCCCTCTCCTCCGAGAGATGGGGAGGGGGGAAAGATGTGAATTTACACCGGTTGCACCAGTTATGTCCATCCTTTTTGGTCCCGGACAGTCCGGGTTAGTCTTTTCACCTTAGTCTTTAGATAGTGGCAACTCTGACTTTTCTTTCTCAAGGGTCGAGAGCATGCCGCATGCCGCAAGAATATCTTCTCCCCTGGAACGGCGAATCGTGGAAGTGATTCCATTGCTGGTTAAATAGTCCCGGAAGAAAGTCATTTTCTCAGGGCTCGAACTTTTCAGATCCACACCCGGAATGGCATGAAAACGAATTAAATTTACACGGCAATCAATTCCTCTAAGAATTTTCACCAGCTCAACGGCATGGCGCATGGTATCGTTAACACCATCAAATAAAATATACTCGAACGAAACACGACGCTGTTTGCTAAAATCATGTTTGCGCAGCTCTTCAAGCACCTTGCTGATCGGATAGCTCTTTTCGATCGGCATTAACTGCAACCGGTCCTGTGTAAACGGAGAGTGCAGGCTGATGGCCAAATGGCAGTTGGTTTTTTCAAGAAAGACTTTCATCCCCGGAATTAATCCGATTGATGAGACGGTGATCCTGCGGGGGCTCCAGGCATATCCATAGTCAGAAGTCAGTATTTCCAACGACCGGAGCAATGGCAACGTATTGTCGAAAGGTTCGCCCATGCCCATGAAAACAAGATTGGTCAGCGTATTGGCTTCCGGTATGGACATGATTTGATTCATAATTTCTGCTGCGGTTAGCTGGGCTGAAAAACCCTGCTTGCCTGTCATACAAAACGCACAACCCATTTTACAGCCAACCTGGGATGAAACACACAGCGTTGCCCGGTCTTCTTCCGGAATGTAAACAGTCTCGATAAAATGTCCTCCTTCCGTTTTAAAAAGGTATTTCTTAGTGCCATCAGCCGATTCGGCTGTCTGTACCGGAAGTGACCGTCCAACCTCGTACTGGTTATTGAGTGCTTCTCTGTTTTTAACGGAGATATTCGACATCTCATCAATCTGGAAGGCCCGTTTCTTGTAAACCCATTCAGCCAGTTGCCTGGCAGTAAAGGCGGGCATTCCCAGTTCAGAAACTATCGTTTTTAATTCTTCAAACGTTTTGCCGATGAGCGCTATTTTATTCATTTTTTTGTTTTTGTAGTTGATTAGTATCTTATCTTTCAAATTCGTGTGTTTTGTGGCACAATACTTAACTGCCTATCAAAAATAAGCTATTTAAAATGCTACAAAAACCAAAGAAATATAAGCCTTTATACCGACACATCGGCAACTTCGATTTGTGCAAATTTGCGTCATTTGCATTCTGCCTTTTTGGTTCTTGTTTGTCCGGGTTTGGTTGATCGAGTTAACCAGATTGATTAAGTTAAATGAGTTGACCGGGCATCCGATCAATGCACATGACTCAATGCTCAATACTCAAAGCTCGATGCTTCTGCTCTCCGCAAAGTTACGCAAACTTACCGAAAAAAAGAAAACGGGATGAAATTAATCATTCCGTTTTCACTATTTTATAAAGTTTGCTTTTTCTTATTAGAAGAAATTCAGGCGATTATCAACAATATCAGCTTTGTCTTTCATGTCCTGGATGATCATATAAGGTAATGAATAACTCATGCGGCTATTCAACTGCATCTTTTCCATCCGGACATCGAAAGGTTGAGGGTTTACTTGTTTGTTCGACGTGCGGACTACATAGACCCCGGCATTGCCTTTTATAGGTGCCGAAACCTTACCCAATGCTGCAACTGAAACTTTACCAATGACAGCAGGTTCGAAACCGGCAGCACCTAATTGGTAACTTGCAAAGTTAATGGTCTTGGCTGTCTTGACTGAGTCTTTCATCGATACGGCTAACCCTTCAAGCGTTGGAGTCTTTATTAATTGCGATGCAAGTCTCTTGATCATCAATTCGGCTTTTTTGTCTTTGATGATTTCGGCCTTTAATTGGTCTGTCACTTTCTCTACGGATCGATATCCTCTTTTATTCACTTCGGTAGTCATAGCCACGACAAATTTTGTGCTGCAATCGAATACATCGGATATATCGTTCTTACTGCTTTTGAAGACCCAACGTATGATTTGACGGGACATAGGTATATCTGCAACTTTATCAATACTTTGCAGAATCTCATTGGCCGGGTGAAGGATATATCCTTTTTCTTTGGCTTTATTTGCAAAGTTGTCGGCATTCAAATCAACGGCAAATTGTTTTGCATCGTTGTAAATCTTGCTGTATGTTTTGCTGCTTGGAACTACTTTGCGTTCAAGGATGGCTAATTTTACTTTCCGGCGGGCAGGCGTTTTGTCTTCTACCTGCATGATTTGTACTCCCTGGGCATTCTTAATGGTAAATACTTCATTCTTGGACTTGTTGAAAGCGTTTGCCGAAATTTCTTTATCAACTCCCTGCATGCCTTCCTGCAACCAGCCGATTTCACCTCCATTGGCGGCCGTTTGTTTGACAGCCGAATATTTTTTTGCTAACTCTGCAAAATCGGCACCCTTACGAATCAGGGCCACTAAGCTATCCGCTTTCGAAGCATCTTTCGCAACTAAAAAGATATGGCGTAATTTTACGGAATCGGATTGCATAATTCCCGATTGCATGATACGGGCCATCATATACGTGTCGTTCTTAAAGGAAGGACCGTAAGTGTCTCCTGTTTTTCCACCGAAAGCAAAATCTTTCAACATTTCAGGCACTGTCTTTTCCGAATAATTGTGCCCGTCGTACATGATGTCTGAATTTGAATTAACTACGCCGGCAACATCATTGGTTGTCTTGAATTCGGCGCTTAACTTGTTCATCCAGTTTTCAGCTTCCTTGTAGTCCTCTTTCATTGGTTTGATATCGAACGATACATAGTTGAAGGAGCAATTGGCATCTTGTTTGTATTGCGCTTTTTGTTTGTTGTAACGGTCATTGATTTCGCTGTTGCTGACTTTGATTTCAGAATCGGAAATTAAAAAGTATGGCTGAACTACATACGATACATCAACGCTGGTCTTGCGATCCTGGAAACTCATCTTCGCATCAATATTATTTGCAGTTACTGATTTTGAAATTAAAGCATTGTATTTTTCTTGTAAAAGACTGTTTTTTACTGTCTTTTCCCAGAACATCCAGTAGCTCTTTGCTTTTTCAATTTGTTGCTTCATTTCCTGGTTTGTCGGTGTCTGGTCCAGGCTATTCAAAAACTGAACTAACTGTGGGCGGCTGAATTGGCCGTTTTCTCCGGCAAAGGTGCGGCGTTGAAGAATCAACGGGTGAATGTTATTCCCGATTAAACGGTCGGAAAGTTCATCTTTACTCACGGCAAGACCCAATTTCTTAGCTTCGGCATTCAAAATTTTCTCATTCACCATATTTTCCCAAACCGATTGACGAAGTTGAGTCATCATCTCTTCATTCAATTCTGTTTTTCCGGTTTCAATTTTGTATACTTCTGTCATCTGATCAATTGCTGCGGAATATTCCTTGATACTGATATCTTCACCCGCAATTTTTGCAACTGTTTCTTTTGACTTATTAAAATAGGTTGATCCATCTTTCAGGAAATCGCCTACAATAAAGGCTAATAATGCAAGTCCCACCACTGCAACCAGTAAAACCCCTTTGCTTCTAATCTTTTCTAATGTAGCCATTTTTTGAAATTAATTTGTATTTTTTTAGTTTGTTTTTTCATGTAATTTGAGGGCACGAATATACAAAAAAAAACGTTTACCCGAATGGTATTTCTTTTTTTTCTGCCGGATATGCCAATTTTTATTTAAAAGACCCTTTTGTTTTTTACTTCTTTAACTTATTGCCAGCTTCACTAATTCGATCCGGTTGTTGGTTACTTTTACACATTTTATCGTGAATTCTTCAATGATAATGATCTCATTCAGCTTTGGAAAATGCTGATGATGGTGTAATATAAAGCCGGCTAATGTTTCGTAGGCATCCGATACCGGTATATTCAGATTAAACCGCGAATTGATGGTATCTACTTCCAGGCGTCCGGAGAACAGGTATTCGTTTTCAGCCGTTTGCTCTGCCACATAATCGATATTATCATGCTCATCTTCAATCTCCCCAAAGATTTCTTCCATAATATCTTCGAGCGTAACAATTCCGGCTGTTCCGCCAAACTCATCAAACACAACAGCTAAACTCTTCTTCTGTTGCAAAAAAAGCTTCATCAGTTTTTGTGCCGCCATATTCTCCGGCACAATGGGTATTTGGTTGATTTGTTTCTTCCAGTCGCTTTGGTGCTCAAACATCTCCGAAGAATGGATATAGCCGATTATATTGTCAATATCCCCCTTGTAAATCGGGATCTTAGAAAGGCCGGTTTCAATGAATGTCTGTTTCAGTGTTTCAACATTCGTTTCATAATCCAGGGCAATGATGTCGGTCCGGGGTACATAACAATCACGTAGTTTTACTTTCGAAAAATCCAGGGCATTCTGGAAAATCTTTACCTCATTTTCCAGCTCTTTTTCACTCTCGGTGCTATCAAAACTCTGCTGGATTAAATAATTTAAATCAATGCGCGAAAACACATTCTTTTGTGCCGTTTTACCGATATTGACATGGAATAGTCTCAGCACCCCCATTGAAATCCAGGTACTAAAACGCGAAACGGGATATAACACGATGAAAAAGATAAATAGTAACCAGGAAAAAATACGTAACCATAAATTCGGGTTTATCCTGAAAATGGTTTTAGGAAGAAACTCCCCCGTGATAAGCACAATAAATGTAGCCAGTATGGTTTGGATAAACGTGATTAAGAATTGATTACCGATTGGGCTCAACCAGGGTGTCAGCAGGGCTGCCATTAACATCCCATAGACAACCAAACAGATATTGTTTCCAACCAACATGGTGGAAATAAATTGCTGGGGATGCTTGTAAAAAATGGACAGGATGGATGACGTCATGTTCGGTTGCTTTTTATCCAGTTCAAACCGTAATTTGTTTGAGGAAACAAAAGCAATCTCCAGCCCGGAAAAGAAGGCGGAGAAAATCAACGTTAACAGGATGTACGTAATGTTATCCAAAATTTCGTATCTTAACAATTTATACCATCTGTGATTGTAAAACAGTTCAATCTGTTTTATAATCGGACAGTGGTTAATGCCGTTGCGAAGCAACTAAATAGGCCAATGAGACAAAGTCAAAATTGGACTCTGTTATTGGTGCAAACGGTATTAACAATCTATGGAAGTGCAAAGATACTATATTTTACAAAGCTATGAGTGAATCCTGCTGAAAATCCACACGATGACCTGTTTATAATTTTTAGCAGCTTATCTTCCCCGGTGGCGGATCTAAGTAGTAGGAACAATATATTGTCCTGTTTTATTTCTTGAAAAATACGACTAAAACAGCTTTTCTAAATAAGAAAATAAGGGTTTTAACAGGGGGG
>JAUZOM010000337.1 GCA_030706465.1 Bacteroidota bacterium | reverse complement strand
TTGATAAAACGTACCGGTTGCTGGCATCAGGATGTGATAGATGCACCTATGTTGGGACTTATCGATTTAGCGAAAACTGATGTCACCTTGAATTTGACCCGGCAAGACAAACGACTTCGTTTTCCTGCTTTTTGGGATAGGGGACATGATTATATGCCCGATGAAGATAATGGAGGAAATGGCGAACTGGGTTTACAGAAAATGTTGATGCAATGTGATGGCAGCCGTATCTTGTTATTACCTGCCTGGCCAAAAGAATGGAGTGTCAACTTTAAATTAAATGCTCCTTATAATACAACGGTAGAGGGGATAGTCAAAAATGGTAAAATACTTAAAATAAAAGTCACTCCTGAAAGCCGCAGAAAAGATATTATTATTTTCAACAATAAAACGTCAATGTGAAATGATTCATAATTAGTGACTTGGTATTTGCAAAAGTTTATTCAACAATATTCTATTTTAAAGAGAAGATTTATTTTTAATCCATCTCTACATATATCTGCAACATTTCAATACACACAATTGGATAAGATTAACGTAATTCGTATCCTATTAAATGATTGTTTCCGAAGAGTGTTCTAATCTTAAAACAGGATCAACGCTAAAACTCACTTTATTTCTCAATATGACTAAATTGTTATTTAAAATCAGGCTCATCTTATTGGTCTTAGGATTAATTTTTACCATATTACCCTCAAAGGCACAAATTCCCATGGAGATAACCGATTGGTTAAAAAATAACAATTGCACCCTTTCAGCTCGAATCAATCGATATGATAACCAACGGTACAATCTTTTAATCAATCAGACCCAAAAAACGCTTGGTGCAAAAGTTGTCGAAATGTCTTTTCAGGGGTCGAAATGGCAAATAACTTCTAAAGCTTTAAAAGTTCCCGGGAAGGATAATGCGGTTGATTTCGAAATTACTTTTAATTGTCTCGGCGGAACACTTTCCCAAGGTAGTTTGTCCGTCGATCTTGATCTTTCGTCCTGGAGTGAAAAAAATTATGTATTACTCCCGGCTGCTGCCTATAATGGAAATCGTTACCAATGGAGAAAACTGCGTTATTCTCCAAAGCTCTATGAAGTACAAGATATTGGTCCTGATAAACCCATTATTATTACCGATGTTCCTAAGCTTAATGAATCTGGTGGCTTTTCACGCATTCAGGAGCGAAGTGGAAGCATGTCAGTGCCTTCAATTGGGTTTCAGAGCAATACTACACAAAAAGGTCTCTGGTTACTTACTCAGCAAGGTAACACCCTTGGTGACTATGGTATCAATATTGAAGAAACCCGAAAACGAGATAAAGCAACTATTTCAATTACTTCTCCAATTGTTCGGGAACAATATTGTTATATGTTATGTGATGCGCACTACCCATCCTTTGATAAGCCCGGAGACTTTAAAGCCGGTGATACTGTCACAATAAAGTTGAGGTTATATGGGTTTAAGGCTTCTACAGTACAACCATTGTTTGATAAGTTTGTACTTATCCGTAAAGATTTTTCACAAGGCAATCTTCTTAAGAATTCGCTGCCTTATTCGGCTTGTATGCAATTGCTTGAAGAAAAGTTCAATAAAGAAAACTTTGTCACAAAATACGGTTACTATTCAGTTGGATTACGTGAGAATTTTTTACAGGACTGGCAAATTGGATGGACCGGTGGAATGATAAGCACTTATCCACTTTTATTTTCTGGTAACGAGCAAACCCGCCAGAATGTAATCCGCAACTTTGATTGGTTATTCCCTAATGGTATCAGTCCATCAGGATTCTTTTGGGATTCGGGAAAGGATGGCACTATTTGGTATGGTGGCGATATTCGCAAACCACAAACTAAAAACTGGCATCTTATACGCAAGAGTGGGGATGCCGTGTTTTATATCGTCAAACAGTTTATGCTCATGGAAAAAATGGGTATCACTGTAAAACCAGGATGGAAAGCCGGTATTAAAAGAGTCTGTGATGCTTTTGTCAAGCTCTGGAACAACAACAATCAGTTTGGACAGTTTGTCGATTCCAATACCGGTGAAATTATTGTTGGAGGCTCAACCGGCGCTGCAATTGTTCCGGGTGCTTTAGCCCTTGCATCCCAGTACTATAATGATCCGGAATATTTAACGATTGCGGAAAAGGCAGCTGAATATTTTTATCAAAATTTCGTGTGTAAAGGCATTACCTGTGGTGCACCGGGAGATGCTTTGCAG
>JAUZOM010000336.1 GCA_030706465.1 Bacteroidota bacterium | reverse complement strand
GGAACTCCTTCTTCCTGTTCATCCAAGGGAACCAGATATGGCATTTGTGCAACCTTTTTTTGGAAATTACGTACATCAGAGTGGGTTTGGTGAACAACATCATACAACGTACGTAGCTGGGATATAGTGAACTTACGAGGTAACAGTTCGAACAACAAATGTGGTTCCAAATCCAGTCGATGCCGGATATATTGCAAACCATTTTCAATAATCTGATTATGGTCAAAAGCGAGTTGCATGTTGGTAATTTCATTCACATCATACCAACTGGCCGATGTATCTTCGGCATTGAACACTATTTTTCGGTCTATTTTGATAAGTGCTACATAAGCCACGGTAACAATGCGGCCTATTTCTAACTGCGTGGTTCTTTCCAGCCACAGTATATCGCGGGGGTTAGTTGTTCGGCTTGGGTTTCCAAAACTGCGGAATTGGCTTAAATAGATATTCTTCAGTCCGGTTAATTCGTTCAATACGCGTGAAGCTGCCTCATCCAAATCTTCATCATTTAGAATTATGCTTCCGGGGAGTTTCTTGTCATTATACAAAGTATTTTGCTCATCTATGCTGCGCTCAATAAGTAATACTTTCATATTTTCCCCATCAAAACCAAACACGACACAATCTACCGAGATGTGCGGGTTATATAAATTTCCGTTCAACATAATTCTTCCGAGTTGATTATGATGACAAAAATAGATACATTATATGAATTATAATTCAATTATTATTATGTTATAAAACACATTTACAGCATTTTGAATTATGTATTTTATACAATAAGTAAAATTAATTACTGTTATTAATACAATAAGTATTTCAAGACATATTTTTCTAAACTGGACAGTATGAAACATTTGAATCATTCTGTAGAAATGAGTTGTTTCTATCAAAAATTACAATATGTGCTATTCAATTTTCGCAGTTAATAATTTCGTCCGAATTAACTATTAACAATATTTATTCATAAAGAAAATAATTATATAAACTGACAAATCTTCCTTCTTGCAAAATAATCAATCAAACAGCTCTGATTTGGCATAAAAAATCCTACTAACGTGACTCCAAATAGCACATTAGTAGGATTTATAAACTGGTTATTCTTATTCTTTTGTTACTTTTATAAGTGTCACGCCATGAGGCTGTACTTTGGTTTCAAAAGATTTATCAAACGTTCCCAAGTTTTTCTGCCGCCAGATATCACGAACTACTTGTTTCTCTGAAAGTCCGGCTCTTGCCCAGTCAATTGAAATGTTTTTCACATCCTTATCCAAATTGAACAATCCAATTGCTTTGCTTCCATCTTCCAATTGTTTCACCCAAACTTCATAAAGAGGATCTTTAATAACCGGGACAGCAGATTTTCCGAGTGCATCCTGGTCGATGTCAATTACTTCATTATTGCCTAACAAGTTCATCGTGAAATCGTCTATCCGGGTTAAATCACATCCCATCAACATAGGTGCCGATAGCAAAGCCCATAAGCTGATATGAGTATATTGCTCACTGGCAGTTAATCGCGTAGGATGTAATTTCGGTCCCCAGCCAACCCAACCAACTACCAACATGTCAGGATCATTCCAGTTGCCCGGTTTAGCAAATGGAGCAGCAATAGATTGGTAAAAACCAATACTTTTCAAGCTTTCCCAGGTATCTTCAATGTCGCCGGTAGTACGCCACAACTGACCACCGATACTTCCACCCCAGGTCCAGACATTGCCCATTCCATATTGACACATGCTGTGTACAATGTCGCGCGGTTGTTTCTTTAAACATTCACTGATTAAAATATACGGTTTCTTTTGTTCTTCCAGATTTCCGGCATCAGGACAGACTTCGGTATAGGAACACCAGTCATATTTCAAATAATCGATACCCCATTTTGCATAAGTTTCAGCATCCTGCAATTCATGTTGGTAACTTCCCAAATAGCCTCCACAGGTTTTTGGACCGGGTGAACTATAAATGCCAAATCGAAGACCTTTACTATGAACATAATCTGAAGTTACTCTAATATCAGGGAATTTTTCATTAGTAACCATTTCACCGTTTGCATCTCGGGAAGGTGCTTCCCAACCATCATCAATATTGACGTAAGTATAGCCCTGATCAGCCAAACCACTTTTAATAAACATATCGGCAGAAGCTTTTACTTTATCGTTGTCAACTGCTAAACCCCATACGTTCCAGCTATTCCATCCCATAGGAGGAGTAAGTGCAAGTTTATCACCTACAATAATACGAAATTCCCTTTTATATTCGCCATTAACATTTTGGGCAATAAGCGT
>JAUZOM010000335.1 GCA_030706465.1 Bacteroidota bacterium | reverse complement strand
TCTCATTTAAACTTTCAATATTACATATTATATTATCTATCCAGATATTTTCATCATGTAAGTAGTATATATTATTAAAATTTGTTGCTATAAATATTTTCGTTTCTGTTTTTCTATTTAAAATAAATTTTACATCTTCATCATTTAGAATTATTTGATTATTGGCAATTATTGAATCTCCTATTATTTGATTAAACTTCAGAATGTCATTAAATGTTACCGATTTATCCATCTTTTTAAATAAATAACTCACCATTCCACTACCAGCAAACGCATCTAATACAGTATTAAATTCCAGGTCTTTAATACAATCATAAATCCAAGGAACAATTTTTCTTTTGCTACCTTGATATCTTGTTGTTGGAAATAATTTAATTTCTTCTTCAATATCCATTTTTTGTTACAATAAATTTTCCAACATTTTCTCTATTGAAAATATTTGCAAATTACATTTAGTAATTCATTTTCAATGCTTTTATTCTTTTAGCTGTCAAAAATACTCATTCCATTTTACAATTCAAACTCTTATGTTAACTTTTTTGTTCCAAATCTTTATTGTATAAACCAAAAAACCGCCCTCAGCTCCCAGCCAAAGACGGTTCAAATCATTCAATTTATAGCAAGCTATTCAGCCTCACTCCTCCCCCTCGTACACCATCTTATCCACCACGGCGATATCCGCTTCCGCCCAGTCCAGGGTGGCGATCAGGTCGCGTTCCATCCAGTTGGATTCAATATGTTCGGTGAGGGTCAAGTCTTTACTGTCGCACGTGCAGAGGTAGGTATGCAGGGAAATGGTAAAATCCGGGTAGGCATGGTTTACCGTCAGGAATTCTTTTTCAATCCGAATGTCCATTTTCAGTTCTTCCCGTATCTCTCTTCGTAATGCCGCCTCGTGCGTTTCACCTTTTTCCACCTTGCCTCCCGGGAATTCATACTTGTACGAGGTATAGTCGTATTTGTCCCTGCCGCGCCGGACGCACAGGATCTTGTTATCAATCAGGATTACAGCCGCCACTACTTCCAAATGTTTCATACTCATCTGTTTTATCCCGGGTTCGAAGGCCCGGGTTTAATTTATAACAGGAACAGGTACCCCACGTTTTAGCTAAAATCGGGTGCCCTGCATCAACCAGCCTTAATCTACCGGATGTTATTGTGATTTTTTACTTAAGAGTCCACTTCCAAAAGCGCTTTTTATACGCAAAGACAGAAGACGCTAAAATTATACAACTTAAAACCAGCAGGTTGCGTCATTGCGCCTTCGCGTACTTGTTGATAATTATACGTATCGGGAAAGACTCAACCAACAAAACTACACATTCAATTTTAGTTTTCCAACCATTTCAATCATTTTTTACACTCCGGGGGCCTTATTTCAACCAAAAACTGCCCTCAGCATCAGCCGGGAGCGGTTCTTCAACAGGATAAACAGGGACCGGTTTACCGGTAAATCCCTTAATGCAGTTCAATATACTCCTCCAGTTCCCGGTGCCAGTCGTCCGTCTTCTTTCTGTTGGGGGTAGTGTCCAGGCCGAAAAGCAGGTCCGGCAGGTAACGGGGTGTTTTGCCCCCTATGGCTACGGACTGGATGCAGGAAATGCAATACACGATGACGTCCTCCAGCGGCATTTCGTCCGCCCGTTTTTTCATCAGTTCGTTTACTTTCGGGGCCGGTAGTTGGGGGTAGAAACTGTCGCCGCAGCAGGTACTTTTAGTCCGGGTATTCAGGGGCTCCACCACGCGAATATTCATCTTTCCGATAAGGGTCCGGATGGCTTCGTGGATAGCCGGCTTTTCCCGGGTAGGGCACGCATCCAGGATCGTCATGGCCTGTCCCCCGTAATCGGGAAAAGCAAAGGTATCGCTTGCCGCCAGTATTTCCCACAGCGAAATGGTGGTGGTACGGGCGTACAGGCTGCCAAAGCGCTTATCGCAACCGGGGCAGACATTGATAATCTCAGTGGTCGTTGTATGCCCGGGGACATGCCGGCAACAGGTCATTAAGCGCTCCATCTCCCCCATTTCTTCATTCAGAGCCGTGTGGATTTTATCGGCCAGTGCCGGTTTATACAGCATCAGTGCGCACCCGGGTGCAAAAACAGTTCGTTTCATTGTATTTTGTGTTTCATTTCGGTTAGCAAGGTCCAGTCCGGCTAAGATCGTTTGTCTTTTGAGCAACAAATCACAACTCGTTAATTAGCAGCACTTTATATTAACTCGATGATCATTTCCGCCTGCCTGAAAAAAGGAGGAATCCCCGTTTGGATTCCTTCTTTCTTCCGGTACAATGCCTACCCGGTCATATTCGTTTTCTT
>JAUZOM010000334.1 GCA_030706465.1 Bacteroidota bacterium | reverse complement strand
TTGTGGTGAATGTAACCAAGCCAAAGAAGTTGTCGAACATGCGTTCTTCGGGTGCCGACGACAAAGCGAAGTTAATACCACCGGTAGTTTTCAGTCTGGAAGAAGCACTGGAATATATCAAAGAAGATGAATATGTAGAAAGTACTCCTTCTTCTATCCGGATGCGTAAGATCTACCTGGATGAGAATGAGCGTAAACGAATGACCCGCAAATAGTTATTCGGCGCCATTATTTTTTTATATTTTGAAAGGATATATTACACATTGAGATTATACGATCCTGCTAAAACAGACGTTTTAAAATCGAATTTGTTTAATATTAGGTATATGATTATGAAATGTAAACTCTACTGTTTTTTGCCGGTTCTGTTATTCTGTGCTACAGGCTTGCAGGCGCAGCTTGGCATAAAAGCCGGCTTAAACATAGCAAACGAGATTAATTCATTTAGTTCCTCCGATATAAAGGCTGGATTTAAGTCGACTAATCTAACCGGGTATCAGATCGGACTGGTTTATCAGGCAATGCCTAAGAAATCAGGGTTCGGGGCGGAAATCGGGGCTATCATATCACAAAAAGGAAGTACATTCAGCGACAGTGTTAATTTTGCAGGTGTCATCAAACAGGGATACAAGGAATTGAATTATATCGAAGTACCTTTGAATCTGCGTTACAGGTTGTCACTGGGAATTTTGGGGCTATACGGTTTTGCCGGAATATACGGAGGCTATGCCCTGAATGGAAAAACGGTTAATGAAACCACAAATGAAATTCAGAATGAAACTTATGCCGGGTTCATGAACCATGTTGATTATGGGTATAATTTTGGAGCAGGTGTTGAATTATTCAGAAAAATACAACTTGGGACAACGCTAAGCCAGGGAATTAAAAATACTTCTACTGCCATTACTGGAGTTCCAACGCCATCGACTGCAACAAACAAAGTTTATACCGTTAATCTGGTTTACCTTTTTTAGTCCAAGCAAAAAAAACAATAAATTTCATCGGTATTTGAATACTAAGAGACAAAAAAGACGTGATTCATTCTTGAATCACGTCTTTTTTGTCTTTTAGTATCAACAGGACTTTTATACTGAAATTTATTTTTAAAACATTCTATATTATTTACAATCATTGAAATAACCTTTTGGGAATAAGTTTTTATCTATCTTATCACCATCACTGAATATATCCGGATCAATACTTTTCGGCTCATTTCTTAAATCAGTATACCCCATAATTTTTACCTCTGTACGGTTGTTTACCTGATGCTCTTCCTCAGAACAGGGGACACCATCAGCACACTTATTCAGCAACCGGGATTCACCATACCCTTTTGCTGTAATCCGAGCTGGATCAACACCCTGTTGAATAAGATAATTAACAACTGATTCAGCCCGGTGCTGCGACAACCTTTCATTCGATTTAGACGATCCGCGTGAGTCGGTATGCGAACCTATTTCAACAATAACAGGTTGTTCCTTTAACACCGACACCAAACTATCCAATGCCGGTTTCGCGTCTGTACGAATGCACCATTTATCAGGATCGAAATGGATATTGCTTAATTTCCAGGTAAAACCGATTTTAAAATTATAGAGCAACAAATCACGGAAAGCTTTTTGAATGGTATTTTTAGGCTGTTGCACATAAGTTATGTTACCAGCGAAACAATCTTTTACATAAGCTTTATCCACCGCTTTTATAATCACCTTGCTCGTATTCAGTACCGGGAAATGGTATTTACCTTTTGCATCTGTTTTGGCCACATACACGGAATCTTCTTTGAGATTATATAAAAAAACCGTTGCGCCTTTGATCGGTCTTTTAGATTGTCTCTCCAGAACGGACCCTTCGAGATAAGATTTACGGGGAATCTTCACCGTCAAAACCGGTTCATACGAAAAGCTATATAAGTTATCATCATTATTTAACCGGTCGGAAGTGAAATATCCTTTTGTCCCTGAGCTATCTTGTTGACACCAACCAAAATCGTCAGCAGAACTATTAATCGGATAACTCAAATGTTCGGGGGTTCCTTTTCCAACAATGGCATCTTTGACCGGTATCCTAAAAATATCCAGTCCGCCTAAACCTGGCATCCAGTCGCTGCTATAATACAAATAACCGTTTTGAGTAATGCTTGGAAAAACTTCATTACCCGGGGTGTTAATATTATTACCAAAGGCTTTGAGAGCACTCCACGGTTGGGAAACCGCCTTCCGTTGGGAATAATACAAGTCGTATCCCCCTTGCCCATTTGCCCTGTCACTACTGCACACCAACAGGGTGCCCTCATTATTAACAGCAGGATGCATCACGGAGGATGAATCGGGATTGCCAAAAGGTAATTTTTTAATCGATAT
>JAUZOM010000333.1 GCA_030706465.1 Bacteroidota bacterium | reverse complement strand
TATTAACACATCCAATTTCTTTCAGACCGAAGCGGATGCTATTGGAGCTATTAACGGGGCTTACCAACCATTGCAATGGCCTAAATTGTACAACATGCGCATGTGGACTACCGACATTATGGCCGGGAACAGTATTGTAGGTGCAGGCGGAGGCACCGATGGTATTGAAACGCAGGACGAAGCAAACTTTGTGACCTCTACCGATAATCAGGGTGTGTTGGATATGTGGCGTGGTCCCTGGCCGGGTATTTTACGTTGCAACATAATCCTGCAAAAAGTTCCCGGTATGAAGATCAGCGAAAGTATTAAAAATCGGGTTTTAGGAGAAGCCTATTTCCTTCGGGCACACTACTATTTCATTCTTACCGAGTTTTTTGGAGATGTTCCTTTAGTGCTTCAACCGGTAGAACCCGGAGGAGACCTTCGTCCTTTCAGGACATCAAAGGCAGTGGTTCATAGCCAGATTATTTCGGACCTGCATAATGCTATTACCCTGTTACCTCCGCGGGAACAATATTCAGGATCTGACGTAGGGCGTGCTTCAAAAGGTTCGGCAATTGGCATGCTGGCAAAAGTATATTTGTGCTTAGGGAACAACTGGCAGCATGTAGTAAACCTCTGCGATTCGGTAACGGCATTGGGTTATTCCCTGAATGCAAATTATGCGGATAATTTTAATCCGGCCAGTAAAAACACACAAGAATCCCTCTTTGAGATTCAATACACTGCTAATGCCGGTTATGATTTCTGGTCCAATGAGAATCAATCGTCGTGGGTAAGCGTATTTACCGGGCCCCGTGGCTCGAATATGGTTGCCGGAGGATATGGCTGGGACCAACCTACACAGGAATTTGTAGATTCATACGAGACAGGCGATTTACGCAAAGATGTGACTGTCCTTTACGAAGGATGCCCCGTGTTTGATGGGAAGACGTATTTAAAATCATATTCAACTACCGGTTTTAATTTGCGCAAATTCTTAGTTCCGGTATCAATTGAAAAAGATCCCAACAATATCTCAGCGAATTTTCCGGTACTTCGATATGCGGATATTTTGCTCATGAAGGCAGAAGCATTAAATGAACTCGGACAGACAACTCAGGCACAATTGCTTGCCACCGATCCCAGTGCAACCTTGAATAAAGTACGTGTCAGGGCGGGCTTATTAAACGTGACGGGACTGGATCAAACAGCCCTGAGGGAAAAAATATTACACGAACGCAGAATGGAACTGGCTTTTGAAGGACAACGATGGTTCGACCTGATCCGTATAAATAACGGACAATATGGCATTGATTTCCTTCATTCAATCGGAAGATTAAATATGAGTGCAAAGTACTTACTCTTCCCTGTTCCTCAAAAAGAACGGGATGCCAATCCTAATCTGACTCAGAATACAGGATATTAAATCAATTAGTCATGCATAATTAATAATTCACAATTGATAATTGACAGTTACAACGTAATCGCAACTATTTAGTTTAAATTGTTAATTGCAAAATAACAAAACAAATTAATATTATGAAGAAACAATATACAGGGAGCTTTTTAAAACAAAAGCTCCAACAATACCGTGGAAAGATGCTGGTTTCAATCGTGGCTCTTGGGTTACTGACTGCCTGCGATCTAAATCTCCCGAATGACATTGCCAACGCGGGTGCATTAACTTTATCAGCTTCCAAAACCAACTTGGTTTTGAATCAGAAAGATATAAATAACGTAGCCGTTGACTTGACCTGGACAACGGGTACAAATCACGGCACAGGATCTTCCATCTCGTATAATCTTCAGGTGGATAAAAAAGGAAATGGATTCTCCAACCCCATCAGTCTGGAGTTGGGTAAAGGCATCTATACCAACAGCTTTTATGTTGGTGCATTGAATGACAGTTTATTGACACACTGGGGGATAACTCCCGGCACAGCAACGGATTTTGAAGCAAGGGTTATCGCCACTGTTTATTCCGATCCGGTGGTTAAAGATATTTCAAATACCGTAACCATCTCCATGACACCTTATCAACCTGTCAGCAAAACATTGTATCTGTTTGGAAGTGCCTCACCAAAAGGGACTGACCTGAACAATGCACTACCATTAACTGCTCAAAGTGATCCGACTATATTTGTCTATCAGGGTGTATTAAATGTAGGTTCATTAAAGTTTATTACTACGTTGGGACAAATTCTTCCATCGTATAATAAAGGCAACAGTGATTCCCAACTTATTTTACGAACGGATGCCGGTCAAGCCGACAATTTGTTCAATATTACTGAAACTACCGTTTACAAAGTCACAGTCAGCCTGTTGGATTTAACGGTGACTATCAACAAAGCGAATTTGCCCCCTTACAGCACCATCTATATGGTAGGTGATGCCTCCCCGAACGGTTGGGATATAGCCAATGCCACTCCATTAATTCAGAGCACTACAAATCCATTTATTTTTACTTACCAGGGAGTAATGCAAAAAGGTGATT
>JAUZOM010000332.1 GCA_030706465.1 Bacteroidota bacterium | reverse complement strand
CTGGGTGTAAGTCATTTTAAACTCAGTTTCACGTGAGCACAATGTAATTTAAAGAAATAGAAATGATAATGACCAGACAGAAAGTAAGGAAAACGTTATTAATTATTTCATTTATAATTTTTCCTGCAACTTTTTACTATTTATCACCGGCCCTGATTATTGAAGGTACATTAAAGGGGATAATTGCAGGTAGTTTTATCTGCTTTGTATTATTGTTTGTTAGCTCCTTGTTCCTTGGAAGAGCTTATTGTGGATGGGTTTGTCCGGCAAGTGGCATCCAAAATGATATTATGCAGGTCAATGATAAGAAAATCAGAAAAGGAAACGCAATTAAATGGTTCATTTGGACTCCATGGATATTAACAACTATTCTTTTGGCAATAAAAAGAGGAGGATACGAGAAAATTGATCCATTATACCAGACAACTCATGGATTTTCAATTGGAAATATTTATGCATTATTTACGTATTTAATTGTTTTGGCAATTATTGTTATTCCGGCATTTATTTTTGGACGAAGATCTTTTTGCCATCATATATGCTGGATGGCTCCATTTATGATTATTGGCCGTAAACTTAGTAACCAGATTAAACTACCTTCTCTGCAGCTTATTTCAAAACCTGAAAAATGCGTTAATTGCCATACTTGCACAACCAATTGTCCAATGAGTCTTCCTGTTGAACAAATGATCCACACAGATACAGAGAATACAGAATGTATTTTATGTGGTACTTGTGTAGATGGTTGTAAATCAAAGGCAATAGATTTTCAATTTAAAGCAAAAAAATAGCCGGCATATGGCAAAGTTTTCAATCGAAGTATTCACTTTGTTCGGCTATGGATTATTTATTTCCTGCTACTACCGGAAAAGCCTCACACGGGCTTTATCTTAAAAAAATCTCTGTGAATTATCCAATAATTCACAGAGATCACAGAGAATCGTTGTCTTTTAGAGTGCCCCGAAGTAAGCTGCTGTACGAACCAGTTGTGATACAAACGACATTTCGTTGTCGTACCAGGAAACGGTTTTGACTAATTGTTTATCACCCACAGTTACCACCTTGGTTTGAGTAGCATCGAAAAGCGAACCATAGCTTATCCCGATTACATCCGTTGAAACAATAGGATCTTCCGTATATCCGTATGACTCATTAGTTGACGCTTGCATTACGGCATTAATCCCGTCTACACTCACTTCTTTTTCGAGCAATGTAAACAATTCAACAACAGATCCTGAATGAACCGGAACACGTTGTGATGAACCGTCCAGTTTCCCTTTTAATTCGGGAATAACCAGCCCGATAGCTTTTGCAGCCCCGGTGGTATACGGAACAATGTTATCGGCTGCAGCCCGTGATTTACGATAATTCACCTTGGGGTCAGGAGTGTCCAATAATGGCTGGGAGCTGGTGTAGGCATGTATGGTGGTCATCTGTCCGGCAATAATTCCAAATTTATCATTCATTACTTTTGCCATGGGTGCCAGGCAGTTAGTGGTACAGGATGCACAACTAATCAACTGATCGGAGGCATTGAGTACCTGGTGATTTACATTATAAACAATTGTTTTCACATCTTTATCGGATGGAGCAGATATGATTACTTTCCTGGCTCCGGCTTCCAGGTGTGCGGAGGCCTTTTCCCTTGATTCGAAAATTCCGGTACATTCCAGCACCAGATCTATTTGGTGCTTTTCCCAGGGTAGCTTATGCGGGTCACGTTCGGAATAGACAGCAACCTGTTTCCCTTCAACAATCAGTGTATTGTCCGTGTAACTAATATTTTTTTTGAATATCCCCTGTGTAGAATCGTATTTAAGTAGATAAGCCAACATAGAGGGAGCACTTAAATCATTGATAGCAACAACTTCCATTTTGTCACTTTTCATAATTTCACGAAAAGCCAGACGTCCAATCCGGCCGAATCCATTAATAGCAATTTTAATCATAACTTTATTTTTTAGTAGTTAGTAGTTCATTCTTTTTTCGATACAAAATTATACCGTACAATTTCTGGTTGAAATGACGATAATCCTTCAATTTAAGCCAATAAAGAAGTTAAGAAATAATTTTTATCAAAAGTCTTAGCGTTTACCGGAAATTTTAGATGTTCCGGTAATTCATCAATATCCGATTATCTGAACAATTTTTGCTATCATACTGTTCGATTGGTCTCTGTATTTCTCCAATAAGACTGAAGCAATTATGTAATGGTCAAAAAATAGTGCACTATTTATAGAATCCGACCTCTTCCTAAATACCTCTTTCATGGCAAGGAACTTTGCTGAGTGCTAAGAATAAAATTATAGGACATTCTATTCGTCCACTTACTTATGAATCCATTTTAGAACGCTTGATAACTATCCGGCACTCGCCTCACTGGCTGGGGAAGCTTAGGGTTATTCCCCGAACCGGAAGATTAAGACGCAAAAAATAATTAATTCTTATTTGTTTTAGCTATTTTTGCAAGACTAAATCATTCTGAATTATTTTCCATG
>JAUZOM010000331.1 GCA_030706465.1 Bacteroidota bacterium | reverse complement strand
GAAAATATCCCAGGGCCCATACAATAATGGACGCTGCTAAGATGATGCCTCCGATTTTTTTAAGGTATTGTTCCGCTCTGTGCCACATATGTCTGGATAGGGTTCTCACTGTGGGCATACGGTAGGGGGGGAGTTCCATCACGAAAGGAATGTCCGGATGTGGAAACAGCACTTTTCTGAAGAAGAGAGCAGATCCTATCGCCAGCAGAACCCCGATCATATATATTAGAAATAAAATAGTTCCCTGATAATAGGGGAAAAAGGCGCTGATGAGCAATATATAAATCGGTAAACGGGCACTGCACGACATAAAAGGCAAGATGAGCATCGTTATCAATCGATCTCTTTTGCTTTCAATTATACGGGTCGATAAAATTGCGGGAACGTTGCAGCCAAATCCCATCAACAGGGGTATAAATGACTTTCCATGAAGTCCGATTTTGTGCATCGCCTTATCCATGATAAAAACAGCCCTGGCCATGTAGCCCGTGTCTTCCATCAATGAGATGAAAAGGTAGAGCAACAGGATATTGGGTAAGAAGGTGATGACACCACCAACGCCGCCGATGATACCTTGAATCAAAAGGTCCTTGAGTATCCCATCTGCCATGGATTGATTAAGTTGAACCGAAATGAAATTTATAAAAATTTGAATCCAGTTCATCGGGTAATGGCCGAGCTTAAATGTTCCCCAAAAAGTCAACCACATGAACACAATAAAGATTGGAATGCCCCAGATTTTATGGGTGATGATGATATCCATGATATCGCTCGTCCTTTTCTTAGTGACAGGGTTGGGTTTAAGGGTCTCTTTCAGCGCCCCGGCAATGAATCCGTATTTTGCATCGGTGACTAAACTTTCGGCATCCTCATTGAGTTCTTTGAAGATCCTTCGTCCCTCTACATCCCTGGTTTGTAATATCTGTTGGGCATTTGAGCACAGGTTTGCCTTGGCTTCCGCAGCCTTATCCAGTTCGAGTAATTTAATGGCCAGAAATCTTGAAGAAATAGCATTAAATAAAAACTGGTTTTCGGGCATATAGATTTTCTCCTGAATTTCGAAAATGCTGCTTTCGATTTGAGGTCCATAGTTGATGTGGATATGCCTTAAGGTCATATCCCGATCTTCATAAACCTCAATGATTTTGTCGTATAAATCTTCAAGACCTTTTCCTTTGGAGCCCACGGTCGGGACAAACGGAATTCCTAAAAGATGGCCAAGTTGCCTGTAGTCCAGCTTGTCGCCACTGTTTTCAAATTCATCGAACATGTTCAGGGCTCCTACAACCTTAATATCCATATCGATCAATTGAGTGGTCAGATAAAGGTTGCGTTCTAAGTTGGTCGAATCTAGAATGTTGACCACAACATCAGGTGACTTGTCGGCAATATATTCGCGTACGAACAATTCTTCAGGTGAATAGGCAGTGATCGAATAGGTCCCCGGTAAATCGGTGACGTTGAACGTATAATTTTTGTGTTTAAAGTGCGATTCCTTTGCATCAACGGTAACGCCGCTATAATTTCCAACGCGTTCCTGGAGGCCTGTAGCGGCATTAAAGATAGTGGTCTTACCGGAATTGGGGTTACCGACAAATGCGACATTTATTACTTTTCGGGATGCATCGGCAGTCTGGTATAGGAAGTCTCCTTCATATGTGCCCATGGATTCCGACTGATGCAAGAGGGCTGCTTCAGATTCGGTGACTATTTCAACCATTGAAGCTTCGCTATTGCGTAAGGTTACGTTATATCCCATAATGCTGTATTCCACGGGATCGCGTAACGGAGCTTTTTTGACAATGGAAATTTCTTTACCAATCACGAATCCCATTTCCAGGATGCGTTTACGAAAAGCTCCACGGCCTCTGACTTTAGTAATGATGGCCTTTTCGCCTTTGGTTAAATCGAGTAACGTCAAGAGTTATGTTGTTTAGATTAATTTTAAATTAACGCGAAAGTACTTAATTTTCTTTATTTTAAAACAATTATATTGTTTTTTTAAAAAGTATTTCGTTAAAATCTAATCCGCGTTAAAAAAGGAAGAAATAGAAAAATGTCCATCAATTCATTCTTTCCAGGTTTAAAAATTAATGTTCTGCATAAATACTATATTATCTTATTGATGGTCAGCAAAAACATAATAATAAGGTGCAAATTATCCTAAATCATCATGATCAAAAACTTTAGAACTGGCCGGATATATAATTAAATGCAACGCCTGAAGGGTAGCGAGTAACTTCGGACCCCAATTTTTTTCAAACAATGAAATGCATTCGTTAATCGCATTCTCTTTTGCACTGAAAGAAGGCTTTTGGTATAACAACACAAAATCTTTGATATCCTGATAAATGTCAGTAAGCAGTTCCGCAAGACTAGCCTTAGCAGCGATCTCTTTCTTCTTGATAACAAAGCAGGTGTCGTCACTTGCTAAAAGTTTTTTTAACGATTGGTAAACCAGCTCATATTGTTCCTCGGTCACAAACCGTTCGGAAGCTTCGGGATTTGAAGATGGAACATG
>JAUZOM010000330.1 GCA_030706465.1 Bacteroidota bacterium | reverse complement strand
TACCTCTGAACTGATTATGTTTTTCAGGATTAAAATGATCAAGACTCACCACTACCCCATCGAGACCTGCCTGTTTCAGCCTTTGGGCATTCAATAGCGTGAGGTTATATCCTGAAGTCAACATCCAGAATTCAGTATCGTGCCTGGCAGAATGGAGGATTTCAATGAGATCGTCGATTCTGAGCATCGGCTCTCCTCCTGAAAACTGGATCTGTCCGCTACCCACTTGTTGTATTCTGTTTACGATAGATTTCAAATCAGCAAGCGAAAGAGTGTCGGATCCATTGAGCGCATCCCATTCAAAACAATGTTCACAACGCAAAGGACAACGACTCGTTATGGCCAAAAAGACATTGGTAAACCGATTTGCTTTATTGCCATTGGGGGCAAACCTGAATGCTTCGCTCTCGATATTCTTTGTATAGGCCAATGTTTTCCACCCCGGGATATAAAGGTTCCAATGATACCGACCATCGACTTTTACATACCTTCGTCTTATATTTTCGCCCAAATATTGATTGACCATCCGTTTTAAACCTTGAAGGACATGCAGGTACCCGACAAGATTTTGCGACCATTTCCAAGCCATCCTCATTACATCCAGTCGTATATATAGCCCTATCACTGTCCCTGAGAGGCCGTTAATTATCGTTTGTTTTGATTTCATCCGAAAAATAATTTGTATTAAAATGGTCAGATGGAACTCGCTTGCCAGATTTTGATCGGTGTTTGTGTTTTTCAATCATGCTCGTTTCATCTCAGCTCACAGTTTATTTCTAGCAGAGTCACATTAAGCTTGTTCCGAAACGGCGTTTTATTTGAATTGTACTGGAACTGCATGATTGGGAATAGAATCCTTGCTGACATACTCAATGTACTTCTCACGGGTATATTTAATGAACGAACCTTTTTTCGTAAATGTCTTCAAATATGATATATCCGGTTTATTCTTATAATTGCGGATTGCCTCATAATATCCCCTGGTATGTAAGAAAGGGGTTGCAATATGGTTTCCGGATACAGGTGTGGCGTTAAATGAAAGTATCACATTGTTTCCAACTGCTGGTTGATAAAGATATTTCCGGTCTTTAGCGGCTATCAATTTTCTGACATCATTTCCTTTCTCATCAATTGCTGATGCGGCCAGCAGGTGGTCAACGGTTACGGGAACATTGTTCGAAAAATCCATCGCCGCATAGTCAACTTCCCAGAACCTTGACCCGCAAGTCAGTTTAATTTTAACCGTTTCGCCACTATAATTATAGAGATTAACCGGCATCACAAGATCACGGGAAGCCAATGGACCTACCATATTAAAATAATCGACAAACTCCCACCCTTTTTCCGATTCAATATACACCGATAATGGAAGTCCTTGATCAAGTTGCCATTTCAGGTTCTTGGCTGCAGGTGTTCTCTTTTGTTTTTTCGCGAAATGCTGGTAGTAAGTTCCAAAGAGTTCTGAAAACTTCCCGTTGATATAATCAAGCCAGATTGTATTTTTGGCATTCAGAATCAGTTTACCCGAAGTTGCATTCTCCGGTTTTTTAAATGAAAGAATGAGTGAATTCTCTTCAATTGGATTTTCCGTGTCATCATTAAAAATATAAGTGCTGCTATCCCTTGAAGACAACGCTTTTGTATAATCCCTGGAAAGATTCGATACAGCCGAAATAGGCTTTTGAGGTGATGTAATTGTTTGAACATTTCCATTCTTATCAATCAGTACGGAAGAATTGTCCGGATGGTTCACAACCATAAGCTCTGCAACATTGGTATACTGCCTTTCTTTAAGTTCGTTTGAAATTTTCAGTTCATATTGTCCATTTTCGGGTACTAATCCTGGAAGAGGCATATAATCATCCCGTTCAAGGGAAGAATAAACTGCTCCTCCATACATTTCTCCTGCCAGCTGGTAAGATTGCCCATTATAAGCATAAACAAAAGGACAAGAGGATTTAGTTAAAGCCACTATAATTAGAATTACTCCGGCTAAAGCTACACCGCCTGCTAAAATTCCAAGGACCGCCGTTGTCGTGTTGGCAAGATAGTCTTTATTATAAGTATCTATTTTCTGTATTGCCGACAGGGGAATCGAGACTCCATCGTTTTGACCTTCCGTACATCTTGTAATATAAATATGGACTTCGTAAGTGGGATAACCGCTGTTATTTTTATACCTTGTTGGTCCTTGCTTATTGGCAGTTAGATAATACAGATGATCATAAGACAAATTTTCCTTTTTCCCAATCAATTCCTTTTTCTCTTCATTAAAAACAATATCGGTCAAATGCCAGGCTGTAGAACCCTGATGAACAATAAAATATTTGTATTGATCCTGCATTTTAATAATTGTATCACCTCTGGCTTCCGGCAACGTTTTAAGGTGTCCTACCTTATAATATGTGCATCCAAATAACAGATTCAGAAATGCAAAAAGCATTAATACTGAAATCTGAGGTAAATACTTTTTCATGGATCTTAGTTTTTAAAGGCTTCCACTATACTAACAAAAAAGCATAATAATCTG
>JAUZOM010000033.1 GCA_030706465.1 Bacteroidota bacterium | reverse complement strand
CTGTTATGGTAAAAGGTACCACTGTAGGTACTATTACTGACGCAGACGGAAAATTTAGAATCTCGATGCCCGGGAATGCAAAGACTCTTGTTTTTTCCTATGTAGGAATGAAGACACTTGAAGTTGAAGCAAGAAATAACATGATTGTTAAGTTGGAATCAGATACAAAACAGATGGAGGAAGTAGTGGTTACTGCTGTAGGAATTAAACGTTCTTCCAAGTCTTTAGGGTATGCTGCTTCAACCATGGCACCGGAAGATGCTTTAAATAAATCGCAACCTGACTTTCTGAAAGAAATGCAAGGAACTGTTGCCGGAGTTGATGTCCGCTCTTCACAAGGTACTCCAGGTGCCGCAACTCGTATTGAAATCCGTGGAAACTCTTCGTTTTATGGGGATAATCAACCATTAATCATTGTGGATGGTGTCCCATTGAGTAATCAGCAATTAGAAACAACCAATCAAACGAATGGTGGAGGTGCCTATTCCAGCGGATTTTCTTCCATTGATCCGAATGATATTGCTTCCATGACTGTCCTTAAAGGTTCTGCTGCGGCTGCTTTGTACGGATCAAGGGCGTCCAATGGTGTTATAATTATTAAAACGAAATCCGGAAATACCAGTAACACCAAAAGAAAAATGGAGGTAACATTAAATAGCTCCTGGTCGACTGAAAGTGTTGCTAATCTTCCGGATTACCAGAATATGTATGGAGCAGGTTCCAATTTCGCTGCTGCAAATTCAAATGGTTCATGGGGAGCCAAGTTTGGTTCAGCAGGGAATGATTCCGTTAAGGTACAAAACCCAGATTGGCTTAAGTTCTATCCCAACCTATTCCCAAAGAGTGGAAAAATACCTTATGTTGCACAACCTAATAATGTAAAGGATCTTTTCCAGACAGGGCTTGTAGCTGAGAATTCTATCAACTTTGCCGGAGGAAATGGAAAATCAGCGTTTAATGCCACCTTATCCAATTTAACCCAAAGAGGCTATGTCCCAAATACGACTTATGGGCGTTCCAGTGTAAGTGTTGGTGGATCTTCAGAACTGGCAAATGGTCTTTCAGTGAGAGGTAGTGTGAGCTATACGAATACAAACCAGGTAGGAAGTGAATTTGGGGAGAACCAAAATTCAGGAGCCTCCTCTTCTTTTGCAAGAACATTATTCTTGGCAAGAAACTGGAATTTAGCGAATTTGCCTTATGAAACTCCTACGGGACTGCCAATTTCCACTAATAATGCTCAATATGATAATCCATTATGGGATTTTCAACACAACACTGTTACGTCAAAGGTTGACAGGACCATGGCGAATTTTGGGGCAGAATATAAAATCTCCGATTGGTTATCTGCTTCCTATTCCCTTGGAGCTAATATCTATCAATTAAGCAGAAAGGAAATAATTGATATTGGTTCGCGTGCGGCCGGAGGGTTGGGTGATATTTTGACCGATAAATACAGAACTTCTGAACTTGAATCCAATTTCTTATTGACTGCTCAGAAGGACTTATTTGATGATAATTTTTCGATAAAATTTATTGTAGGACATAACTTAAATGACAGGACTACTGCAAGAGAAGGAGTAGATGGTGCCTCGATCAGTGTACCGGGAATCTATATGCTGACTAATACTAAAACTCAAACAGTACTTTTAGATGAAACCACGCAGAGAAGATTGGTGGGAGTATTTGGAGACTTAACGTTAGGATATAAAAACTATGCCTTTTTAAATGTCAGTGGAAGAAATGACTGGTCTTCAACCTTGCCTATTGCCAGTAGAAGTTATTTCTATCCGGCCGTTTCAGGTTCATTCATATTCTCAGATGCACTGGATATCAAGAATGATATATTCAGTTATGGTAAGATCAGAGCCGGTTGGGCAAAAGTAGGCCGGGATGCAGAACCTTATCAGCTAAATGATACCTATAGTGTGTTGACTACGTTTAATAATCAGTCAAGAGCAAGTATTACTTCAAAAACGGGTAATTCTATTGAGTTAACAACGAAAAATCCTAATCTAACTCCAGAGTTTACTCAGGAAGTGGAGCTCGGAACTCAGTTAGACTTTTTTAATAGAAGATTGGCTTTTGATTTAACTTGGTATAATAAGATCTCTACCAATCAGCTTGCCCCAATAACTTTACCGGCTTCAAGTGGTTATGGTGAGTATTATACGAACTTTGGTAAAATTAAAAATACCGGTATCGAATTGGATGTAGTAGGAAAAGTGATAGATACAAAAGACCTTAAATGGAGCTTGCACTTTACGTTTACAAAGAATAAGAATACAGTGGAAGAATTATTGCCGGGTGTTGACCGCATTCCACTTGCAACGTTATTACAAGGATCGACTAACCTTTCACCATTTTTGGAGGCCGGAATGCCTTATGGTTATTTACGAGGCAACAAAGCCTATCGTGATGGTCAGGGACATTTATTGATAGATCCTACAACAGGCTTTTTGCTTAATCCTGATCCAAATCAAACCATGATAGGGGATCCGAATCCTGATTATAAAATGGGTTTAGGAACAACTATAAACTACAAGAATTTCTTTTTAACGGCACATTTTGATTTTACTCACGGAGGAGATATCTATTCGACAACTTTAAATTTGTTGTTAGGTCGTGGTGTGACAAAGGATACGCAAGACAGGGAACATACCTGGGTGATTCCTGGTTATTATGGCGATCCTAATACAGGAAAACCAATGTTGGATAATTCCGGAAAAGAAATTGCAAATACGATACAAGTAACAACCAATGATTTGTATTTTGGAAATTCATTTGCCATTAACGGAGCGCCGGAATTTAGTATTTTTGATGCCACGGTTTTACGTTTCAGAGAATTGACTTTGGGGTATGATATACCTAAAAAACTTATCTCGAAAACTCCGTTTGGCAGTGCAACTCTTAGTTTATCAGCTTATAACCTATGGTATTATGCACCAAATGTACCTAAATATACTAATTTTGACCCGGAAGTTAATAGCTATGGTTCGACTGTACAAGGAGTAGAATTGAGTGCAGCACCATCGACCAGACGTTTTGGGGTTAACTTGAAAGTAACATTCTAATTATTAATTTATAAAAAGTATGAAAATGAAAAAATATTTAATGCTGTTTTTCATTCTAACCTCATTGGTAGGATGTAATTCGTGGCTGGATGTAAATAAAGATCCAAATAATCCGCAAGATGTGCCAATGGCTTTGTTATTGCCAACTGTGGAATTTAATGCGGTGAATGTAGTCACTGCAGGTTCAGCTACCGGAGGCCTTGGAGAAGACCTGGGAGTATATACACATCAGTTGACAACACGTGAAAATGCAAATGTCTATAATGCCAATGGAAATGAATACTTTATTGGACAATCCTGGGACTATATGTACAATCTGACATTGCAAAACTGCGATGTTATTATAGATAAAGCGATTAAAACAAATGCATCCTATTATGCAGGGATTGGTTTAATTATAAAAGCCTATATGTTTTCTCAGTATGTGGATGTATTTGGAGATATTCCTTTTTCTCAGGCTAACAAAAAATCATCAGGAATCCTTTATCCTCGGTTTGATAAAAGTGCCGATATTTATCCACAGTTAATTGCCTTATTGGATAGCGGTATTGTTCAAATGAAGAAAGCTAAACCGGCTATAACCCCGGGTGCAGATGATCTTATTTTTGGGGGTGAAGCTTCCAACTGGATTAAGACAGCTAATACCATTAAATTAAAATTGTATACTCAGACTTATGCTCAAAAAGGGGTGGACAAAGCAGCTTTGAAAACAAAAATCACAGCATTATTAGCTACTCCTGCGCAACTTATCGGATCGACAGAAGAAGGATTTATGTTTCCATTTACGAGTTCACGGACACCGGATAACCGGAATCCAGCTTACGTAGGGACTTACGAAGCAACCCAAAAAACGACTAACATGAGTCCCTGGTTTTATGAAATCTTGAAAGGCATTAATCCTGTTTTCCAGGGTATTGTTGATCCACGTATTCCTTATTATTTCTATAATCAGTTGACTAAAACCGGAGCGGGTAAAGATGCTAGTCCAAGTAACTTTGAATACCGGGATGGTGGGTTTGTATCCATTTATTTTGGATCGAACGGACCCGACAATGGAAGGGCGTTGGATAAATCGAATACGGTATATGGCATTTATCCTTGTGGCGGCCGTTATGATGAAGGAGATGCACTTACAGTTGATGCAAAAAGTGGTACAGGAGCAGCTCCCTATCGCTTCCTGACATATGCTGATCGGTTGTTCCTGGAAGCAGAGTTAATCCAGGCAGGCATAATACCTGGTGATGCAAGAGCTAAACTAAGTGACGCCATGACAGAAGCATTCAAGTTGGTGGATTATGTTGTAGGAAAAGCTAACGGAGGTCAAAAGATTCCAAGTTTAACGGATCCAAAAGATCCAAATTCTGCAAATACAACAGCTTACATAACCGCTATTTTAGGATTATTTGATGCAGGTAATAGCGATAAAAAAATGGAAATTATTATGACTGAGAAATGGATTTCCTCATTTGGCAATCATGTTGATCAGTATACAGATTATCGTAGGACCGGTTATCCTGTCATGTTTAACCCGGGACCTCATAAAAATGGAAATGGTATTGTTGTTTCTACTGTAACGCCACCGGCAGGTGGAGATCCTGAAAGAACTGCCCCTCCGGTACCTGTAAGTTGTTCTTTATTATATCCAAGAAGTTTAGCCTGGTCAATTAATGATTTGAATGTAAATAAAAACGCACCAAAGCAAAAAACTGATGTATCAATACCTTTTGTATTTTGGGATCCAAACTTATAATCAATAAATAAAAAAAATATGAGAACTAATATTATAAAATCGATATTCTTCTTTGCAATCATACTTCTGTGTGCTTGTACATCAGAATCTGATATTCCAAAGTCAACTAAAGTTGCATTTCCGTTAATTACACAAGATACAATATCTGATGTACTTATACAGGGTGGCGTTTTAAAAGGAAAATTTAGTGTAGATATGTATTATAAAGACTATCCGGTGGATTCACGTATTATTGTTGCTATGAATGGTGATTATAAATCAACCAAGGTCTTTGTTGCGAGTGTTAAAACGTTTCCATCGGTACAAACGATTACTGATGCCCAACTGGTGGCATTGTTTGGGTTGTCTTCCATAAATGCCGGTGATTATTTTGAAGTTGGTTTAGATGTGAAAATGCAAGATGGTAATTGGTATCCGGCTTTTAATTCCTTAGGAATCGCTTATGGATCGGGTCCCTTAAATTTACCTGGAGCATCGCCGATCATTACTTACTCTGCGGTTTGTGTTTTGGATGTTAATGAGTTTGTGGGAACAGCAAAGCTTGCTGATAATGGTTTTTATGGTGGAACTTACACAGCTTCCATAGTAAAAGATGATGCTACTCATTTGAGAATTAAGCATTTTGCAACATGTGCCGGAGATGTTGTTTTGTCAATTAATCCAAAAACTCAGGTTATAACAGTGCCTAAACAGAAATATGATGTTAATCTGGGAGCTTTAGGCGCTGCAGATTATACGAATCCTGTGGTTGAAGGCAAGGGCACTATTGATGCTTGTAATAAAAAAATAGTTCTGACTTTGACGTATACTTCCGATCAGGCAGGTTTTGGAACATCTCCTGTTACAATTAGTTACTAAGGACGAGACAATGATTTATTCCAAGGAGGCTGTCATTTTAATGACAGCCTCCTCTTTTTTTTGTAGTGAGCTGTGCGTGATTAATAACACGGTGGTGCAAATCCTCTATATGGGTATTTAGCGACCAACCATTAGCTTAAGGCAAGGGTGTTGATTGTGAAATGAAATATGAAGAAAGCCGGCGGTATATTCTCGGTCGGAGGAATACAAGTTGTTCCCAAGTTAGGAAACAATATTAAGCATAATTGTAGGATAAGTCTGCCTAACAAGACAAGATTCAATAAATGGAACAGATACATCAGTCAGAGGAGGTAGGCCCATTTCTTTTTTTGATTAGGGAAAATGGATCATAGAACTTCCATTATCTCCTTCAGGCTTCTTACCTGATAGGTAGTGGAATTATCTTCACCGTTGAGTTTAGAATCTGGATTATAATATATTCGGTCGATGCAAGCATTTTGCGCACCCATTATATCCGCTTCATAGCTATCGCCAATCATAATGGTTTCTGAGGCTTTAACGCTGTTTAATTCCATCGCATAGTCAAAGATACGTTTATCTGGTTTTAATGCCTTGGCAGCTTCGGAAAGCACCACGTGGGTGAAGTATTGTTCAATGTGGCAACTGTGCAGTTTTTTATACTGGACTTCAACAAAACCGTTAGAAACAATTGTAAGGGGGTATTTGGGATACAGGTACTCCAATAATTCTTTAGCATAGGGAACCAGTGCAGTCCGGGTAGGCAGTAATTCCAAATACTCCTCCCCAATTTCTTTTGCTAATACCGAGTTGTTAATTCCAACCTGAATCAGGGGATGCAGAAAGCGTTCCAACGAAAGTACCTCTTTGGTAATAGTTCCTTTCCCATATTCTTCCCACAATTCAACGTTGCGTTTGGCATAGATGGTAAAGTATTGGTCGAAGCTATCGAAAAATTGTCCAAGATTTCTCTTTTCGTAGATCTCCTGCAAGGATGATTTGGCATTGGCATGAAAATCCCACAGGGTATCATCCAAATCTATAAATACGGCGTTATACATAAGAGCCCCCAACCCCTAAAGGGGTGTTAAGATAGGTTTTGTCAGGTTAGTTTTCTTTCATAATGATGAAAGCAATTAGTTTTACGAAGTGTTTTCCTTTAAGTGTACGGTGCTATTGTCCCCCTTTAGGGGGAAGGGGGTTACTCCACCTCTACCACCAGGTATTTACTGATGCTCCAGAATTCATCCGTATCAATAATTAGTAATACAAAGTTGCCGTTTTCCTTTTCAAGGGTATAAGATGATTTGGGATGGTTGGTAAGGATTTTGGCATGGGTTGAATAAAGAGGAATTGACTTGGTATTCCGTGCATCAATACGTACAAAGTAATTCTTATTGAAGTCGCGTTGGAGAACTCTCTGTGAACTAAATAATCCCTCCGAAGTAACGATCCGTTGTTTTTTCAATTCGCTTATCGTTCCAAAAACATACCAGGCTGTATGAATTGTTTCATCTTGCTCCTTGATTTTTGTTTCTTTCGTCTTATTCTCATTGGACAAAGCATCAATATTCTTTCCCATTTCGTCCACTTTGGTGTCTAATTTGACAATAATGGAATCTTTCTCGGCCAGTTTAACCTGTAACAGTGCTACTTTATCCGTTTCTTCTTCCAACGATTTGGTTAGACGTAAAATGGTCTGCTCAAGTTGTGATGATTTAAAGGCGCTTTTTTTTATCTTTGCTTTCAGTCGGGCGAGTTCTGCTTTATTTGCCACGAGCATATCGTTCAGATAGGTCATATCATCATTGATCTTATTGCGCATATCTTCGCTCAATTCTTTTCCTACAGGTTGAATTGATATAACATTTTCGGTGCTTTTAATCTTTTCAATATTCTGATCAATCTGATTCATAGCCGAGAAATACCCGTCAACTTCTTCCTGAAGTTTAAGTTTTACATTTTGTAAAGAATCGTTTTGAGCCTGTAATGTCTTATAATCTGAAGATTGTTTTCCACATGAAGTAAACAGAAGGAGTAAACAGACAAAAGAGAAAAAAGTTGATTTCATGCTGAAATGAGTTTTTTGACGAACGAAGTTGAGAATTTTTGGTCAATATTTGCGTGTATCTATTTTTGATTCGAAAAATTTTAATCAGCCCTTTTTAATGGTTGTTTAATTCTCAATTTTACGAGTGCAAAGGTAATGTTATTCTTCTAATCCTGCAACAATTAGCACAATTTCACCTTTTGGATTATGTTCTGTAAAATGTTGGATTAATTCAGGCAACGTTCCGCGTATTGTCTCTTCGAAAATCTTTGAAATTTCACGGGAAACAGATGCTTTTCGTTCACTTCCGAAGGCTTCGGCCAGCTGCGTCAGGGTTTTGACTAATCGGAAAGGAGATTCGTAGAATATCATAGTCCTTCTCTCGGTGGATAATTCATTAATTTTAGTTTGGCGTCCTTTCTTTTGAGGTAAAAATCCTTCAAAACAGAATCTGTTATTCGGCAATCCGGAAGTCACCAAAGCAGGGACAAATGCAGTTGCTCCCGGTAAACACTCAACATCAATGCCATTTTCAACGCATTCACGAACAACTAAGAATCCCGGGTCGGAAATAGCAGGAGTTCCGGCATCGGAGATTAATGCAATTGTTTGACCACTTTTAATTCGTTGGACGATAGTCTCAACTGTTTTATGTTCGTTGAATTTATGATGCGATTGCATCGGAGTCTTGATCTCGAAGTGTTTTAGCAAGAAACCGCTTGTACGGGTATCTTCGGCTAAAATCAGATCGGCATTTTTCAAAATCCGAATGGCGCGGAATGTCATGTCTTCGAGGTTTCCGACCGGCGTAGGGACAACGTATAGTTTCATAAGGGATTGTCAAGTTGATAAACAGATGAATCATTGAAAGATTGCTTCAAGATCGCTTTAAATACTATTTTTTACACAGAAAACCGTTTTCTGACAAGTTGAATACAAACCGGCAATGCGGTACTCCTCCTTCCGGGGGTAATCAGATCCAAGCAAAGAATAAATTTCTTCATCAGGTGATTCCAATTAACTTTCTGTTCAAATCTTTTTCTATAAAAACAAGTTCAATACTTGTTATTTTTTTATCTTTGCAAGGTTAAAATCATGCATAGTCTAAGCAGCATAAACAAAATGCTTGCAGCAAAAATGGATGTTCATTGAGTAGCGGATAAACGTGCCAACTATTTCAGCATTTCATCTCGATTACTATACTGTCCCGGATCTCTGGATTGTGGATTCCAATTGTGAATTTTTAATTTAACAACACGGGTGTAAAGGTACAATAAACGAAAGAGAAAAGAAAAGAAAGTAAACCTAATTTTCAATAAAATACTATGATTTATTCAGAAAAGAATCATCCGAATCAACTACGACGTGGAAGTATCGAAGTTATTTGCGGTTCCATGTTTTCAGGGAAGACGGAAGAGTTGATCCGACGGTTGAAACGTGCAAAGTTTGCGAAACAGGAGGTGGAGATTTTTAAGCCGAAAATTGATACCCGTTATTCGGAAGAAGACGTTGTATCACACGACAAGACAGCTATACGTTCGACCCCTGTTGAATCATCCGGAAGTATTTTATTGTTGTCCGGGAATGTAGATGTTGTGGCCATTGATGAGGCTCAATTCTTTGATGAAGGCTTAGTGGATGTCTGCACCCAACTGGCAAATCAGGGTATCCGGGTTATTGTGGCAGGACTGGATATGGATTTTAAAGGTGTACCGTTTGGTCCCATTCCGGCTTTGTGTGCGGTTGCAGAAGATGTCTATAAGGTACATGCCATTTGTGTGAGATGTGGTGCATTGGCCTATGTTTCACATCGCTTAGTCGAGAGTGATAAACGTGTTTTGCTGGGAGAAATGAGTGAATATGAACCGATATGCCGTGAGTGCTACAATAAGGCGCTTCATAAATAACTTTAGTATATTACAAGTTGGATAAGTATTTAATCTTTAAATTATAAAATATCATGAGAGCGAATTCAAGACCTTACACCTTCGACCGGGTAGTGCGAATGCTTATTGGTTTGGCTATCCTGATATTCAGTTTTTTTTTAATAAATAGATTAAGCAGTGCTTTATTGCCTTTTCTCATTGCCTGGTTATTAGCTTATTTATTGCAACCGATTGTCCGCTTTTTTCAATACAAATTGAGATTAAAGAATATGTTCTTGTCCATTGCCTGTACTTTAGTGCTTGTCTTTGGATGTGTGACCGGGCTTGTTTGGTTCCTTGCACCTATAGTCAGCAATGAAATATCTAAACTCTTTCAATTAATTGTGCTGTATACAAAAGGACTCAATGTAAATACATTTTTGCCTATAGCCTGGCAAAATGAAATACGCAATTATCTTTCCCATATTAATATTCAATCGATTCTGCGGGATCAAAATATAATGGCGGTCGTAAAGAAACTGACGCCTGAGGTGTGGAATTTGATAAACAGCTCGTTGGATTTTGTCCTGGGATTAACTGTCGTAATTATTGTCTTGTTGTATCTGGTTTTGATATTGTTGAATTATGATAAACTGGCAACCGGTTTATTTAAAATAGTTCCACCAAATTACAGAACATTAGTGACTGAAATCATTCAGGACATTGAGAGCGGGATGAATCGATATTTCAGGGGTCAAGCACTCATTTCTTTAATCGTAGGCGTCCTTTTTGTAATAGGCTTTAGTATCATTCAATTACCCCTGGCTATTGTATTGGGCGTGTTTATTGGTGTGATTAATATGGTACCCTATCTGAAAGTTGTTGGAGTTATACCGGCAGTAACTATGGGTTTATTACGATCGGTTGAAACCGGACAGAGTTTAGGGTCTGTTCTTATTGGGATTGTAATCGTGTTTGTCTTGATACAATTGATTGAAGATTTAATCCTTACTCCAAATATAATGGGGAAAGTGACCGGGCTTAATCCTGCAATTATTTTACTTTCTTTATCGGTTTGGGGGTCTTTAATGGGAATTGTTGGGATGATTATAGCCTTACCGATGACAACTCTCATTATGTCATATTATAAAAGATATGTTTTGAATGAAGGTAAAAAAGAACAAGTAAAGCGAATAGAAAAAGATGATATAACTTCAATGGATGTGGAAGTGTAATTGGTTTTCTACTATAAAGGGATAACTCCCTCACGAGATCCATTTCGCTGAGAAGTGTTCTTAGTTACTTATTATAAATAACATAAACCTTGTTTGTCGATAAGTCTGTATTTTTAGACAGCGTTGTTAATCAAACGAAAGAATCCAGTTGAACTTTGTTCAACTGGATTCTTTCGTTTGATTCCTGCATTAGTTTTGGTCAATCTTAATGTCTTTAATCATTAACTGGGTCGATGTGTTTCCGTTAAATGAGTTTTCTTCCAGTGTATAGCAAATATCCAACGGGTTAAGAGCTTTTAAGTGGTCGTTGTATTCATGCATCCTAAAGGCAATGCCATTCATTACGTTTTCGGAACTTGAGTCAACCAGTTCAAGCTTTAAATGTTCCTGCTCTTTTCCAACCAGCCGGCTTGTCCCATAATCAAACACTTTTTTTGAGACAAAAACAGGTTTCATATTTCCCGGGCCGAAGGGGCCGAACTGTTTTAATACACGGAAAAATTTTGGAGTAATATCTTTGAATTCCAGGATGGCATCAATGTCAATTTGAGGATAAGTTTGTTCCAATAGGATATTCTCCGACACAAACTTTTCAAATCGTTCCGTAAAAGCAGGAATGTTTTCTTCTTTCATGGATAATCCGGCTGCATACATATGTCCGCCAAAGTTTTCAAGCAAATCACGGCAGGAGTCAATGGCTTTGTATATATCGAATCCTGACACGGACCGGGCTGAACCAGAGGCCAATCCATTTGATTTGGTCAGAACGATGCTTGGTTTGTAGTATTCTTCGGATAAACGGGATGCCACAATTCCAATCACTCCTTTATGCCAATCCGGTTTATATACAACAATTGATTTTCGTTCTGCATATCGTTTGTCACCTACAATTAACGCAATTGCTTCATCGGTGATGTATTTATCCAGGTCTTTCCGGTCGTTGTTATATTCATTTATCGTGTCACTCTTTTCTTTTGCAAAAACCTGATCGCTGGAGACCAATAATTCAACAGCTTCCGATGCTAATTTCATTCGTCCTGAAGCGTTGATGCGTGGACCAATTTTAAAAACAATATCGCTAATGGTAATTTCTTTGTCAGCTAACCCACAAACATCCAGTATCCCCTTCAGTCCTACACTTGGGTTCGAATTAATTTGCTTGAGTCCAAAGAAAGCGAGAATCCGGTTCTCTCCTGTAATTGGAACAATATCAGAGGCAATGCTTAACGCAAGTAAGTCGAGTAGGGGAGTGAGATGAGAAAAATCGATATTATTGGTTATTGCAAATGCCTGCATTAATTTAAATCCAACTCCACAACCCGAAAGGTGCTTGTATGGATAGTTGCAGTCCGTTCGCTTCGGATCGAGAACGGCAACTGCAGGAGGTAGAACGGCATCAGGGGTGTGGTGATCGCAAATAATAAAATCAACACCCAGGCTGACTGCATATTTTACCTTTTCAATAGCCTTAATGCCACAATCCAGGGCTATTACCAGTTTGTAATCGTTAGCAGCTGCAAAATCTATTCCCTGAATCGAGATACCATACCCTTCGTTATACCGGTCGGGGATGTAGAAATCGATATTGGAATAAAATTGCTTTAAGAATTTATAGACTAACGAAACCGAAGTAGTGCCATCAACATCGTAATCGCCATAAACAAGAATCTTTTCGTTCTTTTTCATGGCGGCGGTTAATCGGTTGACTGCATTTTGCATGTCGGCCATGAGGAAAGGATCATGCAAATCGCTTAAGTCGGGCCTGAAAAAGCTCCGGGCATCCTCGAATGTCAGGATATCCCGTTGAACCAACAATTGTGAAAGAATAGGACTAATGCTTAGCTCTTCTGCTAATCTGTTTTGTATTTCAATTTGTTGTTCGGAGAGAGTTCTGTAATACCAGATATTTATCATTGTGTTATATTTTTCAACTCAGGGATGAAGAGATATATCTCTTCATAGATTAAAGCCGTTATTTTTCAGATCATTAAAAAATAGAAATCAACTTCACTAATAACTTGCTTATTCTGTGCTGTAAAGGTATAGAAAAGTTTTCAAATTCGCAAGATTGAAGGATAGTACGATCTGAAAATTGATGCCAAAAAAGAGGTCTAATGAAAGATTATAGTATTATCTTTGTATGAAAAAATAATATTGACAGCAAAAGGAAATAATATGCGATAATTTGCGTTAACTTATTTTAGTGTTGATCAATATCCAACGAAATTGTTGGAGACAGAAGTTTATAATTTTTTAAAATGCAAGAAGAAATAAAAAAAATAGTAGAGGTGTTGCGCACAGGTGGTGTGATCCTTTATCCTACCGATACCGTTTGGGGACTGGGCTGTGATGCTACGAATGAAGATGCGGTTAAACGTATTTTTGATATAAAGCAAAGGGCTGATACGAAAGCTATGTTGGTACTGGTCGACAGTCCGGCTAAATTACAATCTTACGTAGATGAGATTCCCGATATGGCTTGGAAATTGATAGAGCTTAGCCAAAAACCCCTGACCATCATATATCCTCAAGCGAAAAATCTGGCATCTAATTTAATCGCTGAAGATAAATCAATAGGAATTCGTGTTACGAATGAGGCTTTTTCAAAAAACCTTTGCGCTCAATTTCGGAAACCGATTGTATCCACATCGGCCAATATAAGTGGAAAGCCCACACCTTCTAATTTTAGCCAGATAGCGGATGAAATTAAATCGGCAGTCGATTATGTAGTCAATTATAGGCAGGAGGATCTCTCAGAACCAAGCCCCTCATCAATCATAAAACTGGGCAAAGGGAATCTTTTTAAGTTAATCAGAGAGTAATAACGCATGAATAAAAGTCGTCTCTTTCTAAAATATATTCTTTACGACATGCTGGCTTCCCTCCTGGTGTGGGTGGCGTTTGTTATTTTTAGAAAAACGGTAAATGATATTCAGGTTTTTGATGGAGTTCGTATTCTCTTCCCCAATTACGATTATTTAACCAGCTTACTTATTTTTCCTTTTAGTTGCGTTTTTGTACACTACTTGTCTGGCTTTTATTTGAACCTCCTCAAAAAATCAAGAATTAGTGTCGTCTTTAGTACCATTTCTTCTTCGGCAATTATTTCCCTCTCGGTTTTTTTGGTTCTTAAACTTGGGGATGTAATTGTATCCTATGAGTATTTCTATTTCTCGTTGTTGGTCTTGTTTGGATTATTATTTTGCTTTACCTTCCTTTTTCGTAACATTGTCTTTTCACAGATACAGCACAATTTTAGGATCAAGAAATGGACTTTTAATACACTTATTATCGGAACTGGTGATAATGCGAAGAAAATGGCGGATGACCTGGAAAAATATGCCCCGAAAAATACATTGATAGGATTCATTGCTACAAATAAGAAAGTGGGTGTACCTGCGGAAAGTATATTGGGGAATATGTCTCAGTTAGCCTATATTATTGAGAAACATGAAATCCATGAAACGATTGTTGTACTTGATGAAGACGCCGATGAAAAACAACTGTTTAAAATTATCAATTTACTCTATAAATTTAATATTGACATACAATTCACCCCACGCCTGTATGAAATCCTCATAGGGAGTGCTAAAATGTCTCATATGGGCACTATTCCCCTGGTGAGTATAACCAACCCCTCCATGGCCGACTGGGAAATAAGTGTGAAACGCTTCTCTGATATTGTGATCTCCCTTTTGTCTCTGGCGTTACTTTCCCCTTTTTTGTTTTATTTCATGTTTCAGATAAAAAGGGATTCCAAGGGAGCTGTTTTTTACCGACAGGAACGGATCGGTAGGTTCGGACGGCCATTCAATATTCTTAAATTTAGAACAATGTATACAGGTTCCGAGAATGGAACGCCAAAGCTAAGTAGTGCCAATGACGATCGTGTCACGAAAGTTGGTAGAACAATGAGAAAATACAGGATTGATGAAATCCCTCAGTTTTGGAATATTCTTAAGGGCGATATGAGCCTGGTCGGGCCACGTCCGGAAAGACGCTACTATATTAACCACATCATTGAAGATGCCCCGTATTATTGTTTGTTGTATAAAATCAGGCCAGGATTAACATCTTGGGGCCCAATAAAGATTGGTTATTCCGACACAATTGAGAAAATGATCGAACGGCTCAATTATGATATTATTTATATGGAGAATATGTCGCTCTTTACAGATATAAAAATATTGATCTATACTATTGAGATCATCTTTAAAGGGAAAGGTGTCTGAAATACTTACCGGTTTTGTTAAAGGAGTTCGGGCTTAACGCATTGAATGTAAGACTCTTCATCCCTTCTCGGCTACGTTAAAGCCCTAAAATAGGAAAGAAGGCGGGTGTAAACGCGCCTTCTTTGTCAAGTCCTCTGCAGGTACTTCTTCTAATTCAGGTTGCGGCTTTGTCGTAACAACGCTTCCTCGAATTTTTTCCGTCGTTCGGCCTCTGTATAGAGGGGTTACGAGAGGGTTTGGTGAGGTATGCCTCTCTGATCCCTCTCTTAACTTTCTTCGATTCCACTTTATACCTAAAACGGGAATACAGTATGCTTTGTTAAAGAGGGGTCAAAAGAGCATGGAAAATAAGATCATACGACCCTTCTCCTTTTATTGAAATTAGTTTTTAATAAAAAATATGTTCTTTCCCTGAAATTCAGACTTGTTTTCCACTACTTGTCAAACGAAACCTTTTAATTCATAAAACGTCTTACCAACAATATTCCCTTCCGGATTGAGGTTGGCTGGAGCACATCCAATTTCTTTGTCTGTATGAATGTTGCTCTGCAATAATGTATTCCGTTTCAGATATCCCGAATGCTATTGCTTCCGGGGATGATGTTATCAATAGACGACTATTTTTTATATCTTTGTGGAAAGTTTTTTTAAGGCATGGAAAATAGAGGTTGGTATTTGAGAATGATAGCTTGGCGTGAGCAGCATATTAAACAACGAAACTTTATTCTTATTCTAAGTTTTGTTGTCGGGATTTTTGCAGCCGTTGCCGCTTTTCTATTAAAGTCATCTATTCATTTAATTGAAGCGGTACTTACGGAAAATTTCAGCCGGTACCATGTCAATTATTGGTATCTTGTTTTCCCGGTTATAGGCATATTCATTGCTTCATTGTTCGTCCGATATATTGTTAAGGATGATATCAGTCATGGGGTAACCCGGATTCTATATGCCATTTCACAGCGAAAAAGTATCCTCAAACTGCATAATGTCTGGACATCGTTAGTAGGAAGCTCAATCACTATTGGCTTCGGGGGATCGGTAGGAGCAGAAGCCCCGATTGTATTAACCGGATCTGCCATTGGCTCCAACCTGGGAAACTTTTTCAAGATGGACCAGAAGACTTTGATGTTGCTGGTGGGCTGCGGTGCTTCAGGGGCTATCGGCGGCATTTTTAAAGCTCCGATTGCCGGGTTGGTTTTTACATTGGAAGTATTAATGCTTGACATGACTTTCACGGCCATTGTTCCGCTGTTGATCTCATCTGTTACGGCAACATCCCTGTCTTATTTTTTCTCGGGAAGTGCAGCCTTTTTCCAATTTGGTAAATATGAACCTTTTGCGATTGCGCGAATACCTTATTTAATCCTTCTTGGTGTCGTTTGTGGGTTGGTATCACTTTATTTTACCCGGGGAATGAATAGCATTGAAGGCTTTTTTAGAAAATACAAGAGTCCCTATTCAAAACTGGCAATTGGGGCTGTAATATTAAGCTTGCTCATCTTTATCTTTCCTCCTCTTTATGGTGAAGGCTACGACACAATTGTAGCCTTGTTAAACGGCCATTCAGCTTCCACTCTTAACCAGAGTTTTTTCCTGGGATTGGGGAATAGCCCATGGGTTATCATTGTGTATCTTGCTTTAATAGTCATTTTTAAAATTTTTGCCTCAGCTGCTACAACTGCTTCGGGGGGCGTCGGTGGTATTTTTGCGCCCTCTTTGTTTGTCGGTTGTTTAACAGGCTTTGTCGTAGCTAAAGTATTAAACGTATTCGGAATCCATATTCCCATTGAAAACTTTGCCTTAGCCGGCATGTCGGGCTTAATGTCCGGGGTAATGCACGCGCCGTTAACCGGGATTTTTCTCATTGCCGAGTTGACCGGTGGCTATAATTTGTTCATGACCTTGATGATTGTGTCAACGGTTTCCTATTTAACCATTATTCTGTTCGAACCCCATAGTTTGTATGCCATGCGGTTGGCTCAGAAAGGCGAATTGTTGACGCATAATAAAGACAAAGCCATCCTTACGATGCTTAAGCAGGAAAATTTCATTGAAACTGATTTTACCGAACTATTCCCCGAGATGTCTCTGGGAGAATTGGTGAAAAGAATATCTAAATCAAAGAGGAATCTTTTTCCGGTCGTCGATCCGGCTACTCATGTGCTTGTTGGTATTGTATTAGTTGACGAAGTGAGAAATATCATGTTCCGGCAGGATTTATACACCCGGTTTAAAGTGAAAAAATTAATGACTTCACCGCCTGCATTGCTTAATCCTACTTTGCCCATGGCAAAAATAATGGACATTTTTGAGGATACAGGCTCGTGGTACCTACCGGTGGTGGATGAAAATAAAGTATACCTGGGTTTTATCTCCAAGTCTAAAATATTCAATTCATACAGGAGAGTATTGGTACATTTTTCTGATGAATAGATAGAATGTTTAGCAGCTTGTCCCAATTAACCCAATAACTCAACAACGTACAACTAATCAATAATATGGCTAAAACGAAGCAATCTTACACCGAGGCGGTTACGGAGATGGAAAATATACTGGCTGAACTGGAGAGTAGTCCGGAAGTAAACATGGATGTTATTTCTGAAAAAGTGAAACGTGCTGCAGTATTAATGGAATTCTGCAAAAAGCAATTGCATGAGTTGGATGAGGAACTGGAGAAGATGATGGAGCATCTGGATTAATCAATTAATTTGTTTCTTAATAACACAAAGAAATATGAAAAAAGAAATTCTAATTTTCATTGCTATGTTTTTAGCCGTATCTGTTTTTGGATATTCCCAATCGAAAACCAAGATTGAAATTAAAGATAATTGGTATTATCTGAACGGTGAGAGGTATTTTATTAAAGCTATCGGGTACGAAATTGGGGCCCGTCCCGGGCAACACCCGTATAAAGGGAAAAGAACAGATGATCTGGACTTAATGAAATTTGACCTGAAAGTAATAAAAGATGCCGGTTATAACGCCATCAGGACCTGGAGTCAATTTTCAGAACCTCAACTGAAACTTGTTCAGAATTCGGGCCTTAAACTAATCATGGGCATTGATGTTGATCCTGAAGGAGATTACGGGGAACCTCAATTTGTTAAGAATACCGAGAGCTCTGTTAAAAATGTAATGAGTTACAGTAAGAAGTACGATTGTATTATTACTTACCTGATCTTAAACGAACCCCAAACCGATCATGTGCACAACGTGTCGGGAAAAGCTTTTGTATCGCTCCAGAAGCACTTGATGGATATCATTCATAAAGAACATCCGGGAATCCCGGTCACCATTTCTGCGAATGCCATGATTAGTGATTATATTGACGAAAATATCTTTGATGTATATGCTTACAATTGTTATGATCACGCTGAAGCACAAACCGCTACCATTGGTTTTAAAGATTACATTAAAGGACTAAATGAATTGAACGGATTAAAAAAGCCCTTGATTGCTACGGAGTTTGGATATTCGGTTTCGCATAAAGGCTTTGGCCGGTACGGAGGAAACACGCTGGAGCAACAGAGCAAAGGGCTGATTTCCAATTACCGCGATCTCCTTGATGCCGGTGTTGTGGGAATGTGCTCATTTTATTATGCTGATGGTTGGTGGAAAGGCGGCGATCCTTATTATCATAACAGCGAAATGCCGGAAGAATGGTTTGGCTTCTGGGGATATAGCGATGTGAACGACAAATATGGTTCTCCACGTCCGGTTTGGTCAGCCATGCGTGACTATATGAAAGCTTTGATTATTAGCCCTAAAAATAATACGATCTATACTTCTCCTAAAATTCCAATAGAGCTTTATACGGACAACCAGATAAAGAAAGTTGTTGTGAAAGTGAATGATAAGATAGTGTATTCCAAAAATATAACTAAGGAAGGCTATTTTGCCGATCAATTAACCCTTGCACTGAAAGGCATTGAAGACCTGGAGCTTGCTTTTGAATTTTATGACAAGAATAACAAGCTTCTTAAAACGGAATCTATTCAGGTTTTAGCGTCTGATAAAGCATTTGAGTTGCCAAAATTGTCCATTGAAGTTACTCCGGGAAATGATTTAAACGCAGGAAAAATAGCAAGCATTAAAACAAAGATTGAAACAAAAGAAAATTTCAAACTATTGGACGATTTAAGAGTTAGCTTCAACACGCATGTTGGTTGGGAAGTTGGGCCACAAGCATCGATCTCCCTAAAGGACCAATTGGACAAAAAGGTAATCCTTTCTGAAAGTTTTTTCAATATTCCTGACAATTGTTGGGTGGCGAATGCTTCAGCAGGAGTTTCAGTACAATATGGCAAATTTGTTTTCAGGATTCATGACCAAAAACTAATTTTCAGGGGTGACTGGGGCAAAGAGGTGGGTCGTAAGTAAAGCAGTTCCGGAAACACGATTCTTCATCCGGATTTTTCTTATTTCTTAAGGGGTTAATTGCCATGTATAAGAACCAATCAAGTAATCTGCCAGCCTTATGCAATCCAGGTTACTTTTTTTTGCTTCAGGCACGCATAGTTGCCTAGTAAATCAATGGCGTAGTTTGCGGCATTGAGCAGGTTACGTTTCCCGTCATATCCATTAATGATCATTAAGAGGTGTGTGGTGTTTTCCGAAATTTTTGTACGTTCATTATCGCTGGTGGGAGTACCGATTCCACCAATTTTGTCACGATAAATCGGTAAGCCTTCCACGTTCATCATTCCGCGTCCGATTGCTTCAAATTCATCGTTGCTGGTTCCTACTCCAAGTTCGATATTCCCCTGTATTTTATCAGAATCGAAGCCTCCAATGGAGTAACCGCTTCGGATGGAAACTAAATTGATACAGTCTACCAGGGTGTTAACCTGATAAATCGGAATGCCGCGAACTATTCTCCGGCACAAAGCTTCGGCAGATGGGCGATACCGATTCGGATCTTTCCCGAGCATCCTGTATACCCGGCGTGTAGCGGCAATTTCAGGACGTTTATTGATATCTTCCAATGAGTGGTTAGCAGAAAATTGTTGGATTTCAGTTTCCATTTCGCCCCAAAGAGCGGGTGAAGTCACAGAGTTTTTTACTTCACAAGTAATAACCGCCAGTACCAACTCCGGGCACACTTCGTGAATTCTATCCGTAATTGTTATCTCCATTTTAGTACGTTAAGCTATGAACTATAACCCAATAACTTAATAACCCAATAACCCAATAACTTATTTAACCAACCAACTAATCAACTGATTATTTCCCCTTAATCATAATTCCACTCAGCATTCTTCCCGATTTTATTCCAAGCCGTCGGGCCGAAAAATAACGTTCATGCTCTGTAAAGGTACAAATACCGGATACTTCGATATGCTCGCTCAAGACCCCTGCTTTTTCCAGTGGCAGTTGATTGGCTTTCCACAAATCAAGGTAACAGGATTGATTGTTGGTTGTTACAACCTTGGAAAGATCAAATCCGGCCTCTTCAAAACAGTCCACTACATCTTTTCCAACCTCATACGCATTTGCGGATATGGAAGGGCCGATGGCTACCCGGATAGATGAAGGCTCACAATTGCATTCCTTAATCAAGGTCCGGATTGTTTTTTCGGCAATCCGGGCACAGGTTCCTCGCCAGCCCGCATGTGCAACTGCGATAACTTCTTTGTCGGGATCGTAAAACAGCAATGGGACACAATCGGCGGTCGTAACTCCGATACATATGCTTTTGAGACGTGTAAACAGTGCATCAATTCCGTTTAAGGCACGGGACCTTTCATTATTGGAAAGTTGTAGGAACGAGTCATCTATTTCCAGAATCTCTGATCCGTGCGTTTGAAAGGGAATGATCAATTTGTCCGTATTAATCCCGAGTTGTTTGCTTAGTATCGACTTGTTTCGGTTAAAATCTTCGGGCTGATCCCCCGAAAAAGGACTTAAATTAAATGATGCATAATTGCCCGCGCTTGCACCACCTTCCCGGTCTGTGCAAAAATGGGCAATTTCTTTATATTTCTCCAGTAAATTGTATGTGATCACAATTCCTAATTTACCTGTTTCCGATAAGCAGATTTACTATTCCCAGCTGTTTACTGTCAATTGTCAGCTATCAACGGCCAACAGCAGACGATCTAATTAATTATTAAAGTTCATCCCAACCAATTCCTTTGTATTGGCTCAAATCATCTTCTTCCTCCTCCTCTTCTTCTATCTCTTCCTCTTCAAGCTCCGCATCATGGTACGTGATTTCCATGGGGCGGTGGGTTATTTCTACTACTTTATTCGATTCCTTATTAACCTCTTCCCAGATAAGGTCCTTTAGTTCCGTGATTCCCAATCCGCTGACCGATGAAATAAATACCGTTTGAATATCCTTTGGCAATTCTTTCTTTACCTCCGATATCAACTCTTCATCCAGCAAATCACATTTCGTAATCGCTAAAATCCGTTGTTTGTCAATCAGCTCAGGGTTATATTGCTTCAGTTCGTTGAGTAATATATGGTATTCATCCAGGATGTTTTCACTGTCCGCCGGAATCATAAACAACAAGATGGAATTTCGTTCAATGTGACGTAAAAAGCGTAACCCTAATCCGCGTCCTTCGGCTGCGCCCTCAATAATTCCCGGAATATCAGCCATCACAAACGATTTGTTATCGCGATAAGCCACAATTCCCAGGTTCGGGACCAGCGTAGTAAAAGGATAATCGGCAATTTCAGGCTTTGCAGCTGAAACGACGGATAATAACGTAGATTTCCCGGCATTCGGAAAACCTACCAATCCTACATCGGCAAGCACCTTTAATTGAAGAATGACAGTCTTTTCTATGCCGGCCTCTCCTGGCTGTGAAAATCGGGGCGTCTGGTTGGTTGCTGTCCTAAAATGCCAGTTTCCCTGTCCTCCACGACCTCCCGGGAAAAGAATTACTTCTTGCCCGTCTTCGGTTATGTCGCAAATAAAATCTCCGGTTTCCGCATCGTAGACCACTGTTCCACAAGGTACTTCAATGGTTTGGTCACTTCCGTCCTTTCCGAAACTCCGGCTCCGGCTTCCGCCTTCGCCATCGCCCGCATGAATATGGCGGGCATATTTCAGGTGAATCAAGGTCCAGTGATTCTTGCTCCCTTTCAATATTATATGGCCGCCACGTCCACCATCACCGCCATCAGGACCTCCTTTTTGGATGAACTTCTCGCGGTGAAAATGGGTGGAACCCGGGCCACCTTTTCCCGAACGACAATAGATCTTTACGTAATCAACAAAATTTGAACTTGCCATGCTATGTGTTTAATCTCTAAGATAACAAAACACACCGGGTTTAGTTCCGATGGTTGGTTAAGAAAAAGTTTTTTTAGTCTGTATTATTTTTTTGAATCGAGAACAGTAGAAATGCGTCCGAATATTTCGTCTATCGTACCCATGCCATGTACGGCAGCATATTTATTTTTATTTTTATAGAAATCACTTACCGGGGCCGTTTTCTGTTCGTAAACTTCCAACCGTTTTTTGATAGTTTCCATATTGTCATCACTTCGTCCGGATGTTTTGCCACGTAAAAGTAACCGGTCGATTAATTCCTGCGTATCAACTTTTAGATCTATCAATAACGTTATTTCTTTATTCAGGTTGGCCATCATGGTTTCCAACGCTTCTGCCTGTGCTACCGTGCGGGGAAATCCGTCTAAAATAATCCCCTTGCAAACGCTGGTTTGCTCACTGATGGCTTTTGACAGGATGTCGATGATCATTTTATCGGGAACCAGGTTTCCCTTGGAAATATAACTTTCGGCTTCCAGGCCTAACTCGCTTTTTTTAGCTATTTCCTTACGGAGTAAATCGCCGGTCGACAGGTGTGTTAACTTGTATTTATCAACAATCAAATCACTTTGTGTCCCCTTTCCACATCCGGGGGCACCACAAATAATAATATTCAACATTTTTTACCTTTTTATATTTTTACTAGAATCAAACGAAAAGTTACCTATTCATTTCGTTTGAGGATAATTTATTCGGAAACTACGGTATAAATATCTTTCAAATTCCGCCCATACCCATCATAATCCAATCCGTATCCGACTATGAAATCATTTGGAATCTTCATGGCTACATAATCTACCCGGATGTCGCGTTGTAAGGCGTCCGGCTTTTGCAGAAATGTTGCAACACGAATTTCATTGGCACCTTTGGCCCGAAGGGAACCTAAAATGCGTTCCATGGTTATGCCGGTATCCACAATGTCTTCGACCACCACGACATTTCGACCGACCACACTCTCATTCAGTCCGATAATTTCTTTTACGGCTCCGGTCGTGTACAGGCCTTCGTACGAGGCCAGTTTGATAAACGTGATCTCGCAGGGGATACTCACATTTTTCATTAAATCGCCTGCAAACATAAATGCTCCGTTCAGGACACAAATAAAAAGAGGATTTTTATCGGCTATGTCACGGTTAATGGCTTCTGCTACATTACGGACGGCTGCCTGAATCTCTGTTTCGGGTATGGACAAGACGAACTTCTTGTCTTTAATTTGAATCGTATTCATGAAAGATAATTGTAATTGGTTGGCTGATGTGTTAATTGGCTTGTTTAATTCATTTGAGATTGAAGAAGGGTAAATGAACTGATTCAATAACACTTAGCCAATATCAATAAAACTTTTGCAAAAGTACAAAAAAACATCCGTTTCCGAAATTCTTATTTTTTGAAGCAATAAAAGAGTCGCAATAAGTTATCTTACTGCGACTCTTTTATCGTATCGTTTAATGAGAGTTACAACGCTTTAATTTCTTTTAAAATGTTGTTAGTTCCCCTTACGGCAGCAGCGCTTTTTTCAAACAACGCTTTTTCTTCAGCATTCAGTTTGTAATCCACGATTTCTTCAGCACCGTTTTTGCCAATTACAACCGGAACGCCAATACAAATGTCGTTTTGGCCGTATTCACCTTCCAATAATACGCAGCAAGGAATTACTTTCTTTTGGTTGTGGATAATCGATTCCACTAAATAAGCTGCAGCAGCTCCCGGAGCATACCAAGCTGAAGTTCCAAGCAATGAAGTTAATGTTGCACCACCTACCATGGTATCGGCTACAACTTTATCCAGTGTAGCTTTATCAAGGATGTCGGCAACCGGACGGCCTTTGTAACCTGCAAAACGGGTTAATGGAATCATGGTGGTGTCACCGTGTCCTCCGATAACCAGACCTTCAACTTCGGTTGGATTGGCATTCAACGCTTTGCTCAGGTAGCATTTAAAACGTGAGCTGTCCAGGGTTCCACCCATACCAATAACTTTGTTCTTTGGAAGTCCGGTAGCTTTCAATGCCAAGTAAGTCATAGTATCCATTGGATTACTTACCACTACAATGATGGCATTCGGGGAAAATTTAAGGATGTTTTCAGCAACGCTTTTTACAATTCCTGCATTCACTCCGATCAACTCTTCACGAGTCATTCCCGGTTTCCGTGGAATTCCGGAAGTTATAACTACTACATCCGAATTTGCAGTTTGGGCATAATCGTTGGTACAACCAACAATCTTAGAATCGAAACCCAATAGAGCTGCAGTTTGGAGAATGTCCAACGCTTTTCCTTCAGAGACACCTTGTTTTACGTCGAGCATTACAACCTCATCGGCTACTTCTTTGAATGCAAGGACATTTGCACATGTGGCACCAACATTTCCGGCACCAACTACTGTTACTTTTGACATAATAATTTTATTTTTTAATTGTTCAATTCTTGTTTTTGAATTTAAGTGACAAAGATACAATTATTAATTCATTAAAGAAAAATTTCTCTAATTTTTTTGCTATTAATAAACACGGTTTTAAAACAAAAATGCCTTGAAACATTTTGCGCAAAATTATAACTTTATTTGTATCTTTGTGCTCGCAAAACTTTAGAGAAAGATAAAGATTAATTATCAATCATTCAAATAAACAACAATATGCAAACTATTGACAAATTTAATTTTGCAGGCAAGAGAGCGTTCGTTCGCGTAGATTTCAACGTGCCTTTGAACGAAAATTTTGAAATTACCGATGACAACCGTATTCGGGCTGCTTTGCCTACCTTGAAGAAAATCCTGGCTGATGGCGGAAGTGTAATAATCGCTTCGCATATGGGTCGTCCGAAGAAGAACCCGGATTTGAAGTATTCGCTGAAATCCATCCTGGCTCACGTTTCCGAATTGTTAGGTGTTGACGTAAAATTTGCCCCCGACTGTGCCAACGAAGAAGCAGCCAAGATGGCTGCTGCGTTAAAACCCGGTGAAGCACTATTGCTCGAAAACCTTCGTTTTTACGAAGAAGAGGAAGGAAAACCCCGTTTACCGGAAACAGCTACTGACGAAGAAAAGGCTGCTGCCAAAAAAGCAACTAAAGAAAGCCAAAAGAAATTTACAGCAACTTTGGCTTCCTATGCCGATTGTTATGTAAACGATGCTTTCGGGACTGCTCACCGCGCCCATGCTTCCACTGCATTGATTGCCAAATACTTTGACGAAAACAATAAGATGTTCGGCTATTTGATGGAAAAAGAAGTAATTGCCGTGCAAAAAGTCATGACTGATACAGCACATCCTTTTACAGCCATCATGGGTGGATCGAAAGTTTCTTCCAAAATAGAAATTATCGAAAACTTACTTACAAAAGTAGATAACCTGATTATTGCCGGAGGTATGACTTATACTTTTACAAAAGCATTAGGCGGGAAAATAGGTAGTTCACTTTGCGAAGACGATAAGCTTGATCTGGCCCTGGAATTGTTGGAAAAGGCAAAAGCAAACAATGTCAAGATGATCTTAGCTGTAGATGCTAAAATTGCCGACTCGTTCAGTAATGATGCCAATACCAAATTCGTTCCGGTAGATGAAATTCCCGACGGTTGGTTAGGGTTGGACAATGGACCTGAAACTGAAAAGATCTTTGCCAATGTCATTAAGGCTTCAAAGACGATCCTTTGGAATGGTCCGACAGGAGTTTTCGAATTTGATAACTTTTCACACGGATCACGTGCCGTTGGTGAAGCAATTGCGGAAGCTACCAAAAACGGAGCTTTTTCTTTGGTAGGAGGCGGCGATTCCGTGGCTTGTGTCAATAAATTCGGTCTTGCCGATAAAGTATCGTATGTTTCAACCGGTGGCGGGGCTTTGCTCGAAGCTATTGAAGGACGAGTTCTACCGGGTATTGAAGCCATTCGCGGATATTAAATCTCCCTGTTTATAGAATCATCCTGATTCTGCGTTTTATAAAAAGTGCCGGTTGAATGAATCTTCAACCGGCACTTTTAGTTTAACTGCTTATACAGCGGCATGTAGAATTTCAGACCCGGTTATTATTCCCTAACCCCTGAATTCGGTTCCGTATAGCCACAACCGGTTCTTTTGGAGAAAGAAATTATTACCAGTTGATATTCTTGTCGATAAAATTAATCAGGTCATCCGCCATTACTTTTTGTTCTGCTGCTTTTGGATGTCCCGGGGTATCTTTGTAAGCGAAGAAATGGGTATAGAGTTTCGGGTCGTTCAGTCCCTTCACCGCTTTTTCGATATAACCGGGCCAGGGCGATCCCTTTTTGGTTGCATCCATGCTCCCCAGGACACATATAATCGATGCGTTGGGGTAGTTGGTCCGGATACTCTTTACAAAGTTTTGGTATGCCCGGATAATGGTTGGCTCATCTGGAGGGGTTGTTCCAAAGCGGGCCTTGAACTGTTCGTATTGATAATTGGTTGTGAGCCACGCATCGTTTTGAAATAAATTGATCACCACCACATCGGGAGTGTATTTCGAAAAGTTCCACTTGCTTGCCGGATCAGCCGGATTCAACCGGTCGTACATTTCGGGCATGATAATCGGGAACCAACTGACCAGAACCCCGATCCCGCTGCGGGCAATGCAGGAGTATTGTGCATGGAAGTGGCGGGCCGTACGGGCGGCATAAGTCAGGTAGTTATTAAAGTATTCGGGACTGCCGGAATCATCCTGTCCGGGCTGTACATCCACGCCATGTCCGGCTGTGATCGAATTGCCGTAAAACTCAATCTTTCGTTTGGGGAGTGGGTCGGCATTCAGCACGGTAGATCCGTCTGCCAGTTCGAAACCGTAAAAGTTTGTTGTCGACGTGTTGTTGGAAAGTTTGAATAGCTGCACTGTATGCCGGCTGTTGTTCAATCCGGAAGCCAATTCGATAGCAGACTTAATGGTATCTGCTTTGATTTTTTTAGCTCCCTGTTCGTTGCCATCCACAATGGAATAGAAATAAGCATCCTCTTTGCCGTTTTTTAATACCGCTTTTATGCCGGTGCCCTTAAAGTTGATGGTCACAGAAGTCCCCGGCCAGTAAATCCGGGCACACTGTCCTTTTAAAAACTCAACACGGCCCCTGTACGATATGTTTTTCTGACTGAATGGAACCGGAATATTACCGTAACAACCGGTTAGGGTAACAAATAATAACAAGGAGATAAGATAATTTTTAAGCATATTTTTTTTGTTAAATAAGATAATCTATTGGTACTGTTGCCTTATATTAAACTTTTTGAGCAGTCACCTGGCTTAGCCCTGACTCAAACGCTATGTTTGAACTGTTTTTAAAACCGGCATCAGCAAGCATTTCGGACACTTCTAGTCTGGTAAAGCAATCACCGGCTTCCGTCCCAACGAGCATATTGATGGCAAAGATAGCTCCGGCAGTAGGTTGTGTCCGGTCATCATTCATAATCCAGTCCTGGATGATAATTTTACCGTCATTATTCAATGCGCGGTAGCATTTTTTCAACAGATCGCGGTTTACCTCCAACGAATTGCTGTGAATGATGGCGGATAGAAATACTAAATCAAAGCCATGGGGTAACTCGTCGGTCGTGTAATCCCCGGTCTCGGTTTTTATCTTACCTGAAAAACCTTCCCGGTCGATGAACTCCCGGGTGATAGGCACCACATTGGGCAGATCGAAAACCGTTGCTTCCATTTCCGGCTTCCTGGACACAAATTCCATGGAATAAGCCCCGGAACCGCCGCCAATATCCAGCATGGAGTGGATGCCCGATAAATCGATGGGGGCTACCTGTTGGGGAGCCTGTTTTTTGGCCCGGTCGTGCATGGCACTGATAAACGGGAAAAGCCATTCGGTTCCCCGTTCGTTGATTTCTGATGGATTGGCGGAAGTGCCGGTTTTTACAACCTGTGTCAGGTTGCTCCAGGTATTCCACAGGTGATTCGAATGCATCAGCCCGCCTAAATACTCCGGACTCTTTTTCGACAGGAATGTAAAACTGTCCGGGGTGTTGAAGAACAGGCCGTCCTGCTTGGCCAGAAAACCCAATGATACCAACGCATTCAATAAACGTTCGCAGGCATGTTCATCCAGTTGCAGCCGGTCGGCAAGTTGCTTGCTTGTCGCCCCGTATTCATCCAGGTTGGTGAAGATGTCAAGCTCGAAGCCGCTTAATAATATCCGGCTCTTTTGAAAAGAAGCCGCAAATTCTCTGATTGTGGTTGGATTCATAATTCAAAAATTTAAAAGGTTGGGTTTATCTGTTTATTTTGTTCATATCTCCATCTCCCCTTATTTCTTAACGGACTCCATGATGTTTTACGTTCCTAAGCGTCGGCAAATATATGTAAAAATATCTATTATTGTCACACCCGGCCAGCCCCATTGCGCCGGATCCTATCCCGATAACCGGTTGTACGCCGGTGCCGCCGGTAAGGGGGGCTTGTCGTTTTCCATTCATTTGTAAGGCAATAAAAAGGTTTGGCAGAATAAAAGAGAATGGACATTTTATTGCTTTTCTCACCGGTTTTTCGGCTCGCCGGACAAAGTCGTTCGATATCGAACCGTGTGCAGCTCAATAACTGTTTAGATGAGCTTACTCCTCAACGTATTTTTTGTACGCAAAGACGAAGACGCAAAAATTAGAAACTTAAAAACAGTAGGTTGCGTCATGGCGTCTTCGTGTACCTTTTGATAATTAGACTTATCGGGGAAGACTCGTGTATGATATCGCAAAGGGAGTACGTATTTAAATATCAGGGAACAGATTAACTCAATAATGCTTCCGAAAGCAACACTATTTGCTACTTGAAAATCTCATAACCTCGTTTACAAATTTGTATCACAAGGTCGTTTACATTTTAATTTAAAAACTATATCATAAGGTCGTTTACATACGACAAAATGTTCTTTG
>JAUZOM010000329.1 GCA_030706465.1 Bacteroidota bacterium | reverse complement strand
GCGGGCGGCAGCAACAGCCAATGTGGGAACCAATGAAGCCCTTTCATTTGCAACTTCAACGTTAAGCGCCCAGCTAAATAACTGGATATCCCAATTGTCGAAAAACAATAATTTGTCCATCGGGTTCGATTACCGGCAGACGGATCAACAGAGCAGTGATATCCAGGCCCAGTTCCTTTACCAACCGAATAACCGCTGGATTGTCAATGGAAACGTAGGGTACCGCAATGATATTTTGATGAATAATACAAACAATACCAACCGGTTTATCAGTGATGTTGATTTCCAGTATTTGTTGACGGAATCAGGAAAGTTAAGATTTAAGGCTTATAATCATACGGTTGATCGTTATCAACTTCGTACCGCGGCACAAACACAGGGTGTCGGCTTTATTTACAAAGAAGATTTTGTGAGCGTAAAAGACCTGTTTGCATATTATTGGCGTCTACTCACCGGAACTAAAAACAACAAGAAAAATGAAGAAAAATCGTCTACAAAAAAATAACTGGCTGGTGTTTTGCCTCCTGATTTTGTTCGCGCAGCCTTTATTATCTCAAACTATCGAGAAATGCTATGTGAACATGCCGGATATCCTGAATCCGACTTTAACGAAGCAGAACCGACTGGAATTGCTGGAATATCATAAAGCCGGTCAAGGGGACAGCGTAACTAATCGTTTCGGGCATCTGGCTTACCTGGTGAGTGTGGATACCCTGCAGCAACAGATCGTGGTGAAAAATACTCCCAGTTCCAGGCTTGAAATGAAAATTCTTCATCTGGAAGATAACACGACAGTCATTGGAGTTATTCGTACGGTCTGTGCCCCGGTGTGCATGTCAACCGTTGAATTTTACGATACAGCGTGGCATTTGATTCCTCTTCAGTTCAATATGCCAAAGGCCATAGAATGGGTGGATTTAAAGGGTATTCCAGCGGAGAAAACAGATATCAACTGGGTGAAAAATCTGATGGATATCAGTTTTATCTCCTTAAGCTTTTCCAACAAAGGCCAATTCCTGATCGCTAAGAATAATACTTTTGATTTCCTAAGCGAAGAAGACCGTAAGGTGGTTGCTCCTTATGTAAACGGCCGGACAATTCTATTTAAGCTGGGCGGACGAACGTGGCAACGTATACAGCCATAAAAAAAGCCCCGTTCATTAATTGAACGGGGCTTTTTTTATGGCTGTATACAGCTTATTTCTTGTTTTCCATGCGTTTTGCATAGCGGGTCATAAATTTATCAACACGTCCGGCTGTATCCACCAATTTTGATTTGCCGGTGTAAAAAGGATGGGAAGAACTTGAAATTTCCATTTTTACTACAGGGTAAGTTACGCCATCAATATCAATGGTTTCCTTAGTGTTTACGGTTGAACGAGAAATAAAGGTGTCACCGTTGGACATATCTTTAAATGCTACCGGACGATAATTTTCTGGATGGATTCCGCTTTTCATATCTTTAAGTTTTAATTTATTTTTTCGATGTTGTTATTTCGGCTTGCAAAAGTACTAATTTCCATCTAAATATCAAACAATTTCAGTGATTATTATTCAATTAACATGAATTTGGGATGAAAATTAAACCCGTATCAGCTGTTAGGTGTTGAATATCAGTGGAGATAAATTCAAAAACAGGTATCCGGTCATTCCCGGCGCCCGTATACTGAAGTCTTGTTGATGTTGGATTTGCTTCGCAACGGCATTAATCATAGATGGTATAATACGTGATAAAAATGGATTATACCAATGGCTTAAACTGTCTATTTTGAACCTAAATACAACAGGAACATTCCAAGGAGTACTCCCGCCAGGTCAATAATTTTCAGCTTTATGTTCTTATCATGCATAACAATAGCCCCATAAATGAACGGAACAATCACGCCCGAACGCCGTATGGTAGAGACTACTGAAATCATGGAGCCGGGCAAAGACAAAGCATAAAAATAGACAAAGTCGGCAACCACCAGAAAGACCGAGATGAAAATAATTGCTCCTTTGAATTTAAAAGGAGTGGTTTTCTTCCGGGTAGGAGCCCATAAAAACAAGGTGATGATGCCCATGATAATGGCCTGGTAAAAGGTGTAATATACCTGTACCGACATGGCATCGAATTGATTCATCAGGTATTTATCGTACAATCCGCTTAAAGCGCCTGTAAGGGTTGCCACGATAATAAACCAAAACCATTTGTTGGTCTTAAGCGAAATGCCTTCTTTTTTTCCGATAACAGAAAACATGTAGAAGGAAACCAGGGTTAATCCAACCCCGGCAGCCTGATAGCCGTTCAGCTTTTCTCCAAAGATGAGCATTGCTCCTACAACCGTCCAGACCGGTTGGGTGGCTTTGATAGGGGATGCTAACGAAATAGGCAAATGCTTGAGTGCAAAATAGGCAAAGAGCCAGGATGTTAAAACAAGTGCCGCTTTTATTATAAACAGTACATGAGTATGAAAATCAACCCGCGGGACATAAAAGATTCCTCCTTTGAGCAGATACGGGAAAAAGTCGGAGATGATTAAGAATGGCGCAAGAATGAGGCAGGAAAACAGAACAGAGATGAAAATTACCGGTATGACCGCGTTATCTTCCAATGAAACTTTCTTAAATACTTCATACGATCCTAATAAAACGGC
>JAUZOM010000328.1 GCA_030706465.1 Bacteroidota bacterium | reverse complement strand
GTTGCCGGATCAATAACCTCGTCCATTCTTATAAATCAGAGGATAGCTCTGTTGCCACTCTGATTTTTGAAAACGGAGCAATGGGAATGGTTGACAACTATTTCTGCATCCCCGACGATAGCAGTAAAAACTTACTTGAACTTTATGGATCAAAAGGCAGCATTCTTGCTTCCGGGACAATTGGGCAGGGGAGTTCGGGGAAAATGACCGCTTATTTAGAACAGGATTCCTCCTCCTACAATGCTCAGCAAACCAGAGAAAATGGAAAAGGAATTCTTATTGAGCCCAAAGCAATCAATACCTATCGTGCTGAAATTGAAGAATTCAGCCAGGCAATTATTGAAAAACGGAAACCTTTAAATAACAGCGAAATAGGTATTCACAGCCAAAAAATAATGGAAGCCTGTTATAAATCAGCAAAAACAGGTAAATTTGTCAACCTCTGATATTATTTATTTAATAGGAAGAGCCAAACGATTAGCTAAATCAATTTAATTATAAATTAACTATAATTTTTTTAAACTTAGTAACTATGGATAAAACAGTATTGGCAATATTTGCCCATCCGGATGATGCTGAAATCGAATGTTCAGGAACACTATCCTTATTGAAGAAGGCTGGATGGAATATTCACATTGCGACGATGGCTCCCGGTGATAAGGGTACCGTAGAGTACAACAGGGAAGAAATAAGCAGGATCAGGAAGGCTGAAGCAGCAGAAGGTGCTAAAGTAATCGGTGCCTCCTATACTTGTCTTGAATTCGAAGATGTTTACATCATGTATGACCGCGAGTCCATTAACAGGACAACCTCCCTGCTTCGAAAAATAAAACCATCTCTTGTTTTCACTCATAATCCGGCCGATTATATGGTCGATCATGAAACCACCAGCCGGATTGTTATGACAGCCTGTTTTTCTACCGGCATCAAAAATCTTGAAATAGAGGAGGATTATTATGAACCCATCCCCTATTTATATTACACCGATGCAATGGATGCAAAAAACATTCTGGGTCAACCTATCCTTACCTCGATGTTTGTTGACATTACCAGTGAAATGCCAATAAAAGAGAAAATGCTTGCCTGTCATGCCAGCCAACGGAATTGGTTACTTGCGCATCATAAAATGGACGAGTACATCCTGTCAATGAAACGCTTTGGTGAATTCAGGGGAAAGAACATCAATGTTAAATATGCTGAGGGTTACCGTCAACACTTAGGACACGGTTATCCACAGGATAATATATTAAAGGAAATCTTAGGCGATAAAGCCGTACTGGTAAACAAGTAAATAAATGCTGAGTTTTTTATCAGCTAATACAATCACTTTATTAATTCTTAATAGTTAATTCTTAAATAAGTAAACCATGGCAAGGAAACTAAGTATGCTGGCTCCCGGGTGGTGGGATTTCACCACATTGGACGATGAAATATTGAATGATGCAGCCCGTCTTCAACCGAAGGACATTTTACAATTGTCCCGCGACGGTTTTAAGGTAGTTTTTTACGATACGCTTGAAGACTTTTATCTGGCAGAAGCTCTGGAATATATCACCGCCTGGAAACAATCTACAGAAAGCAATCCCGTAGGTGTCTGTGGACCAATCGGACCCACGGAACAATTACCGTTGGTAGCCCGCATCGTTAATGCAATACAGTTGAATCTTTCAAGCGCCCATTTCTGGGGAATGGACGAATGGTATGTGAATGGTAAAGAAATGGATGCCTCTCACCCGCTATCATTTGAAAAAGCCGATAGAGATCTGTGTTTTAATCGGATCGACAAAAAACTGAGAATGCCGGATTCCCACCTTCATTTTCCGAAAGCAGATACCCGGAAATATGATGAATCCTGGGATAGCGGAGTTCGCTGTGCAGTGATGCAGGGTGGACAAGGTGATACCAAGCATTGGGCATTTAATGATCCCGTGAAAAGAGAAGGTAAATACAAGGATAATCCTCCTACACCCGAAGAATTCAGAAAACTCTCTACCCGTGTAGTTGATCTTCACCCGGTTACCTGTATGCAGAATGCACGTACAAGCGCCGGCGGTGTAGTAACAGGGATTCCAACCCAGGCGCTTACTGTTGGACCATTACAAACCTGGAAAGCGGAGAAAGTATCGATCTGGCAAGCCGGAACCCATGACAATGCCTTTGGGCAGCGCCTTACTCCTTTCATGATCAGCAAAAAGATTATGGATAGTGCAGTCCCGATGTCACTGCTTGCAGGCCATCCAAATGTTCAGTTTAATTACTACATTGGTGGTTTGGGCGTTTGTGAGACTGAAATGCACTAAGGAAGCTGAGAGCAGAGAGCATGGAGCAGAGAGAAAGGAAAAAGTGAACAGTAAACTGTGATCAGTGATCTGTAAACAGTAACCAGTAATCTTTCATTCTTTTGCTCTATGCCCTACGCCCCATGCCCTATGCATTTAATCACTCTTCATTTTTTCATAAGTTTTTGGTTAACAAGGAAAATTTGGCTCAGATATTAAACACCTGAGCCATTTTTTTTAAAAAAGCAATATCTTGCGAGGTCATTAACGTCTGTTAGTGAAATTAATGATCAACAGAATTGCTTTCATTAACCATTAATCATTAACCATTAATCATTAACCATTAATCATTAACCATT
>JAUZOM010000327.1 GCA_030706465.1 Bacteroidota bacterium | reverse complement strand
GCAGTTGTCGTATTATTATTGTTGTTCTATCGTTTTCTTCTTAAAAAAGCAATCAGCCTGTTCCAAAATAAAATATGGCCTTATTTTATCAGGGTTTATGAGCGGCAATTGGGATACATTCTGGTAGGCTCCCGTCCAATTTGGATACTGGCCGGTATGATACTGCTTTTCTTTGTTACGTTCTTTATAGCCGGAATTGTAAAACCAACTGTATTATTTTTTCCGAATAATGACCCGAATAACATCTATGTTTATATCAAGATGCCAGGAGGAACTCATCAGAATGTAACCGACAGTATCACCGGTATAGCCGAACAACGTGTTTACAAGGCGCTGGGCAGGCATAATCCGGATGTGGAATCCATTATATCCAATGTAACCATTGGGGCCGAGGAGCAGGGGTTTGCATCAACAGGCACTCCATTCAATAAAGGGAAAGTCTCCATTAATTTTATAGAGAGTAAATACCGCACAACCGGGATTTCAACCTCTAAATACATGGACATTATCCGAAAAGAGGTAGCTACTATTCCCGGAGCAGTAATTACGGTGGATAAAAACAGGAATGGTCCTCCAACCGGAAAGCCCATTAATATTGAGATTACCAGTGAAAATTTGGAAAATCTGGTGAGCGATGCATTCGCTTTCCGTGCTTATCTTGATTCATTGCATATACCGGGAATTGAAGAACTGAAAACCGATTTTGAAATGAATTCTCCGGAAGTTATCATACAGATCGACCGGGACCGGGCACAACGCCTTGGACTTTCAACCGGTCAAATAGGTCTGGAGATCAGGACGGCACTTTATGGAAAAGAAGTATCGAAACTGAAACAGGATGAAGATGAATACCCGATTATGGTCCGTTATAATAAGATTACCCGCGATAACATCAACGCATTGGTCAATCTGACTATTACCTACCGGGATATGAATTCAGGCCAGTTGCGTAATATCCCGTTATCCACTGTGGCAACAATCGATTATACTTCTTCTTATGCCGGGATTAAACGCCAGGATCAGAAGCGGATTATCACCGTTTATTCTAATGTTTTGTCCGGCTATTCTGCGAACAATATTGTCCCGGTAATTAACCGGGAAGCTAAGAAATTCCATTTTCATGAAGGAACAAATATAAAGCTTACCGGAGAACAGGAAAATCAGGCTGAAACAGCTTTCTTCCTGATGAAGGCAATGGTTATAGCCCTTGGTGCCATTTTCTTTATCCTGATAACACAGTTTGGTTCGGTTACAAAAGCGCTGATTATTCTAAGTGAAGTAATTTTCAGTATCATCGGTGTGTTGATAGGGGTAATGCTTTTCCACATGAGCCTGGTTATCCTGATGACAGGGTTAGGCATTGTGGCACTGGGGGGTATTGTTGTCCGGAACGGAATCCTGATTGTTGAATTCATTGACGTCAAAAAAAAGGACGGGGTACCTACGCGTCGTGCCATCATCGAAGGAGGGAAGACCCGTATTACGCCTGTTATCCTGACGGCAGCAGCTACTATGCTGGGGCTGGTGCCGCTGGCTGTGGGAATGAACATTAATTTCATGACCCTGTTTTCCGAGTTTAATCCACATATTTACTTTGGGGGTGACAATGTTATGTTCTGGGGACCTCTTGCCTGGTCTATCATCTTTGGATTGAGCTTTGCTACATTTCTTACCCTAATGTTTGTTCCGGCTTTATACGAACTTGATTACACCATCCACCTGAAACTAGCCAGACGTAAAAACCTGAAACAGATCAAAAAAATGAATAGGGATTAATACAAGATAGAATATTTTGAATCTGCATATTTCAATCTTTTATGTTGCTGAATTATGTCATACCGGAGGCGGATTATTAACCTGATCGCTTTATCTCCAAACAACATAGTTTCCAACAAACTGACCAACTTTTTAGTGCTAATTACAAAAAAGTGTCTATACAGCAGGTGAAGCTATATAGACACTTTGATTGTGGCAATGATTTATTTAATGGATACTATCAGCGGTTTGTACCTGTTCGGAAGATTCGTTTGCTTTTTCAGTAGCTTGTTTCTGATCTTCTAAATTCTGATTGGACTTGAGTTGCTCAATTGTATTACGCAAGTTCTCACGCTGACTATTGTATTGATCCACATAGCCTTTGTTGGCATCAGGTTCATAAAGCCAGTTAATGGAATTGATTTTCAACAAAGCTTCATCGTATTTTTTATCACTGACATCCTGATTCACTTCATTAATGATAACCTGTAAACGGGCTTTCTCGTCATTGACAGATTGTTCGGTTTTGTCCTTGCTCTTTTGTGACGATGTATTGGTCATGACAAACACGCCTGCAGCCACTAATACAACAACCAAGATAATTGCAAGTACCCATGGAGTGGATGACTTCTTCTTTTCGGGTTCAACGACCGGTTGTTGGGGAGTGGCAATCGCTCTCGGCTCCTGATATACAGGTGCAGGTTCGGGCACTACTTCTTGTACAGGTTGATTGGGAGTTTCTATAGGTTGTGCTGATGCTGTTGGGGTTTCCACTGTCGGTTCCGATACTGTTTGGGAAGCTACAGGTTGTTCCGGGACTGTTTCAGTTTTTACAGGCTCTTTCGGTGCTTCTGAAGGTACCGGTTCTGTTGGGACTTCTGATGATGGTGTAGTCATTGTTTGTGTTTTAGAGGGTTG
>JAUZOM010000326.1 GCA_030706465.1 Bacteroidota bacterium | reverse complement strand
GGAATTGCATAAGCGGCAGTTTTACCGGTTCCGGTTTGAGCTAACCCCAATATGTCCCTACCATCAAGGGCAAGAGGTATCGCCTTTTCCTGAATCGGAGTGGGTATTTCGTATTTTTTATTCGACAGAGCCTTTAATATCGGTTCTGCTATATTTAATTCTTTGAATGTCATAATTGATTTGGCTGCATTTATACAACCATTATTTAATTAATATTTTGAAAACATAAAATATGTTTTAGCGATAAAATGAATATTTCTATTTCACTACAATTTACTGATCATGCTTCCGCTCAATTCATGTTGAGCAGCAGTAAATTCATATTTCAACTTAGAAATAACATCTTTTACGCTACATATTTTTTCGGCCAGGAAAGCATTTGCTCCGGCAAAGGCATATCCTCTGTCCATTTTGCCTTTATATGCATTATACAAGGCATTGATAATGCAATAAGGACTTTTTGTATAGTCACAGGTTTTGATGCAATGGTAATGACAGGCTTTCGGCTTTTCATTGCCTTTATTCACACTTCGTAAAAATTCACCATCGAAAGCACGACCAGGCATGCCGACCGGACTTTGAATTATCAATAAATCTTCCTGAGAGGAATCGACATAGATCTGTTTGAATACATCAGACGCATCGCATTCATAAGTAGGAACAAAAATACTTCCCATCTGCACTCCCGATGCCCCAAGTTGCATGAAACGTAAAATATCTTTACCGGTCACAATTCCTCCAGCCGCAAATATTGGAATTTTCTTTATGTCACGGTATTTTGCTGCAAATTCTACAACCTCAGGAATAAGTTTCTCTAATGAGTAATTTTCGTCTTCAATCTGTTCTCTCTTAAACCCCAAATGTCCCCCAGCTTTGGGTCCCTCTACTACAATAGCATCGGGCAGATAGTTAAAATTAGTGTACCACTTTTCACATATTATCTTTGCAGCCCGAGCTGAAGATACAATCGGAACAAGCAGTGTTTTACTGTCGAATGTTAAGTATGATGGCAAATCTAACGGAAGTCCTGCACCGGCAAAGATGATATCGGCTTTTTCCGCTATCGCAGTGCGTGCCATATCGGAAAAATTTGACAAGGCAACCATAATATTCACTCCAATAATACCTTGTGTTTTTTCACGGGACTTACGCAACTCCTCCTTAAGCCCCACAATGCAATTTTTCTGATAATCACCCTGATTTTGCTTGTACAATAATCCCAGGCCTGCGCATGATATTACACCTATTCCACCCTCGTTAGCTACTGCCGAAGCCAACCCCGAAAGCGAAATACCTACACCCATGCCACCCTGAATAATGGGCAACTTAATTTCTTTTTCTCCGATAAAAAATGATTTAATCATCTGTTGAAAAGTGTGTCACGATAATTGTGTATCACACTTTCGCGACCTGTTAATCCAAACAAGAAAGCTGATTTGAGGTCTACTTAAACGATGAGAAGACTTGCCAAAGAACGGCGAAGCAAAGCATTGCTGAGAAAGATATCAATATGAACTTGATTGTTGAAGCTGCAAAGGTACAACATTTTTATTGTTTTACAGTATTTCAATTTTTAATTGGGTAATCGTAGAATAGTTGAAAAGTTAAAGAGAGAAGAATAACAAAAAATCGCTCCTTATGTCGGCGGCTCTCGCAGGAAAAACAAGTACCAACACTTCGACGAAATAGTTGTCGGAGGATTGGGCTGTTTAACTGAATTGTTCGGTTTAATCCTGTACCGGCGGGTAAATTTTTTTATACCGCCTGAATAAAGGGGATATGGAGAATTGGAAAAAATGGAACATTTTCTCAATTTTTTATTGCTGCTCTTTGTTTTCTGGAATTAATGATCAAGCAACAATAAATGTGAGCTTTTCAGCAAAATGATTTGAGCCTTAGAGGAAAACATCCTCTGTGGCTGCTTCCGTTTAGTTTTGTGGTGTACTTCGGCAAATGATAAACCAGCCTGATTTTGTTGGGTTAATTATTGGCGTTGTTCATCTTGCTATTGCAGGAAGTTCTTTTTACGCGTTGCCGTCTCAAAAACACTTTTTCAAGAAAAACTTTGGGTAAACAGTTTTAGCATTAAACAAGGTATCACAGATATCACAAGTATTTGGAAAATAAATTTGCTTTCCTGCATAGCAGTTGCTTTTAGAAGGAATAAGTCATGATAAGTATATAAACCCCACAATTCTGTTATCAAAGTTGTGTTACAAAAGTGAATGGCAAATTGAAAAAAACAATAAACCGCTGTAAAATAAATTATTACAGCGGTTTACGTATAGATTTAAACCTTGTTTTTCTGGTTAGTTTTACTTATTCAAAGTCCACAAACTTGTCAATGCTGTCAAGGAATCGCACGGAAACCGTTGTTGCATTGCTGACATATGCATTCTTGGCAATGATCAGATCTGCACAACCATGTTTGTATTTATCATCCTTCTGAATCTGATCCACGTAGGGCCGGTCGACCAGTATGATGCTGTCGGCTTTTGCTTTAATACAATCCGGAATATCGTCCAAGGTCAAATGCAGTTTTCCGGTGGATATGGCACCTGTTTTCTCTACTTTTGAGAAAAGGATAACCGGAACATTGAGTTCGACAGCAAGTTTTTTAAGGGCTTCAACAACCCTTTCCTGCGTGAATGTTTTTTCTTCAGGATCGGTTGTGTGTTTTAAAAATGTTTCAAGGTAGTCGACCATTATGATGTCAACACGTTGAGTTCCG
>JAUZOM010000325.1 GCA_030706465.1 Bacteroidota bacterium | reverse complement strand
TCTCAACCAGCGTATCAGGTTTATCATGATGCCAAAAGTCACAACTTGTCAACATGATCATCTGTAAACCTATCACCGCCAATGAAAATAATTTTCTTTGAATTTGGACTTGCATGACGTAATAAATGAAAAGGCAAAATTACACATGTTTAGGTTTGTTATGATCATCATGATGCATTAGCCTGATACATTAACAAAATGAACCGATACTGAACTTTTCTCGGGCTCCTTTTGTTCCTCATCATTACTTTTTCCTTTAATTCAAATAAACTAAGATTATGAAAACAAGATCAATCATATTTTTCACAATATTCCTTACCATGTCCATTATCAGTACCGGCTTTTCCGAAAAGGCTTCTTTGCCAAAGATCAAAGAAGAAAAGGTGACCTATTTGATTGGCAACACTGTTTTTAAATGCGTTATTTATTACGACGAATCCAGGCCTGGAAAACATCCGGGGGTTCTTGTCGTACCTGAGTGGTGGGGAATGACTGACTACCCTTTAATGAGGGCCAGGAAACTGGCTGAGCTCGGATATGTTGCAATGGCTGTCGATATGTTTGGTGAAGGGAAAGTTGCAGCCAATCCGACAGAGGCACAGCAACTGACAAAACCATTTTACAGTGATCCCCAGCTCGCCAAAGCCCGTCTGACGGCAGCCCTTGCAAAACTTAAGACATTCAGACAGGTTGATTTACACAATATCTTTGCAATTGGTTACTGTTTTGGAGGATCGGTTGTGTTGAATTCGGCAAAGCTGGGTGTAGATGTAAAAGGGGTTGTCAGCTTTCATGGAGGCCTCGCCGGTGCGCCGGCAGATAAAGCCTTATTGAAGGCCAAAATCCTGGTTTGTCATGGCGGCAGCGATAAATTTGTTACCGAAAAAGATGTTGAAGCCTTCAGGCATCAACTGGATTCTATCAAGGCTGACTACAAATTCATCGTATACCCCAATGCGACACATGCCTTCACCAATCCGGAGGCTACGGCAATAGGCAAAAAATTCGATATGCCCATCGAATACAACCCAAAAGCAGATCTGGATTCATGGAATGACATGCAAACTTTTTTCAACAGGGTAATGAACAAATAAGAACCGGATTTACACTGATTTCAAGTCAAAATGTTTTCTGAAGATGTTCGGCCGTAAATAATTTGATCAAATTGGTTGCATATAATATGAATCCGATTTTTTCTTTGAAGTAACCTGAACCGTGAAAAAACTTTTCAGGGTCTTTGCTAAAGAAAAAGCACCTGTTAATTTCAAGAGTAATATTAGTGTTATTCGCTGTTATCCATAATGTTACACGACTTATTGGATTGATATTCTATTTTGTTAAAAAACAGGGAAGCCATTAATACGCCAACTCTCTTTTTTATTACCATCAATTCAAAAATGATGTATTTTTGATTGCATTTGTAACATTGCATGAAGGAATCCTATTTAAAAATCATTTAATAAATTATATGCCAATGTAATATACCCGAATTTCCATTCCGGTGAGTTTAAAAACACTTCTTAACTTAATCATAAACTTCATGCAACATCATTACCTAAAAGCATCATTTTACATACTCTTTACGTTAATGGTTACGGGGTTTGTATCAGCTCAAAATACCCCCGTCAAGTGGTCCGTGCTAACAGCCAATAGTTTTATCGCCAAATTTCCCAATCCCGACAGCATCCGCTGGGACCGTAAGTCACCTCATTTCGATTGGCAGGCCGGTTATGCCATGCTGATGATGGAAAAGATGTGGAAAGCGACCGGAGATGTTCGTTATTTCAATTATATAAAGCGGTATGTCGATCAACAGGTGGACGAATCAGGAAATATTCCCGATTTCACACCAACAGCCTTAGACCATTTCATCCCCGGCTACGCGATCATTTTCATGTACGAACAAACACACCAGGAAAAATACAAGATTGCAGCCCAAAAGATATATGAGAGTTTCAAAAGCTATCCAAGAAATTCGGATGGGAGCTTCTGGCACTCGGAATCGGCCAAACGGCAGATGTGGGTCGATGGAGTTTTCATGGGACAGATTTTTACGGCAAGATATGGAAAAGTGATTGGAGACAGTGCCGCAGCTTTTAACGAGGTAACCAAACAGATGAAACTGATTGTTTCGCATTGTCTGAAACCCAATGGATTACTACTCCACGCATGGGATGAAAGCAGACAAGCCCGTTGGGCCGATAAGACCACCGGGTTAGCTCCTGAAGTATGGAGCGAAGGGTTAGGATGGTATGCCGTGCTGATTGCCGATATATTTGATTTCTTGCCAAAGAATAATCCCGATTATCCAGTCATTATGTCGCATCTTCAAAAGCTATGTGAAGGGTTAAGAAACTGCCAGGACAAGAAAACCGGAATGTGGTGTCAGGTTGTAGATAAGCCCGAAGTAGCGGGAAACTGGAATGAAACCTCCGGTACTGGAATGTTTCTTTACCTGATTAAAAAATCAATCGATAAAGGATATATTTCCAAACAGGAATATAAAACAGTGGCCGACAAGGCATATCACGGAATTATCCGGAAAGCAAAAATCAATGAAAAGGGGTTGGTTGACATAATAGATTGCAGCAGCATTGGAGTGCAGGAAACTTATGAAGTTTATATCAATAAACCCAAGGAAGTGAATACCTTTGCAGGTGTAAGCTCATTTATACTGGGAACAATGAGTATGGAAAAATAAAGTTACAGAAAAGTTAAAATTCTTCTGCTGTTCTCTAAACACTTTTACTTTTATTGTTTAAAAAATCTATTATCGACTAATATCTACTTTTAAACCATCATGACCAGTATAAAAAGTATTTTCCTGGTATTATTACTGGCTTTTGCTGTCTTAGTAAAGGGGCAGGTAACATCCAATGCCAGTAATACCAATGAAAGGGAAAC
>JAUZOM010000324.1 GCA_030706465.1 Bacteroidota bacterium | reverse complement strand
TGAAGATAAGATTGACACGCTGGGAGAGATCATTTCAAAATACGACTTGCTGGCTATCCCGGTAACCGATGCCCGGAACACGTTGATGGGGATGGTGGTGATCGATGATATTGTGGAAGATTTGATGTATAAAGGCAAAACAAAGAAAGGAGGCAGGTCATGGCGTTAATCAAATACAGCGAGTTTACCAAAAGACGAAAAAACACCTGGCGGAATCTGGTTGTATTTCTGGCCATCCTGGGTCCGGGAATTATTACCGGGAGTGTGGACAACGATGCCGGTGGTATCACCACCTATTCCGTAGCCGGCGCCTTATATGGTTACAACCTGCTCTGGACTATGATCCCGGCCTTCCTGGTACTGGTGGTTATGCAGGAAATGAATGCCCGCATGGGTATTGTAACCGGAAAAGGATTAGCCGATTTGATCCGTGAAAATGCAGGAGTCAAGATTACCTTCTTTATTTTTGTGGGTTTGCTGATAGCCGACATTGGCAATACTACCACCGAATTTGCCGGTGTTGCCGGCAGTTTGCAGGTCTTTAATGTCAGTAAATATATCAGTGTTCCCATTGCAGCTGTCTTAGTGTGGTGGTTAGTGGTTAAAGGCACCTATAAATTCAGCGAACGGGTTTTCCTTATTTTCAGTGCCTTTTTACTGGTCTACGTTGTTTCCGCGTTGTTGGGCAAGCCCCACTGGCACGATATCGGCCGTGCGATGGTAAAGCCGGATATTCAATACACGAAGGATTATCTGACGATCGTTATCGGGATTATCGGCACAACCATTGCCCCGTGGATGCAGTTTTACATGCAGTCGGCTGTTATTGAAAAAGGGTTGAAGATCACCGATTACAAGTATACCCTCTGGGATGTAATCATTGGCAGTGTCATCACCGTAGTGGTAGCCTTCTTTATTATTGTAGCCTGTGCCTCTACACTTCATGTTAGCGGGATTAAAATTGAAGAAGCAAAAGATGCCGCCCTCGCCTTGAAACCCCTTGCCGGTGACCTGGCCTCAGCGACCTTTGCCTTCGGGTTATTTATCGCTTCTATATTTTCGGCTACCATTTTACCGGTAGCAACGGCATTTTACGTATGCGAGGCCTTTGGCTTTGAGGCCGGCATTGATAAAAAATGGAAAGAAGCACCCCAGTTCTACTGGTTATTTACCTTTATCATTATCATTGGTGCCGCCATTATCCTGATCCCGAATGCGCCCCTGATCCTGATCACGTTGTGGTCGCAGGTAGCCAATGGGGTATTGCTTCCGGTGGTGTTGATCTGCATGATCCTGATTGTAAATAATAAAGAAGTTATGGGCGAGTACGTCAATAAGCCATTAAACAATCTGTTCGGTTGGTTTACAATCATTGTATTGATTGGTCTTACCCTAACACTTTTTGTCTCCTCATTTTTTTAGAATCCATATTTCACTCTAAATAAACCTGAGTTTGATAGATAAAATAAGTTTTTATTCAACTATCGGACTCAGGTCTTAGTTTACCTCCTCCAATACAATCGAAAAAAACTTCTTTTCAATTAAATTATACCTACATCTGATTACAAATACCGGTTAAAATCAACATTAGTGGGGATAAGGGCGTTCATTTGATGAACGTATCTTTGCAGCATCAAAGTCGACGACACGTTCCCTTTATGAAATAACGGTTTTTCTAAGATCAGAAGGTATTATTTACACCCTGACAGTTCAAACCACAGTCACAACTAAACAATATGAACAAATTTAAAATTGCCCTGGTGCTACTCGGTCTATACAGCCTAAAAACAGTTGCCCAACAGACGACAGATTCATTGACGGAAGAGCGGTTTTCCGTTCATGCCCAATCTACCTTCATCAGCCAGTATAAACCATCCTTTTCAGCCAAATACACCGGACCCAACAGCCTGACAACCCAGACAGAGACCCAACTATCGACCACCTACACGCTCTTTGTAGGCGCCCGGTTATGGAAGGGTGCCAGTATGTACCTAAATCCGGAGGTAGCCGCCGGTTCAGGCCTCAGCGGTTCATTCGGCGTAGGCGCCTCTACCAATGGAGAAACATACCGGATCGGCAACCCGGCGCCTACCTTTGAGCTGGCAAGGCTATATATCCGGCAGATTCTTCCTTTAAACAGTAAAACCGAATACCGGGAAGGCAGTCAGAATCAACTTGCAGGAAAAACATCAACAGATTACATTTCATTGACTGTGGGGAAAATTTGCCTGGCAGATTTCTTCGATTTAAACTCTTACAGTCATGATCCGCGTACCCAGTTTATGAGTTGGGGGTTAATGAGCAATGGTGCCTGGGATTTTGCGGCCAACACGCGAGGGTATACACCGAGTATTATGCTGGAATGGGTTACTCCAACCGATGAACTGCGCTATGACTTTTCACTCTTACCACAGGTTGCCAACGGCATGGATATGAATTGGAATATCCGGCAAGCCGGTTCGCATACCCTGGAATACACCCGTAATTATTTCCTTTCGGACAAAAAGGGAGCCATACGTTTGGAATCGTACCTGAACACCGGCAATATGGGAAATTACCGGGAAAGTGTTGCACTAAACCCGTCGGCTCCCGATATTACCGCAACCCGGAAGAACGGCCGGACTAAGTATGGCTTCTGTATAAATGCCGAACAGGCTATCGCCCATGACCTGGGAGCTTTTATCCGGGCCGGCTGGAATGATGGAAACAATGAAACATGGGTATTTACAGAAATTGACCGCACGCTATCCCTGGGGCTCTCCGCAACCGGGGACCGGTGGAACAGGCCCCAGGATAATGTGGGATTAGCGCACGTTGTATCGGGACTTTCGGCTTCACACCGGAACTATTTAAAAACAGGAGGCAAAGGATTTGAATTGGGAGATGGTAACCTGAATTATTCACCG
>JAUZOM010000323.1 GCA_030706465.1 Bacteroidota bacterium | reverse complement strand
TGCACCTTTGCCGGCTTACTGACGCCAAATTCAATTTTAGTACTCTGCATAGCCGGATTGGGGATATTCTGATTCAGGAAGGTACCTGTATCATTCCGGTTAATTGAATTTACCGAAGTCGCTGAAAGTAAACCGTAAACAGCTACCAGGCCAGAGAAAGTCGGTTGGTACACTTTTCCCTTGGCAATAATCGGGGCATTAAATTTAGCGAATTCGCCAAATCCATCCCGGGTTGAATTCTGATTGCTGTTCCACAATTCGTTACTCAGGCCGGTTGCTTCAAAAGCTCTTAAAACACCTGTAATAGTCCCCGAAACGGGATCTTTCGAAAACGGAATGTTTGCCCAGACAATACCGGTACCCGCATTCGTCCCGTTAGATGTAATGGAAAGTGCGCCGCCCGGTATTTCACCGCCCGGCGATAAAAACGTACTTTGTGATGATGGGGTCGTCCCAAATGCATTGCCGTTTCTTTCGAAAGCCTTCAGGTAATCGCCCTGACTCCAGCCGTACAGGTAAGCTCCGGTTGTACTTTCCCAATAAGCCACAGAACAATGGTAGTATCCGCTAAAAAAATTAAAGCTCTGGAGTATCTGGTCATTGCATTGGCACGAAGAGGTATTATATTTCCCCATATTGGTGCGATCGACCACATATAATACGCCGTCTTTGCCTGCCCCGGCAATCATCGTGCTATGAGGGATTATAACCGGCGCATCAACCCCCAAATCGGCATCCGCTGTGTTTAGATAGTCCTGGTTATAGGGAGTAAAATAATCTGCTACCATCAGGGAATTAGCTGTTGGATGAAGCTTTATAAAACTATCGCCATATTCCGTACCCCCTGTATTGGCATTAAAGTCACCATTCCCGGTTGAAAAATACAGATCACCGTTTTCGTCCACCGAAGGTCCTTGTCCCGACATCCAAATACTTCCCTGGGCACCATTAGGTGTTGTATTAAATACGTATTTCCGGGCAAGGTTCGCGGCATCATATCCCAACACCCAGCCATGATAAGGATTAATATCCCCGTAACTGGCAAATGCCACATAGATGACACCATTCGACAACACTAAAGCCGATCGCTGTAATTGCTTTTTGCTGTCAAAAGTAACCACGCCATTACTGCTTGCATCGCCCGTACCGGCTATTGTTGCAGTAATGGTTACGGGACTGTCCATTTTGAGGTTTCCCGAAGTAATATCCAGGGCGTATAATTTATGGTAATAGTTCCCGTTTTCCCTGCTAAACGCCACGGCATACAATGTGTTTGTTGTTGTATCAATAACCGGGGTGCTCGTAATCCCGATTTCTACCTTAATATCCTTATAACCGTTCGAATCAAAGTAGTCATCCGGATACATGCATGATGGTGCCAGGCTTGCCTTCCAGACAGGAACTGTCAGGGAATCGGCATCGTAAGCATATACGGTATTGTGCTCCGTAGCTATAAACAACACATTTCTCTTGCCTTTCCCCGGAATCTCCACCCCGGCAACATATAAAGGCTGGGCATAGACTTGTCCATCAACCGGATAACTATATAATTTTCCAAAACCGACAGCATTTACATTCGCTGGATTCAATATCATTTCATGGGTGTAAGAACCCGTTCGTTGGTTATTGCCACGCTGAGTAACTATAGATTCCTGTGCCCGGACAGAAAGAAAAACGGCAATACCAATAGCTAAAAAAAAGTATTTATTGCTCATAGCTAAGTATATTTTTTATTAGCTATAAAACAGTTGGCGAATGCTTTTGTTTAAAGACAGGCGTTAAACGGATAGATCAGATCAGGTATATATATTAACAAAAACCAACTGGTTTCCAAACACGTACAAATAAAACGCTTGTTTCCGAACAAGGTACGGCAGGGCTTAAGTTCCCATTGTTGGATAAACAGGAAAAAGGTCTTTTCTAATTCCGGAAATTAAATCCCGGCAGGTTATCCGCAGACAAATGTCCGGTTTCTGCTTTAGTGAAAGCAATGGGCTGGCAGTTACTTCGCCGGAGGTTTTAGTTCTTTCAATGTTCCGGGAAGGGAATGTTTTCGCGGACTTCCACGCTGGTTCCGGGGCCTTGCAGGATCGGGCATTTCCGGGCAATGCGGGCTGCCTCGTCCAGATCCTTTGCCCGGATAATTATGTAGCCGGATACAGATTCCTGATTGACAGAATAAGGTTCGTCGGTTATTACATTATTGGGTCGTATCACTTTTCCGCTAAAGGATAAATGGTTGCCGCCATCCACCAATTGCCCTTTTTCGGAAATATAGTCGACCCATTCCATCCAGTCAACCATATGCAATTCCATCTGCTTGGGCGATTGCTGGGCCTCCTTGGTGGTAATGTCCGTTCGAAGCAGTAATAAATATTCTTTCATGTTCAGTCTCTGTTTTTTATCGGTTGTAATTTTAAAATTTCCAAACTTCTGCGTAAGGAATATTATTCATTTCTTCCCCTGCTTACGGCCTGCCGGGTTGTATTCCACAAGGATACACCTTTTTACGCGGCGACTGTAAAAGAAGCTCTTAATTCTTAACAACAGTTACCATCTGTTTTTGTTTTAGGTTTAAGTTATTCTTCGTTAAACTTTAACCTGTGTTTGTTTTCCTCATTCGGGAGTGTACAGGAAAGAAATCCGGGATTCCGTCCCGATGGCTTCGGGACGAAATCATCAATGCACTCGCACGATCTTCCTGTGCTTCCCGCATACTTTTCCGCTACAGGCAGGTTGGCAACCCCTGTTTTGCCGAATTCAAGGCACAGGCCCCCCGCAAGAAAAGAGGGAGTTTTCTCAGTCGTATTTTAGTCGTATTTTAGTTTAGGTATAGAGGGGGTTCAGATAGGGTTCAGTTAGGGTTCAGTTAGGGTTCGGATAGGGTTCGGATAGGGTTCGGATAGGTAGACCTAACT
>JAUZOM010000322.1 GCA_030706465.1 Bacteroidota bacterium | reverse complement strand
CTCAAGTGTTAACTTTGCGACAAGTGGTTATAACCGGAGTAATATAAACAGTTATTATAATCCTACCGTGAATTCGGAAAACACGAAAGGATCCAGTGTTTCGTTTACACAGCGTTTCCCGGAAAGTCCGTTTAATATTTCTGGAAGTATGCTGATAAACCAACGGACAAAAGATTCTACCATTAGTCTGACATTGCCAAATGTCAGCATTTCAATGAGCCGTATTTATCCTTTCAAACGCAAAAACGCTGTCGGGAAAGAACGCTGGTACGAAAAAATCAGCATGTCCTATTCGGGTACCCTAGCCAATAGCATCGATACGAAAGAAAACAAACTGCTGAATTCATCGTTCTCCCGGGATTGGCGAAACGGAATGCAGCATAGTATTCCGGTTAGTGCAACATTTAATTTATTGAAATATATCAGTATTTCTCCGAATGTCAACTATACAGAACGTTGGTATCTTCAGTCGGTGAACAAATCCTGGGATAATGCCCGGCAAGTCGTAAGGACCGATACGCTCGATGGCTTTCATCGGGTATACGATTTTAATATGGGGGTTTCGGCATCAACAAAACTGTATGGATTCTTCACTCCGATTCGAGCCCTGTTCGGTGATAAAGTCAATCAGATTCGCCACGTGCTGACTCCCTCGATTAGTTTCAGTTACAGGCCCGATTTCAGTGACCCGGTCTGGGGATATTACGGCTCCTATACCCAAACGTTGCCGGATATTACAAATCCGGCGATTAAGCATGACCAGGTGGTTCAGTATTCCCATTTTCAAAACAGTTTATATGGATCGCCCGGAGCCGGTAAATCGGGAGTCATCAACTTTTCGTTAGGAAATAATGTTGAAATGAAAGTACGGAATGATAACGATACAACCGGAACAGAAAAATATAAAAAGATCAGTTTAATCGATGCTTTTACAATTAGTGGTGGTTATAACATGGCCGTTGATACCATGCAATGGCAAATTTTCAGTACGAGCCTTCGATTAAAATTAGGGAAAAATTACTCGTTAAGCCTGAATGGATCGTTCGACCCCTATATGTACGGTATTAACAATGTGGGAAACGTAGTACGGGTCAATAAGCTTCGTTGGGAACATGGTAAATTCCCCAAATTTTTGGGTACCAGTACCTCGTATAGTTACACATTCAATAATGATACATTTTCGAAAAAGTCCGGTAAGAAAAAAGACGAGTCAACAACCCCTAATCCGGATCAAAAACTCCCGACAAAATCGGATGATACTAAAGCAATGCTGGCAGCAAGGAATGAGACAGATAAGAATAAAAAAAGTATCGATAAAGATGCAGATGGATACCAAAAACTAACAGTTCCCTGGAGTTTATCGGTAAGCTACTCGGTGCAATATGGCAATACCTCTGTTTTCGACCGGTCAAAAATGGAATATGATATGGCTTTTACTCATAATCTAAGCCTTTCCGGAAATATTTCCCTGACCACAAACTGGAAATTAAGTTCGAGCACATCCTATGATTTTAAAGCCAAGCAATTTACCTACACCAATATTAACGTGATTCGGAATTTACACTGCTGGTCACTGACAGGAAGCATTGTTCCGTTTGGCCTCTATAAATCGTATAATGTGCGCCTTGCAGTAAATGCAAGTATGCTCCAGGATTTGAAATACAATAAACAAAGTGGTTACGGAACAAATAATATTACCTGGTATTAAAATTATCAGGAACCCGCAAATTGCAATACATTAATTGCAATGCATTTAGGAAGAATAAATAATTATAAAAACAAATAAGACAAGAAAAAATGAAAATTACAGCAAACAAAGCAGTATCGGCCGAATACGAGTTATACGTGGATGGCGAATTAGAAGGAGAGCAGGAATTGATGGAAAAAGCTACCGCCGAGCAACCTTTAAGTTTTATTTATGGAGTTGGAATGATGCTCCCTAAGTTCGAAGAGAACTTATTCGGGCTTCAGGCCGGTGATAAATTTGATTTCACCATCAGCAATGAAGACGCTTACGGTCAGTATGATGATGACAGCGTATTGGATCTGGAACGTGCCATCTTCGAAGTAGATGGTAAACTGGATGAAGAAATGATTTATGAAGGCAACGTTGTTCCGTTGATGGACAATGAAGGAAACCGTATAAATGCACAAGTGGTAACCATTACCGACACCCATGTAACAGTCGATTTAAACCACCCGTTAGCAGGCGAAAATCTGCACTTTAAAGGAAGTGTACTGGAAGTTCGTGATGCAACAGAAAAAGAAATAGCTTCTTTAAGCGGAGGATGTGGTTGTGGCTGCGGTTGTGATGACAACGGTTGTGGCGATGGCGGTTGCAGCGACGAAGGATGTGGTTGCGGTGACAAAAGCGAAAAAGCAGGCGGCTGCGGTTGCGGCTGTAACTAGTCGGATCCTCTAAAACTATAATTTGAATGGCTATTAAGCAGTTTGGGACTGCTTAATAGCCATTTTTTTATTGATTCTACTATTTTAACGTGAGTTCGACATAAATAAACACGCAATACACTATAAAACAACTAGTTGGACAACACAATAAGGTTTTGTTTGGATGGGTCTTATCAGGCTACTAAGATTTAGACCTTATTTTCATAAATATTCACCTTAGCAGCAGTTTAAGATAAGGTTTCAAAACCTTATTGCCTTATTTTTAAATAATATAGGAGCAACACATCTAAATGCTCATACCGAACTCACGTTATTTTAAAATTTAAATTGATGTATCAGTTGGCAAATATTGATTCACAAACAAATGAATGTCTTTAAACCCGTAGGGTTGGCAGGATTGTAGAAAAGAAGAGAAATCCAAAATTTGAACCCCGGAAGGGGTGGCATAAAAAAGCAGGCACAAAAAATCAGTTGGCAAATATTGATTCACAAACAAATGAATGTCTTTAAACCCGTAGGGTTGATAGGATTGTAGAAAAGAAGAGAAATCCGG
>JAUZOM010000321.1 GCA_030706465.1 Bacteroidota bacterium | reverse complement strand
TCGCAGTGGTTCTTCTTCTGTGGCTGATTAATTCGTATATTCCCATGGAAAGACCGGTTAAAATCATCCTCGATGTCGCAGTTGTAATCATTCTTCTCTTTTGGATATTCAAGGTGTGTGGTTTTTATAACTACCTAATGAATATCAAAATGTAGGTATTACAACCCTTATACAAAAAGCAAAACGCTTGGGAGAATTTTCTTCCAAGCGTTTAATTATGTAGTATGCATTATTTATATGACCAGCGTTGGTGCATTAAATACCCGGGTGGCAAGTTCGGCATCCAACAAATAAAGCCCGCGTGGATCAGTCCCAAACATTTCATAACGTTTACACAGATCGTCGACGTTCTTTTCTTCCTCTCCCTGTTCTTTTACAAACCAATCCAGGAATTGCATCGTCCTGAAATCTTTTAATGTGTATGCTTCGGCATAAATGGCATTAATTGAAGCGCTAATCGAAATCTCATGTTCCAACGATCCCTCCAGCGGATGTTTGAAATCTTTGTAATGTTTGTTGGGTGACGCAATGTCATTAAGCACCACTTTTTCACTGTTGTTCAATATGTATTTGATAAACAACATGGCATGTGCATATTCCTCCTGGGCCTGAATGGCAAACCAATTTCCGAAACCGTTCAGGTTCTTTTCAATGTAATAATTAGACATGTCCAGATACAGGTACGAAGAATAAAACTCTTTGTTGATTTGACTATTCAGCAAGTCAGTGATTTTTTTGTTTAACATAATGCGTTCCTCCAGATTAGTATTTTACAAACCCTGCTGTCCGGCAAAGTTTAATGAATGAAATGAATATATTTTAATCGATATACAAACAAAATAATTCAGGTAAAAGTTCTGTATGTTACTAAATTTGAAGCTGTTTAAGTAAATAAGAACTCTTGTTGTTTTTTTAGCAGCCGGCAGGCTGATGGATGATAGCGGAAATTGTCAATGGTATATTTTCTCAGATTCTTTTTATATTCGCTCCCAATGCATTCAACCGGTTCTCGATATCCTGGTAACCACGGTCGATCTGATCAATATTGTGAATTATACTGGTACCTTCTGCTGAAAGTGCTGCAATCAGAAGGGCAATACCGGCACGTATATCCGGAGAACTCATGGTGGCGGCACGTAACTGGATATGCCCTCCCTGTCCAATGACGGTGGCCCGGTGGGGATCGCAAAGTATAATCTGGGCACCCATATCAATGAGTTTATCCACAAAGAACAACCTGCTCTCAAACATTTTCTGATGAATCAGGACGCTTCCCTGGGCTCTGGTGGCAATAACCAGGAACACACTCAGTAAGTCCGGTGTTAGCCCGGGCCAGGGTGCATCCGCTATCGTCATGATGGAGCCGTCAATGAACGATTCGATGGTATAGCTATCTTGTTGGGGTATAAAAATATCATCCCCCCGTTGTTCCAATCGTATCCCCATTCGGCGGAAACTGTCCGGGATAATCCCTAACTCACCGTAAGCGACATCCTTGATGGTAATTTCGGAACCTGTCATGGCAGCCATACCAATAAAACTGCCCACCTCAATCATATCAGGCAGAATGCGATGAGCACAGCCACCTAATGTGGTTACTCCTTGTATGGTAAGCAAATTCGATCCTATCCCCGATATATTGGCACCCATGCTGTTCAGCATCCGGCAAAGCTGTTGCAGGTACGGTTCGCAGGCGGCATTGTAAATTGTGGTAGTCCCTTCGGCCAGAACTGCAGCCATCAGGATATTAGCGGTACCGGTAACCGATGCTTCATCCAACAGCATATAGCAACCGGTAAGTTTCTTTGCCGCTATATCGTAACGTTTTGTTGCGGCATTGTATTGGAAGTCGGCTCCCAGCTTTTGAATGCCAATGAAATGGGTGTCCAGTCGTCGGCGTCCTATTTTATCACCCCCCGGTTTGGGAATAATGGCTTTTCCATACCGGGCTACCAGAGGTCCCACCAGCATGACCGAACCCCGCAGTGAGGCACTCTGGCGATAATAATCGTCACTCTGAAGATAATCTAAATTTAGGTGATCTGCTTTGAAGGTATAGGTGTCGGAGCTGTCACGTCTAATGATAACGCCCATGTCCCCCAATAATCCGATCAGGTTATTGACATCCAAAATGTCAGGCAGATTACTGATTGTTACACTTTCCGAAGTCAACAATACAGCACAAATAACCTGTAATGCTTCGTTTTTGGCTCCCTGCGGGGTGATGGACCCTGAAAGCCGTCGACCGCCTTCTATTTGAAAAGAGGACATATTTTCTTTGTTTTGTGTGGTGGGTATTCTTTTACAAGACAAATGAAAGAAATAATATTAGCTTTTCGAACTGTTTTAATCCGATTTTCAACCGGAAACTCCTAATGCCGGGTTGTTCCGCCTATTTTTTCTTTTTCGGTTTGTTCTTTTTGTTGAACAATACGTCCCGGGATTCAACTAATTTAAAGAAATCTTCCGGAATATCCAGTTTTCCCTTGGAAAGTTCGCGTAGGTCATCAAATATCTTCCGGTCATCCACCACTTCCTTGTTCCAGGTTAGAAAACATTTTTTCATCTGGTTGGCAATCAGCCGGATCAATTCGTTTTTTTCTTCCCCTTCAGGATAAGCCGCCACTTTCTCTATCATTTCTTCCAGCGTGCGGCCATAATGCATGTAGCGGATCCTGGAATTCTTATAGGGTATTGCTTCCGGGCGGGTGTACAGGTTTTCAGCCAGCAATACTTCATACGGGAAGTCAATATCCAGTTTGAAGTCGGACATGATAGCCACATGGTCCCATAATTTGTGTTTGAAATCGTTCACATCACGTAAATAGGGAAACAAGTTACCCATTATATTGATAATGGTTTTCACGCAACGGGTACGTTCTTCCCGGTCTTCGATGGTCAGGGCGTGGGACACCATCTGTTGTATATTGCGCCCGTATTCGGGCATAATCAATTTTCCCTGTAAGGTTGTATATTCCATATTAAGTTGAATAGGATGATAAAATGCAAAAGTAGCAATTTATTTTCAGATATAAAGATTTTAATGGATAGAAGATTGGCAAAAGTCAATTCGT
>JAUZOM010000320.1 GCA_030706465.1 Bacteroidota bacterium | reverse complement strand
GTCAATAATTGAGAGTCCACGGTTTGTTGCTACCAGTATTTTATTGCCAAAAGTCTTAATTTGATAAACCTGGTTAGAGGCAAGACCATAATCAACATTAAAATTGTGTAATGAATAGGAGAGAGGCTTGTATTTTTTTATAGTAATGCAACTGATCCCCTGGCTTGTTGTAAGCCAAAGATCATTTCTGTTTAAACAAAGATCGGTCGGTGAATTATTTAGCAATCCTTCTTTTCGGGTGAAATGATGAATTCCGTCTATCGTCTTAAGATATAATCCATCTCCTTTAGTGGCAATCCAAATGTTCCGTCCCAGAGAATCCCCGGCAATTTTAAGAATTCTTTTATTCAAACCCGGAATAGAAGAGTTAATTTTGATGAACTGGCCTTGTTTATACTTCCATAGTCCTTCGGTTGAGCCAATCAACAAAGAGCCATCAGGAAAGCGGTATAATGAACTAATACGAATATTATTGACGGTATGGTCACGAAAGGAGTTAGACAGAACCACGTGTCTGTTGATATCTACAAGGGATAATCCCGCGATATTTCCAAACCAGTAGGTGTCTTTTGATTCTTTGATGATTGATCTGGCAGAAATCAATATCCCTTCGTATTTCTTGTTTAGTTTTTTATAGTTGTCAATTAACTTTGAAATTTTACCGTCCTTGAAGACATACGGATCATAGGTAGTTCCGATTAATAGCTCTTTATGCGTCCGGTCATATGTTAATGAAGTGATTTCAGAATGCGTCGTGGTATCAACCGGATAATTGGTTATTTTGTTGTTTTTAATAACCGATAAGTAGCAATTTCCAGTTCCTGCAAATATCTCCTTGTCACCTGTTTCAACATGCAAAATCTCATAATCAGGCAAATTGGAGGGATATACATAGCTAAATGATTTATGGGATGAAAGATAAAATACCCCATCATCGAGGGTGCTGAACCAAAAACCACCTTCCTTATCTTGTAGTACTGAAGATACGGACTTGTCTGAAAGATAATTATGCACGGGCGGCCCCAAAATGTCGTTTTCATTCAAAGCTATTGCGCCATCGTTAAATGGGCATACCCATATCATGTTGTCTTTATCTTTGCTAATCCAAAGTATCAGGCTTTCCATCGTTCTGATTTGGTAATGCCCATCAGCAAATATTTTGAGCAAGTAGTGGTCGCAAGCGATAAATATGCTTTTGTGATCCGAGGAGACAACTGCAAAAACTGCCAGGTTTTTTGATTTGGATAAAACATTGTTGACAATCGTTCTGTGGATATACTTTGTGTTTATATTCAACATGTTCTCAGTGCCGTGATGTTGTGCAACCAGCACTTTATTATCGGCCTGCAGAATATCGGCAATGTTTTCCGACAATTTGTCCAACCGGGTAATGTTCCCATTGGGACTGATTTTAATGATACCTATATATCTTAATGAAAGGTAAACATTGTTTTGACGATCAATATAAAAGGACGATTTGACGCTTAATACCAGGGACGGGGTTAACTTTTCAATTGCATGGTTGAATTGGTAGGGTTTTATCTTGCCATTTTCATAATAAGAGAGTTTACAATTGTATCCAACAAACCATATTCGTCCCTTATAGTCTTCAACTGCCTCAAAAATGATGTTATCAGATAATCCATCCTGTTCATCGAAATTTTGAAATGTATAGCCATCAAATCTGGTTACGCCATTTGAAGTTGAAATCCAAAGATATCCTTTTGAATCTTGAAATACATGGTAGGTTTCGAGTGACGAGAGTCCCTGATCCGTCGAGAAATGATGAAAAAGAGGCTCCTGAGACATTACATAGTTCGGCGCTGCAACAAGAATAAATAAGAAGAATAGAACTTTTGCGGGGTTTATATTTTTGACTATCATTACGAATATTGATACTTATATATATTGTGCAATATGCAGCTAAGCAAATGTAAATAATAAATGATTATTTAGTACCTTAAGACCATAAGGAAGTCATATATTTGAAACAAATTCTTATTCTTTAAGCCTTCACTACAATAAAAACTTATTTGAATGTTATCTAATAAATTGTTAACCGTTTCGTTAGCCTGTATTTTTTTGTGGCTAACTTCTTTTGGACAAATTTCGAATCTTACGCCTTATGAGAAGTCGGGTTGCAAAGAAACACCCCGTTACGATCAAACCATGGCTTTTTGTCGTCAATTAAAGGCTGCTTCTCCTTTGCTGAAGATGGAAAGCATTGGCAAAAGTCCGCAGGGACGCGACATTCCATTGCTTATTGTTGACCGTAACCGCAACTTTACACCTGCTGCAGTTCGTAAATCAGGAAATATCGTATTATTGGTTCAGGCGTGCATTCATGCAGGAGAACCTGATGGTAAAGATGCCGGATTGATGCTGCTTCGTGATATGTTGATCAATGGGCAACACAAGGAATTGCTCGATCATGTCACTTTATTATTCATTCCGATATTTAATGTCGATGGGCACGAACGGTTTGGTCCTTATAACCGGATTAATCAAAATGGACCTAAAGAAATGGGCTGGAGGACTACCGCTCAAAACCTGAACCTCAACCGTGACTACCTAAAAGCCGATGCCCCCGAGATGCAAAGTTGGTTAAAGAATACCAGTCAATGGAATCCTGATTTCTTTATAGATTGCCATGTGACAGATGGAGCCGATTATCAGTACAAACTCACCTATTCTCTGGAACTGGCAGGAAATATAGAAGCTGGCCTGACTAACTGGACACGCGATTATTACGAAAAGAACCTGTTATCCTTGTTAGATGCCGATAATACGCCGGCCTTTTCATATGTTGAATTCCGTAACTGGCATGATCCACGCAGTGGCCTTTTTGTGAGTCCTGCACCTCCCATGATATCCCAGGGATACTTTGCGGTCCGAAATCGTCCGGGGCTCTTGATCGAGACCCACATGCTAAAAGACTATAAAACAAGAGTTGAGGCTACTTACAAAACAGTTTTACATACAATGGAATTGCTCAACCGTGATCATGCTAACTTTTTACAGTTGTGCAAAAATGCAGATCTATATACGTCGAGTGCCGAATTTCGCAGTAAAGCGTTTCCAATTAAATTC
>JAUZOM010000032.1 GCA_030706465.1 Bacteroidota bacterium | reverse complement strand
GCAAAATAGCCATCTATTAGTTCCTTGGCCTCACCTCTTGGAATCCCCAACCGATCGGAAAGTCCAAAAACAGAGATACCATAAATAATACCAAAATTGGCTGTTTTAGCTTTCCGACGCATCTCGGTAGTGACTTCATGGAGTGGAATTTTATAAATTTTCGCCGCTGTAGCCGTATGAATATCCTGTCCTTTTATAAAGGCATCCATCATGTTTACATCCCCACTTAAATGAGCCATTATGCGCAATTCTATCTGGGAATAATCCGCACTAAGAAAAATGCTGTCAGCATCAGGAATAAATGCTTTCCGGATTTCTTTCCCTTGCTCGTCGCGTATGGGAATGTTTTGCAAATTGGGGTTGGTTGAACTTAAACGTCCAGTTGCAGCAACAGTCTGATTGTAGGATGTATGAACTTTTCCTGTTATAGGGCTAATCAATACGGGTAAGGCGTCAATATAGGTGCTTAATAGCTTTTTTAATCCCCTGTAATCTAGAATTTTGCTTACGATTGGATGTTTTGAACGAATTTTTTCCAATATATCTTCGGAAGTGGAGTATTGACCGGTCTTGGTCTTCTTAGCTTTATCATCTAATTTTAACCGGTCAAAAAGAATTTCACCAACCTGCATGGGTGAACCCACATTGAATTCAAAACCTGCAATTTGATGAATATCTTCCTCCAATTTCAACATTTCCCTGGTCAGGATTTCTGAACTCTGGTGCAAAGCTTCACTGTCGATACGGACACCGGTATGTTCCATGGTTGCCAGAACCCGCATAAGAGGCATTTCAATATCGTAGAATAGTTTTTCAAGGTTATTTTCTTTCAATTCTTTTTCCAGAATCCGTTTCAACCGGAACGTAACATCAGCGTCTTCGGCGGCATAATCACATAGTTTATTCAAATCTACCGAACGGATATCAGCCTGATTCTTCCCTTTTCCTCCGACTAAATCATCAAAATGTATGGTATGATAGTTCAGGTAGATTTCTGCCATATAGTCCATCCCATGCCGAAGTTCGGGCTGAACCAGATAATGGGCAATCATGGTGTCGAAGAGTTTCCCTTTTAGTTGGATTCCATATTGCCATAACATGAGCAAATCGAATTTTATGTTCTGCCCTATTTTTTCAATTTGGTCATTCTCGAAAAAAGCCTTGAATTCATGCAGTACATCGCTGGCCTCATTCTTATCAACCGGCAAATTTACATAACAAGCTTCTCCTTCCTGGAAGCAAAATGAGAGTCCCACTAAATCGGACATAAACATATCCAACCCGGTGGTTTCAGTATCGAAGCAAACCGATTTTTGTATGAATAGCCGGGATATTAAATCGGATCTTTTTATTTTAGTGTCGATTAACGTGTATTTGTGTGGAATATTAGCTAAAGACAATAAACCGGAAGCAGAAATAACCGGTGTTTCTTCTTTCTTTTCTACTGCCATTAATGCCGGTTCAGCGGATTCAACATTGGCTGAATCAACATCATCGAACAGCGACATTTGTCCGCTATGTTTTGGCTTGGCTGATTTAATGCTTGGCAGCGGCTGGTCGGGAGGAAGTGAAGTAAAGGGTTTGCCCAGTTTGGCTGACATGGTCCGGAATTCTAATTTTTCAAACAAGGCACGTAATTCAGGTTCGTTTCTGGGTTCAAGTTCCAGGCTTTTTTCATCGAATGTTATGGGCACATCAACCCTGATCGTGGCAAGAAAACGGGAAAAAATAATTTGTTCCTTATTCTCTTCGATTTTTGTTTTTAATGCACCTTTCAGTTCATGAGTCCGTAATAACAACCCATCAATACTTCCGAATTCTTTCAATAATTTCACAGCTGTTTTCTCACCAACGCCCGGGCAGCCGGGGATGTTATCGGATGCATCGCCCATTAAGCCCAGTAAATCGATAACCTGATTATGGCTGTCGAGGTCGTATTTTGCTTTTACTTCATCAGGTCCCATCACTTCAAACCCACCTGTATGTTTTGGCCGGTACATGAAGATATGGTCTGAGACCAGTTGTCCGTAATCTTTATCGGGGGTCAGCATAAATACTTCAAAGCCGGCTTTTTCTGCTTGTTTGGCTACTGTACCAATGACATCATCTGCTTCGAAACCGGGTACTTCGAGTGCCGGGATATTGTAAGCCTTTATCAAATCCTTGATAATAGGGACTGCCAACCGGATGTCTTCAGGGGTCGACTCCCGTTGTGCCTTGTATTGTTCGAAAGCTTCATGGCGGAAGGTCTTTCCGTGGGGATCGAAAGCAACCGCTATATGTGTTGGCTTCTCACGCTTTAATATGTCCTCAAGCGTATTGATAAATCCAAATATAGCCGAAGTGTTCAGGCCTTTTGAGTTAAAACGCGGGTTACGAATAAACGCATAGTAGGCACGGTATATGATAGCGTAGGCATCGATTAAGAATAGTTTTTTCATAAAAATGGGTTATTTCGGACAATAGCTTAACGTTAAGATTCCGGGATCCGGGATAATTGTATTTTACAGGTTGTTTCTGTGATGCCAGGCATTAAAGAAAATTATTATAAAAGATGATGTGGTATGTTCCGATTTATCGGGCAACTGATGTCACCTATCAACTGAATATGATGTTAGTAACAACTGAAAATGCAAATTGTCTTTTTGTGTTTAAACTTTTTTATTTGTTTACTCGTTTATTTGTAACTTGTTTACCATCCTGTTATACACAAATTATACCTTGAAATTAATTATCGACTGTAAAAGTAATTAAAATTTATACGGAAATAAACATAAACCGTTAATCAAACGGCAAATTTGTTTACTTTTGTAGTGCACATTCATATGAGCTTACCTATGAGTTTTATCGAAACAATAAAAAGGCCAATTCTTGCAGAGATGCAAATGTTTGAAAAGATATTTGCAGAGTCTCTCAATACGGATAATCCCTTACTTTTGAGTGTAAATGATTACGTTCTTCAGAAAAGCGGCAAACAGCTTCGTCCTATGTTGGTGTTGTTAACAGCCAAAATGTGCGGAGCAGTTAATCAATCAACCATTACCGGAGCATTATCGTTAGAACTTTTACACACAGCCAGTTTAATTCATGATGACGTAGTGGATGACACCTTGGAGCGCCGCGGTAAACCTTCGGTGAATGCACGCTGGACTAACAAAATAGCTGTTCTTTCCGGGGATTATATCTTATCAAAATCGCTTGCCTGCGCAACTCAAACGGATAATCTTGCCATTTTAAAATCGATAGCCAATATCGGAATGCATCTTTCGGATGGAGAATTATTACAACTGGTAAATTCCCGGTTTTCGGAAACGGCAGAAGAAAATTACTTTACCATCATACGCAAGAAAACGGCTTTATTATTTTCTACGTGTGCAGAAGTCGGAGGATTATCGGTGAATGCTGATGAAGACTCATTAAACCGGTTACGAAAATTCGGAGAGTACCTGGGCCTTTGTTTCCAGATTAAAGATGACATTTTCGATTATTCCGAAAATATACAAATCGGAAAGCCTACCGGGAATGACATTCGTGATGGGAAAGTTACCCTGCCGCTCATCTATGCTTTACAAAATGCTGCACAGGCTGAGCGGGAGAAGGTGTTGTCCATAATCGACAACAAACAATTTACGTCCGGCAATATCCAATACATCACCCGCTTTACGTATGAAAACGGAGGGCTCGATTATGCACAGGCCCGCATGGAATCATTTAAGAACCAAGCCATTCAAGAACTCAACAGCTTTGCCGACAGCGAAGTAAAAGAATCGCTTATAAAATGCGCCGAATACACGGCTTCCCGCAAACTTTAATTCTCTCTTAAAAATACTTCACTTCCTTGCCTTCGATGGAAGATAGCAAGTTGTTTGCCAACCGGCTGGCCCCAAAACGGAACATGGTATTATTCAGCCATTCTTTTCCTAAGATTTCTTTTACCAGGGTATAGTGTTTTACGGCATCTTCGGTCGTTACAATTCCACCTGCAGGTTTAAAACTTACTTTAATGCTATTCTTTTCGTTCCATTCTTTGATGGCGTGGCACATTACATAGGTCGCTTCGAGTGTGGCTGCAACAGGAATTTTGCCGGTGGAGGTTTTGATAAAATCAGCACCCGCTTGCATAGCTAAGATTGATGCCTTCTTGATGTTTGCTGCGGTTTTTAAAGCGCCTGTTTCAAGTATTACCTTCAAATGCGCCTGACGGCAAGAGGCTTTGATTTCAGTCAATTCCTCATAAACTTCTTCATAATTTTCCTCCACGAATTTACCGATAGAGATAACAATGTCTATTTCGGTCGCTCCTTCGAGTACACACATGGCGGTCTCGGCAACTTTTACCTCAATAAAAGTCTGTGATGCGGGAAATCCGGCTGATACAGCTGCAATACCGATATTCTCAGTCAAGTGTTCTTTTACCACCTGAACCAGGGCGGGATAAACGCAAATGGCAGCCACGTTGGGCAGATGAGGATAAGACTTCTTAAACCCGTTCACTTTATTCACCATCGAAATTATTTCAGCATGCGTATCGCTTCCATTGAGTGAAGTTAAGTCGATCTGGCTTAAACATTGCTTATAGACTTCTTTGTTGTCATTTTCGGCATAATGGGCTGCCAGTATGTTGTCAATATCTTTTTTTATCGTTTCATCATTCAAATGGCAATTGTATTGCTTGAAGAGATCGTCATATTTGCTCATAATACTTGTTTTAATCAACGGTCGGCAGTGAACTGTCTACTGTTTTGGATTATTTTATGTTGATTTTTTACTGTTTGGGGAGTCTTTCGGATTGAAAAATTTGTTTGCGAAAACATTTTTCAATATTGTCAGCCAGCCGGAGACTGGAGGCTGTTTATCTTTTATTTCAGTTTCTCGTTAGTTAGATGCCGTGTATTGTCCCGTTCAGTTTTCTTTTGCATGTTTCTTTCAAAGGCAGCGGTGAGGTCAATGCCGGTTTGGTTAGCCAGGCAAATCAGCACCCAGAGTACATCGGCCATTTCGTCGGCCAGGTTGGCTCCTTCGTCCGATTTTTTGAATGATTGTTCTCCGTAAGTCCGTACAATAACCCGGGCCAGTTCGCCCACTTCTTCGGTCAGGATAGCCATATTGGTCAGTTCCCCGAAATACCGGACACCATAGGTCTTAATCCATTCGTCGACTTGTAGCTGAGCTTCCTGGAGTGTCATTTAATCTTCGTTTAACCGGGCAATAATTGTTTCGTTGCCAATAGTTGTTTCCCCTACGTTCACAAATATCTCTGTATCAAGCGGGAAAAAGAGATCAACACGGGAGCCGAATTTTATAAAACCGAGATGTTCGTTTAAATGACAGTTTTTGCCGGCATGTGCATAGGTGACAATTCGACGGGCTAATGCTCCGGCAATTTGACGAACCAGGATTTGCGTTTTCCCTTCGGATTCAATGATAACGGTAGACCGTTCGTTTTCGCTGCTCGATTTTGGTAGGAAGGCTGCCATGTGTCGGCCGCTGTGGTGAATTGATTTTAAGATAGTGCCTTTCACCGGATACCAATTGGCATGGACATTGAAAACAGACATAAAGATAGAAACCTGGATACGTTTGTCTCCAAAATATTCCAGTTCTTCTGTTGGTTCAACGACTACAATGGTCCCATCGGCGGGTGCAATCACTAAGCTGGGGTCATCAATATAGACTTTGCGGGGCGGATTGCGGAAGAAATAGAGAAAGAAAAATAAAAAAAGAGCGGATATAACAATATTTACAATAAACACCCCACGTGGAAATTTCGTGAAAATATAAAGGTTCAGGAATAATAAAATTAATGCCAGTAACCCTAAAATTAATCGACCTTCTTTATGTATCTTAATGTATCTCATTTACTCTAATGCGTTTTTCAATTGGGAATGATAATAAGTCCGATACTTATAACGTACACTCCGGATATTAGTTTTATTTTTGAAACAAAAGTAACGAAAAAGAATCAGTGATGCAAGGGAGTATTACAAACTTTTAGGATTTGTCGGATCAGTGGGGGAAGATCCATAATTTTACTATTAAAAGTTAATGAAACTTGATTCGTTCTTTCCAGCCTACGCTTGTGGGCCGGTATTCCGGTAAGGCCATCTTTCGTAAAACTCGCAAACTGTTATTTATCAAGCACTTCTCATCTTTTTTGTAATTACAATTATGACTCCGTCTAAACAACAACTTAACGCATCCCTTCCGTCACTCATTCTTTGTGTAGAGGAACTTCGGATAGGGTTCAGTTAGGGTTCAGTTAGGGTTCGGATAGGGTTCGGATAGGTAGATCTATCTGAACCCTATCCGAACCCTAACTGAAATCTTTCCAATACCTCTTTATACCTAAAACAGAAACCGGCTAAGATTCGTTAGAGGTGAATTAAAAAGACAAAGAAAATAAGATCAAAGTACCCCTGAAATTGATTTTTGATCCCTAATCTGTTCTTTCCGGGTAATTCAGACATGTTTCCACAACCAATCCGGCAAAGCCAACTTTTCTAATCCGACAGAATTGATTAACTTTGCAGTTTAATTTCAACTAAATACCGGATACCGAAAACGATCCGGAAACTAAAAAAATATTTTTATGAATTTGTCGTTGCTTACCGCTATTTCACCTGTCGACGGACGTTATCGCTCCAAAACCGAAGCTTATGCTGCTTATTTTTCCGAATATGCCTTGATTCGTTACCGCGTATTGGTAGAAGTGGAGTATTTTATTGCGTTATGCGAAATTCCTCTTAACCAACTGGTTCAGGTTCCTGCTTCTGTTTTTCCGAAACTCAGGACTTTATACACTGAATTTTCGGAAGCTGATGCCTTACGGGTCAAGGAAATTGAAAAAGTAACCAATCATGATGTAAAAGCGATTGAGTATTTTTTGAAAGAAAAGTTCGATTCACTTGGGTTGGAAGCTTTCAAAGAATTTATTCATTTTGGGCTTACATCGCAGGATATCAATAATACAGCTTTTCCTACTTCGATAAAAGATGCGTTGGAAAACGTTTATTATCCGGAAATGGAAAAACTGTTGCAAGAACTCAACCGGTTGGTTGACGAATGGCGCGACGTGTCCATGTTGGCAAAAACCCATGGCCAGCCAGCTTCACCAACCCGGTTGGGAAAAGAAATTATGGTTTATGTCAATCGGCTCAACAAGCAGATTGCGGCTTTAAAGCAGACACCCAATTCTGCTAAATTCGGTGGGGCAACCGGCAATTACAATGCACATGCCGTAGCCTACCCTTCTATCGACTGGAAAGCTTTTGGCAATCATTTCGTTGCAGATAAACTGGGCCTGGAGAGAGAACAATGGACTACACAAATCTCCAATTATGATAACCTGGCCGCACAGTTTGATGCCCTGAAACGTATCAACAGCATATTAATCGACTTTTGCAGGGATATCTGGACGTATGTTTCAATGGAATATTTCAAGCAACGGATTAAAGCGGGCGAAGTGGGTTCATCGGCTATGCCGCACAAAGTAAATCCGATTGACTTCGAAAACGCCGAAGGCAACCTGGCTGTGGCCAATTCTTTGTTTGAGTTTTTAGCCGGCAAGCTGCCTGTTTCACGCCTGCAACGCGACCTGACCGACAGTACGGTACTCCGGAATGTAGGTGTGCCTTTTGCCCATACCCTGATTGCCACACAAAGCATTTTGAAAGGATTGGGCAAGTTATTGCTGAATGAAACAGCTATCTACCGCGACCTGGATAATACCTGGGCAGTAGTGGCCGAAGGTATTCAAACCATCTTACGCCGGGAAGCCTATCCATCGCCTTACGAAGCCCTGAAAGCCCTGACTCGTACCAACGAAGGAATTAATGAAAAGTCAATTCGTGACTTTATCGAAACGTTGGACGTCAGCCAATCGGTCAAAGAAGAATTGCGACGTATAACTCCCCGGAATTATACCGGAGTTTGAGATTCGTTAATTCGGTTGTCCTGATAGAATTCGGGAAGTTAATCAGGTGATTGATTCAATGAAAATTGCAACCAACCCACTACTCATCGCTCAATGCTCAATGCTTGATGCTAAATTCTAAATAAAGAATGTTCAAATTTGTAACGCTCCTCAAGCGGTTTATTCCGCCTTACAAGAAATATGTTTTCTTAAGCTTGCTGTTTAACGTATTAACGATGGTTTTCAGCTTGTTTTCGTTTGCAGCCATTATTCCTGTTTTACAATTGCTTTTTGGCTTGCAAAAAGCAGAAAAGGTATACCAGGCCTGGACGTGGCATGACCAAATGAAGGATATTGCTTCTGCTTTGAAGAATAACCTGTTTTATTGGGTGGATAAAACAATTCAATCCGTAGGGCCAAGCTCTGCACTGTTGTATCTGGGTGCTTTCCTGGTGGTAATGACAGCGCTTAAAGTTGGAACGGCTTATCTGGGCTCGTATTTTATAATTCCTATCCGTACCGGGGTATTACGCGATTTACGCAATCAGCTGTATAAAAAGATTATCAGCCTGCCAATCGGCTTTTTTACGGCAGAACGCAAGGGCGACATCATGTCACGCATGACGGGCGACGTTACCGAAGTGGAAGCTTCTATTATGAGTTCACTGGATATGGTTTTTAAAAATCCGATTTTGATAATTGGGTACCTGGGTGTGATGTTTTATATGAGTTGGAAGCTAACCCTTTTTGTATTGGTCTTATTGCCCTTCAGCGGTTGGTTAATCGGCAAAATAGGCAAATCATTGAAGCGCCGATCGACCCTTGGACAGGAACAAACCGGCGAATTGCTTTCGCAAATTGAAGAAACACTGGGCGGGTTACGTGTTGTAAAAGCTTTTAATGCCGAACACAAACTGGAAGCCCGTTTCAGTATACTGAATGAAAAACTGCGCAAGACATTTAATCGCCTCAACCGCCGCTATAACCTGGCTCATCCGGTAAGCGAATTACTCGGTACGGTGGTTATTGCCATCTTGCTTTGGTTTGGTGGCGTACTTATTTTGAGCAATAAGAGTAGCATCGGGGCGGCCGAATTTATCTACTATATTGTTATTTTTTATAGTATCATTGCTCCGGCTAAAGATCTGTCGAAAGCCTCCTACAGCATCCAGAAAGGACTGGCTTCACTCGAACGGGTAGATAAGATTCTGAAAAGCGAGAACTCGATTAAGGAACCGGAAAAACCCCAGGTCATGCATTCGTTTTCAGATAAAATAGAATTCCGTAACCTGAGTTTCAAATATCAAACAGACTTGGTACTGCAAGATATAAACCTGGTAGTGCCAAAAGGAAAAACAGTGGCATTGGTGGGTCAGTCAGGTTCCGGAAAATCCACCCTGGTAGATTTACTACCGCGCTATTACGATCCTATAAAGGGAGAGATACTTATGGATGGAGTCAATATTAAGGATTTTAAAACACACGATATCCGTTCGCAGATGGGCAATGTGAATCAGGAAGCGATCTTATTCAATGATACGTTCTTCAATAATATCGCTTTTGGGGTGGAGAACGCCACCCTGGAACAAGTCATTGAAGCGGCTAAGATTGCCAATGCCCACGATTTTATTTCGGCCACTGAAAACGGCTATGAAACCGCCATTGGCGACCGTGGTAGCAAACTCTCCGGCGGGCAACGCCAACGGGTGAGCATTGCACGTGCCATTCTTAAGAATCCTCCCATCCTCATTCTCGATGAGGCTACCTCAGCACTCGATACCGAATCGGAGAAAATGGTGCAGGAAGCGCTCGAAAACCTGATGCTTAACCGGACCACATTGGTAGTGGCCCACCGGTTATCAACCATTAAGCGAGCCGACGAGATTTGTGTCCTGCACGAAGGCAAAATCGTAGAACGCGGGAAACACGAAGAACTTATTGCCCTCGACGGCTATTATAAACGATTATGCGATATGCAGTCATTTTAATTTAGCAGCAAACGGAAAAACAGGAATCTAACGAGTTTGGTCAGTATTGATCAAACTCTTTTTAATTTATGGGCCCCCGGTAACTGGCAAGAGTGCTGCCTGAAAGTGTTGAAATGCTTTATGATAAAGGATTAGAAGGCCGTCTACTGTATTGAAAAAAGTTATGATATTGCATTAGTCGGCATCTATGCATTAAACAGCTTAATTACAAACCATTACAATGGTTTTGTTTGGTATAAAGGCCTTTTGAAAAATGGAACATCATTTTTTATTTCATACATCTGTATTTGCTTTACAAACCTATATTTTCAGAATATCCAGACACAAGAATCCCCCAACGAATACTATCGGCCGGGGGAAAGTTCTCTTAACGATAACGGTAAATTAGTATAAATATTCCTTCCCCCGGTACGGGAAAATAACCTGTAATTGAACAATCACTTACGATGTTCGGGAGCATACGATGTTTTGGAACCTCAGAGCGGCCTTCGATCAACACCCTCAACGGTCATCACAACCGGCAGGATATTTCCATTCGTATCAAACTTCATTTTGTCAATACAGGTTTCTCGTGAATTGCCATCCGTTTCGGTAAGCGGGCGACGATGATAAACGATATACCAATCGTCGGTACCCGGGATATTGATCACCGAATGGTGACCAGCTCCTTTAGCAATTGTAGCATCCTGCTGCAAAACAACGCCAATGCGATTGAAGGGACCAAAAGGGGAATCGCCGATCGCATAAGCCACCCGGTAGTCCGGCCCAATCCAGCTGCCTTCGGACCACATAAAGTAATATTTATTATTCCTGCAGAACATTATCGAACCTTCCACATAGCCTTTAGGCGTAATTTCCTTATACGTTGTTCCATCGGCAAAAGGAACGAAACCTGTAAAATCCTGATTCAGCTTAACGATATTACAATGACGCCAACCGCCGTAAATCATATAATACTGCCCATCGACATCCTTAAAAACAAACTGGTCGATAGGCTGGGCTCCGTTATAAATTTTATCCAACAACGGTTTACCTAAATAGTCTTTAAACGGACCTTCGGGTTTATCTGATACGCCAATCCCAATACCGCCTACCGAAGTATTATTCTGAATGTCGTTTGCCCCGAAGAACAGGTAATACTTCCCATCTTTCTTGGTTATCGCCGGTGCCCACATAGCTGTTTTAGCCCATTTTATCAACGTGGTGTCAATGACATGGCTGTGTTTAACCCAATGGACCAAGTCGGGGGATGAGAATGCATCCATAAAAACCTGGTCTTCGTATTTGGCAGAATAAGTAGGATAAATCCAATATTGATTGCCAAAAATGGTTGCCTCCGGATCGGCATACCAACCCGGGAATACCGGATTCCCGGACTTCTGCGCACAGATCTCAGGGATACAGAAAAAAAACAGGATGACCAATGACGCGAGATGGAATAATAGCGTTGAAAGATTTGATTTTTTTTTCATTTGTTTCATATTGGGCTCTTCGTGAATAAATCTATTTTACCAAAATAAAGAACGAACTGGAATAAGCATACCAGAGATAATATTTTCAACCATCCTCCAGATTTTATAATCTTAAGATACCGATCGGATATAACTATCGTATTTTTATTTATTAATTCTTTTTGTTTGCTTCAATAAAGGAACTGGTTTTTCAACAGAATTAAATTAACCCGGAGTAAATCATTGAGGATTTTATACTTTAACGATTTATTTAAAGTTTTATTATCTTTTCGATTCTAAGTAATGGTCAATAAATAGTGTACTATTTATTGAACCCGACCTCTCCCTAAATTCCTCTCCCAATGCGAGGGACCCTGTTGAGTGCTAAGAATAAAATTACAGGACATTATATTCGTCCAATTACTTATAATCCCTAACTTATATCACCACTCATGTTACCACAAAAAAAACAGAGTTTACACTACTTTCATTTCAACAAATTTAATTGTAAAAATAGATCCCTGGGCTATTCTATTGCTGATAAATAAATGTAAGTCCGAAACAAAAATAGATATTGAAAATGTTCTTTTCTTCCTTCTACCAAACGACCTGTTGTCTTTAATGTGGATCAATCTTTGAATACAAATAAGTGCGGCTGAACTTCAAAATGTGATTAAGCCGCATTTGTTTAGTGGTGATCAAAAGGATTATTTCAGCATTATATCAATTAGTTTTGTCATTTTATTAAACTCCGCGATGTCATACAGCCTGGTCAGAAATACTATTTTTCCTTTCTTATCAATTATTACATTGCGGGTAATTCCGGCATCGCGAACGGCATACAAGGCAAAGATATCAGCACGGGGATCTAATCCGATAGGATAGGAGATCGGGATAGACCTGGAAAATTTCAATACAGTTTCTCTGGGTTCATCACGGTCAATGGCCATTAATGCAAACCTGGGATTGCTTTTATGTTTCTGCCAGATATCCCGTTCGATAAAAGGCATTTCTTTGCGACAAACACTGCACCAACTTGCTGTAAATTGCAGCATAACTATTTTCCCTTTCAGGTCGGAAAGTCTCACTGTTTTACCATTGGTCAGTTTTATACTGAAGTCAGGTGCTTGCTGACCTACTTTAACCAGGTAGGTTCTGTCGTCAGTGGTTTGGCCAAAAACGGAAATAGTGAGCATAATCGCCACGAGTACTAAGAGTTTTCTCATACGAATCTTTTTATTTATAATAGATTGATTAGTTGTTTGCATACTTGCAGGTACAAAAATACAAGAACCGGCACAAGTATTAACTTTCGCCGGTTCTTTTATTTCAAGGTCTTTCTATTATTTCTGTAAGAATTTACATTTCCCACTGTTCGCAGGTTGCAATTAAGTCGTCGAATGTTTTTATCTTCGATTTGGCCTGTACTTCCGCAATTTGTGCTTCTACAGCTTCATCATAGGTTTCTTCTTCCACGTTACGTATTACACCCATGGCAATTGGCATATCAGGACCTTCCATCATTGCTAACTTCATATGGATTGTTGTATCCTGACAACTTGCATCATGGACAAGAATATTACTTTCGGAAATCCCATTTTCACCAATAGTTACAACTTTCAGATTAAATCCATCAAGTACCAGGCCTTTATCCCGGTCTTTTCCGAATATCATCGGTTGTCCATCTTCAAGCACAATAATACGATCGGCGCGGGATTCTTTTTCAGCAATCCAACCATGCGCTCCATCGTTGAATATAACACAGTTTACCAGGCATTCAACCACAGAGGTACCTTTGTGTTTCGCAGCAGCCAACATACACAGCTGGGCTGTTTTTAGGTCCACATCCAGCAAGCGGGCAAAGAATGTCCCACGTGCACCAAATGTCAGTTCTGCCGGACGAAACGGACGTTCCACAGTTCCGAATGGAGATGATTTAGTGATAAACCCTTTCTTGGTGGTTGGAGAATATTGGCCTTTCGTCAATCCGTATATCTGATTGTTGAAAAGCAATACGTTTAAATCCACATTCCGGCGTACGCTGTGGATAAAATGATTTCCACCGATAGCCAGGCAGTCGCCATCGCCTGTAATTTGCCAGACAGATAAGTCCGGGTTAGCCACCTTAACGCCTGTAGCTACAGCTGCTCCACGCCCGTGAATGGTGTGAAATCCGTAACTGCTCATGTAATACGATAAACGGGATGAGCATCCGATACCGGATATAATGGCCGTTTGATGAGGTGGAACACCAATTTCAGCCATCACCTTCTGCAGGGTGCTGAGCACGGCATAATCACCGCAACCGGGACACCAGCGTACATATTGATCGCTTTTAAAGTCTTTGGCATTATATTGATTTGTTGTTATATTTGAAGTATCCATAATTCGAATTTTTAAAAGTTAGAACGGGAAATGTTGATTTTTTAGTTCAATAGATTGTTGAAACATTCTTCCAACTCAGCAACCGTGAAAGGTTGTCCCTGAACTTTGTTGTATTGTAAAAATTCAACTCCGGTCACTTTTGAACGCAGGTAACTGGCAAATTGCCCACTGTTTAGTTCACAAACCACCACTTTTTTATACTGTTGGATCAATTCAACGGCATTTTTTGGAAGTGGATTGATATAGTTGAAATGAGCCAATGCAATTTTCCGGCCGTTCTTGTTTACAGAATTTACGGCACTCATCAGGTGACCGTGTGTCCCACCCCAACCGATAACCAATAAGTCGGCATCTTTATTTCCTTCCACTTTCAGCTCTGGTATAATTTGGCTGACATTGTTTACTTTTTGCTCACGGGTGTCCACCATTAACTGGTGATTTTGATGATCGGTAGAGATCGCACCGGTTACATAATCTTTTTCAAGCCCACCGTTCCGGTGTCCAAAACCTTCAATACCCGGAATACTCCAATAGCGCACTTTGGTATTTTCATCCCGACTGGTAACTTTGTAATCCGTCATATCGGATTTTACATAATTCGGGTTAATCTCGGGCAATTCGGCTAACGTGGGTAATTTCCATAAGGAAGTCCCATTGCCAATAAATGCGTCGCTCAATAAAATAACGGGAGTCATGTATTCAAGTGCTATTTTCCCCGCCATAAAGGCTTGTTTGAAGCAATCATCGGGCGTATTTGCAGCCATTACCACTACCGGGCTTTCCCCATTCCGGCCATAAAGTGCCTGCAAAAGATCAGTCTGTTCTGTTTTAGTAGGCATGCCGGTTGATGGACCGCTACGCATGACATCTATGATGACAAGCGGTAATTCAGCCATTACAGCCAACCCAATAGATTCAGATTTTAGAGCTAAACCGGGTCCAGAAGTGCTTGTGGCAGCCAGATCACCTGCAAAAGAAGCTCCGATTGCAGAAGCTATTCCGGCAATTTCATCTTCGGCCTGTACAACTTTCACGCCCATATCTTTCCGGTTCGCTAACTCGTGCATAATATCGGTGGCAGGAGTAATCGGATAGCTGCCCAGAAACAGTTCCAATCCCGCTTTTTTAGCAGCGGCAATTAAACCCCAGGCAGTAGCTTTATTTCCGCTGATACTGGTATATTTTCCTTTCGGGGTGTCGTGTGATTTTTCAACCAGATAGGTTGAGATAGACAAATGTAAATTATTACCGTAATTAAATCCATCGGTAAGCACTTTTACATTGGCTTGTAAGATAGTTGGTTTTTTGCCGAATTTAGTTGTAAGAAAATGGATGGCCTGATCGATGGGCCGGTTGAATAACCAGCAAATCAAACCAAGGGCAAACATATTCTTGCTGCGCAGAACGGTCTTATTGTCGAAGCCAAATCCTTCCAGACTGCTTTGCGTCAGGGAAGAAAGCGCTGCGGGTATTAGTTGGATGGTTTCAGAAATGGCTAATTCCTCGAAAGGATTTTCTGTTGTAAATCCCGCTTTCTCAAAACCAGATTTATTAAATGTATCGGAGTCGAATATGATGATTCCACCTTTTTTTATTGCTTTAGCGTTCACCTTCAGAGCAGCCGGGTTCATGACCACTAATACATCGGGATCATCACCGGGGGTATAGATTTTACTTGAACCTAAATGTACCTGAAAACCCGAAACGCCTCCCAGAGTTCCTTGCGGAGCTCGAATTTCGGAAGGAAAATCAGGGAAAGTTGAAATTTCATTTCCTAAAATAGCCGAGAGATTGGAGAAAAGTGTACCGGTCAGTTGCATTCCGTCACCTGAGTCGCCCGAGAAACGAACCACTACATTATCCAATTCGGTTTTTTTCGTATTGTCCATTTTGTATAGATGAGATATTTAATTTTTTTATTGACTGCAAAAGTAAGTATTCTTCTTACAATATGCAATTTTATTAACCTCGAAATGCATATTTTGCTTGTTATTGCAGAAATATACTTATAACACCGTATAATTATTCAAAACATCTCCCTTATATTAAAGGTGCTTATCCGACATTCTTTATTATTGTAAGATATACAACTAATAAATCCGTCAAACAAGCAACCATTAATTCATCCGGAATTTAGTGTAAAATTTCAATTGGATGACATAACAAATTAAAACTCGGCATTGTTCGGTGTACGTGGAAATGGAATTACATCGCGTATGTTGGACATCCCGGTTACAAATAACAACAAGCGTTCAAAGCCCAGCCCGAAACCGGAATGAGGTGCAGTTCCAAATTTACGGGTTTCCAGGTACCACCAGATATCCTTTGTCGGAACCCCCATTTCTTCGGCACGTCTTTTCAGCTTCTCATAATCTTCTTCCCGTTGTGATCCGCCTATAATCTCGCCAATTTTCGGGAATAGCACATCCATTGCCCGGACGGTTTTCCCATCATCATTTTGTTTCATGTAAAACGATTTGATCTCTTTCGGATAATCGGTCAGGATAACGGGCTTTTTATAATATTGTTCTACCAGATAACGTTCGTGTTCAGATTGCAGATCTGTTCCCCAACCAACCGGGAATTCAAATTTCTGGCCTTTTGCGATGGCTGCTTCCAGAATTTCTACTCCTTTGGTGTAAGTCACACGTTCAAAATCATTATTTACAACAAAGTCCAATCGCTCGATCAATTCTTTGTCATACATATTGCATAAAAATTCCAAATCATCTTTGCAATTTTCCAACGCCCAACGAACACAATACTGTATAAAGTCCTGGGCCAGTTGCATATTTTCTTCTATTTCATTGAAAGCCACTTCGGGTTCGATCATCCAAAACTCAGATAAATGACGCGGTGTATTCGAATTTTCTGCACGGAATGTCGGTCCAAATGTATAAATAGACCCCATTGACATGGCAGCCAATTCGCCTTCAAGCTGACCCGATACGGTCAGACTGGCTTGTTTCCCGAAGAAATCCCCGCTGTAATCGATTGAGCCTTCACTGTCTTTTTTCAGATCATATAAATTCATGGTGGTTACCTGAAACATTTGTCCGGCACCTTCACAATCGGAAGCGGTAATAATCGGAGTGTGGAAGTAAAAGAACCCACGTTCATGAAAATAGGTGTGAATAGCTATGGCCATATTATGCCGCACCCGGAAGATGGCTCCGAAGGTATTGGTTCGTGGCCGAAGGTGGGCTATTTCACGTAAGAATTCGAGGGTGTGGCCTTTCTTTTGTAATGGATAGGCCTCCGGGTCTGCTATACCGTAAATCTCAATTTTTTCCGCCTGGATTTCGACTTTTTGCCCTTGCCCCAATGATTCTACCAATTTCCCTGTAACGCTGATGCAGGCGCCTGTTGTAATCGGTTTTAAATAGTCATCCCCGAATTTTTGATTCTCAGCCACCACCTGAATATTATTTATGGTTGAACCATCATTCAACGCAATAAAACTTACATTTTTATTTCCACGTCGGGTACGCACCCATCCTTTAATATTCACTTCAGTCCCAAAATCGGTTCTTGCCAGTGCATCAACAATAATTGTTCTACTCATACTGTTCGGTTTATTGAAATTTCTATGATTTAACTGTAACTATTTTAAGTGCAAAAGTACTAAATTTCATTGGAAAATATACCCTTTATAAAACAAAAAGCACCGTGTTCTTGTAGAATCGGTGCTTTTTGCTATATGCTTGTCTGTTTGATTATTTTCTCCTGGATTGGTCGATACTTCCAATCATGCTCATAGCGCAACGGAATCCAATATCATTGCTCGATTTATTCTGGTCCAGGAATCGACGGGTGGAAGGATTTAGCCAGTAGGCCCGGTCTTTCCACGACCCCCCCTTATAAACGCGGGTTAAATCGGTAACGGAAGGTCTAAGTACGTCTGTAGGATCAACCTTGGCATTGTTCTTCAGATTTGAGAGTCCTAATGTGTCACCCAACGAGAAGTCAATCTGAGAAGCGATATCGCCATCTTTAAAACTGCGCAGGTCATCCCCTTTAGCCACTTCGGTCTTAATTCGTCCCAGTGAATCTACTTTATAAACCTTATTCCCCAGGGCATCGATACTGGCAACAACAGGAGTTAAATATACATTTCCTCTGAAAGAATTGTATTCGGCCATTTCATCAAAGGAGGTTGAACGATAGACGTCCAATACCCACTCATTTACATTCCCGGCCATGTTATATAATCCGAAATCATTCGGGAAATAAGAGTCAACCGGTGCAGTAATGGTTGCTTTATCATTCAGGCTCCCGGAGGTACCCATCATATCGCCCCGTCCACGGACGAAGTTTGCCATCATTTGTCCCATATCCCGTTTCGAAGGATTACGAACCTGTGAACCCGACCAGGGATATATCTTGCCCTCTGGCACGATTCCGTTTTTCCCGGAAGTGATGGAGTAAGCTGCAAATTCCCATTCAGCTTCCGTCGGTAAGCGGAAATCGGAGAAGAGTATTCCGTCTGACATATCTACTTTCCGGTTTTTGCCATACAGGTCTTTTTTAGCATTTTTACCTGCTGCCGGTTGGTAACTGTCTTGTTTTAAGTATTTCTGGGTATTAAACACAAAACTATTTGCAATCGAATCCACATTGGTTAGTTTCTCCAGCTTTGAAAAATCCGGGGGTAGAATGATGCCCGCCCGTATCAGAGCCAATTCATTCACACGGTCGGTACGCCATTGGCAGTAATCCATGGCTTGTTCCCAAGTAACCCCTACAACCGGATATTGATCGAATGCCGGATGGGTAAAATAATTTTCCAAATAGGGTTCATTATAAGCCAACTCTTCCCGCCATACGGTAACATCAGGTTGTGCTCGTTGCACCAGTTTTGGAGCTGTTTTTCCAAAAACGGCTTTCATCCAGTTCGTATATTCCCGCCAATCGATGTTTCTGATCTCAAATTCATCCATGTAGAACGAACTGACAGTAATTCTTCTTGGTTTATTATCCCGTGGGGCCGTAATATATTCCCCTTTTCCTCCAATGGTGAACGATCCTCCTTCGATTGCCACCATGCCGGATGGGGTTGGTGAAGTATAGCCTTTTTTTACGGTAAATCCCGCTCCTTTTTTGTCATTGTATTTCCAGCCTGTAACACGGGAATAACTTTCTGTTGATGATTTACCAACACAAGCCACCATGGTTATTGCTAAAGACATTGATGCTAATTTAGCTATGGTTATCAATTTCATATTAGGTGAGATAAATTAAAAAATGTAAAATGCTTAAAACAACACTGCAAAAATAGTGTTTTTTTCCTGTATATGGTCGATTCGAATAGTTTTTTTGGATTTTTCAAAAAAATGTTCTGTAATAATAACTTCTTTTCGGCAAATAAAGTATGCTCGATGATAAAATTTTCAATTTTTTGTTGTTCTAACAACTCTATCACTATATTTTCTTACTTTTGCAATTGTATTAACAGCAGGAATAGATTATTGAAATCATCAAGATCATGAGAACTAATTCGTTGCAATTAAATTTAAATGGCCGGTTGCTTGATTTGTCAACACCGGTTGTAATGGGAATTGTTAATGTTACTCCCGATTCTTTTTTCAAAGGAAATCGGTTTATGACTGAGAAAACAATCTTGCAACGGGTTGAGAAGATGGTGCTGGAGGGTGTTGGTATCATTGATATAGGAGGCTATTCAACGCGTCCAACCTCCGAAGTGATTACGCAGGACGAAGAAATCAGGCGTTTATCGGAGGGTCTGGAAGTTATCTTGAAAAAATATCCCGATGCCCTGGTTTCTGTTGATACTTTTCGTTCGGGAGTTGCACGGCATGTTGTGGAGAGCTATGGAGTCGCAATGATTAACGATGTCGGAGGAGGCACCCTGGATGATATGATGTTCGAAACAATTGCCGATTTGCAGGTGGCTTATGTGCTTATGCACATGCGCGGGACACCCAATACCATGCAAACTAAAGTACAATATGAGGATGTGGTGGCGGAAGTCCTGCATTTTCTGGAAAAACGTCTGGCGCAACTGCATTTATTAGGGGTAACCGATGTGGTAATCGATCCTGGTTTTGGATTTGCCAAGACATTGGAACAAAATTACACATTGTTGAATAAATTGTCCTTCTTTCAACAATTAAATGTACCGGTACTGGCAGGTGTTTCCCGAAAATCAATGTTAACCGCCCTGCTGGGAATTGATGCTACCGAAGCCCTGAATGCAACAACGGCTGCGAATATGTTGGCGCTCCTGGGTGGTGCTTCTGTGTTGAGAGTACATGATGTCAAGGAGGCTGTGCAGACAATTAGCATTTACAAAAAATATTTAGACGCATAAACGACTGGTTAATCTGAGTAATGGAATTGATAAATTCAAATAAACATGGGATTTCAAATAGGGTTTAAGGATGTTATAGATGTTTTTTTGGTAGCGCTTTTGCTTTACCAAACCTTTAAGTTACTCAAACGAACCGGGGCCGTCAATATCTTTATTGGCATCTTGGCTTTTATAATTTGTTGGTTCCTGGTGTCCTATGTGTTTAAGATGGAACTCCTTGGAGGAATCTTCGACCGGGTAGTCAGTGTAGGTGCCTTTGCCCTGATTGTCCTGTTTCAGGATGAAATCAGGCGTTTTTTTTCGCGTATCGGATCCCGAAGAAGAGGCAGCATTATCCATACCCTCAAACGACTCTTTGTAACCGGGAGTAATGATAAAGAAAAAACCGATTTTGATCTGGTACAGATTGTCTTGGCCTGCCGGAATTTAGCCAAGAGTTCTACCGGGGCCCTGATTATACTTACCCGGAATAATAACCTGGATTTTTACACGCAATCCGGCGAGCAAATCAATGCTGCCATCAACTCCCGGTTGATTGAAACAATCTTTTTTAAAAACAGCCCGTTACACGATGGAGCATTAATTGTCTCCGATCGGAAACTGAAAGCTGCCGCCTGCATCTTGCCGGTTTCGAAAAACCAGTCTATTCCAAGACGGCTGGGTTTAAGGCACCGTGCCGCTTTAGGAATCACCGAACATTCCGATGCAATAGCTATTGTCGTATCGGAAGAAACCGGGCATATTTCCTGGGCCGTTAACGGACAACTCACCGCAAATGTCAAACCCGAACAATTGGAACACTTCTTATCCGAAGTGATGCTCCAGTAAAGGAAACCTAGTTTGAAACCGGCATCCCTGAATTAAAAAATGGGGGTTAACTGTTAAAAAGGATCGCGGCTTTAGCTGAATATACACGATTCTAATTCGGTTAAAGTATGGTCTTGTCCTATAAATTTATTTGTTTCATAAACGGGTTGGCAATTGATTCAATACCTCAAAAAGCATTTTATGTTCAACTTTTTTGAATCTGATTTGTTATAATTTAAATCGAATTTATTAACAACAAAATAAAAAATAGATTATGGATAAAATTTCAGATGTTGTAAAACCTGGTGTTGTAACCGGAAAAGATTTGCAATATATCTTTAAAGTGGCAAAAGCTAATGGCTTTGCTATTCCTTCGGTGAATGTTGTCAGCTCCTCGACCGTTAATGCCATTATGGAAGCTGCAAAAACTTTCAATGCACCGGTGATGATTCAGTTCTCCAACGGAGGTGCGGCATTTAATGCGGGAAAAGGGTTGAAACTCGAAGGACAACAGGCTGCAATACTTGGAGCTATTGCCGGGGCTAAACACATCCACACCTTAGCTGAAGCCTACGGAGTACGTGTTGTCTTGCATACCGACCACGCTGCTAAAAAATTACTTCCCTGGATTGATGGACTTCTGGATGCCGGTGAAAAATACTTTGCCCAAACAGGGAAGCCTCTCTTCAGTTCACATATGCTCGACCTTTCGGAAGAACCTCTGGAAGAAAACATTGCCATCAGCAAACGTTATCTTGAACGCATGAGTAAAATGGGAATGACCCTCGAAATAGAACTGGGTATTACCGGTGGGGAAGAAGATGGCGTTGATAATAGCGGTGTAGATAACAGCTTGTTATACACCCAACCGGCCGACGTATACTATGCATACAAAGAATTAAGCGAAGTGTCGCCTAACTTTACGATTGCTGCTTCGTTTGGAAATGTTCATGGTGTTTATAAACCGGGGAATGTAAAATTAATGCCGATAATTCTCAAAAACTCCCAGGATTATATAAAAGAGAAGATCGGATCGGCTGACGATCATCCGGTAAACTTTGTATTTCATGGAGGATCCGGTTCAACCCATGCGGAAATCAGGGAAGCCATCAGTTACGGAGTCGTGAAGATGAACATTGATACCGATACGCAATGGGCCTATTGGGATGGAGTCCGTCAGTTTGAAGAAGTCAACAGAGGTTACTTGCAGAGCCAGATCGGGAATCCGGATGGTCCCGAAAAGCCCAATAAAAAATTCTATGATCCGCGTGTTTGGTTACGGAAAGGAGAAGAGTCGCTCATTGCTCGTTTGAAAGTCGCCTTTGGAGATTTGAATGCCTTAAACAGCATTTAATCCGTTAACCGTTAATAATTGACAGTTGATAGTTTGTTATTCAAAGTCAATCGATTTTTATAAAAGCAAAAGAGGTCGTTTTCAGTTGAAAACGGCCTCTTTTATATTTGTTAATTGTTAACTGTCAGCTGTTTCCTGATCAAGCTTTTCCTGCACTTCCCAAAACATTTACCGTTTTGTGTGCATACAATTTTTTCAATTCATCACGGGCTGGGCCTAAGTACTTGCGTGGATCGAATTCACCCGGTTTAGTGGCAAATACTTCACGTACGGCAGCAGTCATTGCCAACCGGCCATCAGAATCAATATTGATTTTACATACAGCTGAAGCAGCAGCACGACGCAATTGTTCTTCTGGGATACCGATAGAATCTTTCAATGCGCCTCCGTATTTATTGATGGTTGCAACATATTCCTGTGGAACAGAAGAAGAACCGTGTAATACGATAGGGAAACCGGGAATTTGTTTTTCTATTTCTTCCAGAATGTCAAAGCGCAATGGGGGTGGTATCAAGATACCGTTTTCATCACGGGTACATTGAGCAGGCGTAAATTTGTTTGCTCCGTGTGAAGTACCAATTGAAATAGCCAATGAGTCAACACCGGTACGGGTTACAAAGTCGACTACTTCTGCAGGTTGAGTATAGGTGTGGTGTTCTGCAACTACATCGTCTTCAACACCTGCTAAAACACCAAGTTCTCCTTCAACGGTTACGTCATGAGCATGGGCATATTCAACTACTTTTTTTGTTAAAGCAATATTTTCTTCGTATGGGAAGTGTGAGCCATCAATCATTACAGACGAGAAGCCCATATCGATACAGCTTTTACAAAGTTCGAAGCTATCGCCATGGTCTAAGTGCAAAACGATTGGAATGTTTTGTCCTAATTCTTTCGCATATTCCACAGCACCCTGAGCCATGTAACGAAGTAAAGTCTGGTTGGCATATTTACGCGCACCACTCGAAACCTGCAAAATTACCGGAGATTTTGTTTCAACACAAGCAGCAATAATGGCCTGCATTTGTTCCATGTTATTGAAATTGAAAGCGGGAATAGCATATTTGCCTTCGATAGCCTTTTTGAATAAGTCTTTGGTATTGACCAATCCAAGTTCTTTGTAATTTACCATATTCTTTGAATTTTATAGTTTGATAATTTGTCCGCAAAAGTAGTCATTTTTTATCAATTAAGAAAGAAAAAACTCGCCTTTTGTTTTAAATGGATATCGGATCATTCATACTGCTTTTTTATTTTTTAGCAGGGCCGGAAAACCAATTGATATTCTACGCTGAGGTTCTGTAAATTTACCCGCTAACACTGAATGTGGAAAAATCCGATAATCAATTTTAGGAACATCTTATTTTGAATTACTTTGAACAAAATGCTCAATAATTGGGTTTTAAATAATAATACGAATCGTTAATTAAATATTATCCATTCACTAAAAATTGGTTGAAGCAATGAATCTACTCAAAGAATTTAAAGATTTTGCCATGCGTGGCAATGTGATTGACCTGGCTGTCGGTGTCATCATCGGGGGTGCTTTTGGTAAGATAATAGCCTCTTTAGTGGCCGATGTAATTATGCCTCCTATTGGCTTGTTGGTTGGTGGTGTTAATTTCGTGGACCTGAAATGGGTCATGAAGCCTGCTGAAGTAGTCAATGGAGTAAAAAAAGCTGCCGTTACATTGAACTATGGCAATTTCTTACAGGTAACTTTCGATTTCCTGATTGTTGCTTTTTGTATATTCCTGTTTGTAAAGGGCATAAATTCCATGTCAAAGAAAAAGGAAGATACTCCTGCCGCCCCTACCAAAGACCAACAATTACTTACTGAAATACGAGATCTACTGAAAAAATAAATTGGTATTTCAGTATGTAAAAAGACCCTAACGACACTTTTCCTGGTCATTAGGGTCTTTTTATAGCAAATTTTCTATACCTTCGTCGGGTATTATTGCTTTGTTCATCGATTTTAGCTTGTTTGGAGATGAACTATTCCGTTATCTTTGCAGCATAAATTTTAAAAAAATATCATTATGGAAAATGAAGTAAGAAATTCGTTTCGTTGGGGCTATACCAGAGGTCTTGGATTCGGACTGTTGCTTATGTTAATCGGCGTATTATTTCTTGGCTTTAATTTTGGATTAATACCTATGCCGCTTTACGATGTTATTTTCTCGTGGCAAATGTTATTGATTTTTATCGGGGTTATTAATCTCCTCCGACGACATTTGATTTCGGGCGTAGTATTAATTTTTGTCGGGGGATTTTTTATTATCCCTAAAGTTATACCCGGTCTTGATGGACAATTTGTTCATGTTTACTGGCCTTTGTTGCTGATTGCTGCCGGAATAGTTATTTTGTTGCAACGGATTCTTTATCCAAGATGGGGATTTGAATCGTGGGGGAAAGACTGGCATAATCATCGCCACCACCATCATTACCACCATGCTCATCATTATGATTATTCGAAATGGGATGGTACAAATGGCACCGGCGGATTTTCTAAAAACAGTGTGTTTGCCAGTGGCGATCATATCGTGCTCGATCCCGAGTTTAAAGGAGGTGAATTGAATGCGGTCTTTGGTGGAATCACTCTGGACTTACGCAGGACCAGTTTGCCGGTGGGAGAAACACTGCTGGATGTGAATGCGGTCTTTGGCGGAATAACGATTTTTCTTCCAAGCGACTGGTATGTTGAGACCAGTTTGGATGCTGTATTTGGTGGTTTTCAGGACAACCGGCTGCCTAAAGAGCCTTCCGACACATCCAAGAAACTGATTATTACCGGATCGTGTGTATTTGGAGGTGGAGAGTTGAGAAATTAAGGTGGTGATGAGTTGATAGGATGATGGGTTAATTTGATGATATGCAAGTGCTCTAATGAGCGAACTCAATTCATATTATTTCTCATTAATCTGTTTCTCAATCTAATAACTGATAACTGTTCACTGAAAATGATACATCCGTTTCTGGGAAATAATGTAAAAACAATTCAATATGTCCTGCTTTGGATCGTTTATGCCTTGATGCAAGCATTCGTATTGCAGGGATTGGTAACGCTCCCATTCTGGATGTTGCTGGTAGATGGCATAATTCATGCTGTGGTTTTAGGCGTAATTGGTATTCTGCTCTGGAGCGTGGTGAAATATGGAAACTTTGCCGCTTTGACTCTCTATCAACGGTTGGTTAATAACATTGCCCTGGCCTTGTTAAGTATAGCCGTTTGGTTAAGTGTAGGATATGTCTTCTTTTATTGGATTTTCGGGAATGAGTCGACCGCTCAACTTATTTCCGTTCTACCTGTTCGGGGATTGATTGGTTTTTTGATTTATTTACTGATCATGCAACGCTTCCATTTTGCTATCATACAGATGGACCCGCAGAGTGAAACTCCCGATCCTATCGGTGTAGATGAAGAAATACCCCAACAAAAGGACTTACAATCTGAAGTATTGGAAAGGATCGCTGTAAAATCAGGTTCAAAGATTCATGTAGTACTCGTGCCTGAAATTCTCTATCTGCAAGCCGATGGTGACTATGTACAGATATTTACCACCCAGGGAAAATACCTGAAAGAACAAACAATGAAGTATTTTGACGAACATCTACCGGAAAACCAATTTATCCGGGTTCACCGATCCGTTATCGTAAATGTCGAAATGATCTCGCGTATTGAACTCTACGAAAAACAAAATCAGTTGCTCACGCTTAAAAACGGGCAACAAATCAAAACCAGCCCAGGGGGTTACAAAGCGCTTCGGCAGGCACTGAATTTGTAATTTATTCTTTTACTATAGAATTTTACTTCAATTGGTTTATAAAAAAGCAGCTACCCGTTTCCGGATAGCTGCTTTTATTTTTGAAAGAAAGATTAATCTTCTTCTTTTTTCGTTGCTTCGTATTCTTTGAGCAATTTTTCCTGAATATCCATAGGTACCAGTTCATAGCTTGCAAACTTCATGCTGAAGGAAGCCCGGCCTCCGGTAAGTGAGCTTAAAGTGGTGGAATAACTACCCAACTCTTTCAACGGAATTTTAGCAGATAATTTTTCGTATCCTTTTTCGCTTTGCATACCCATAATCACGGCACGTCGACTTTGTAGATCACTCATAACATCACCCAGGCGGTCGGAAGGCGCCTGAACAACTACATCGTAGATCGGTTCCAATAGTTTGGGACCGGCGGCTTTAAACGCCTGTGAAAAGGCATTACGTCCGGCAAGGCGGAACGATATTTCGTTTGAATCGACCGGGTGCATTTTACCGTCATAAATGATTACGCGTACATCACGGGCATAGGAGCCGGTAAGCGGTCCTTGTTCCATGCGTTCCATGATACCTTTCATGATGGCGGGTAGGAAGCGTAAATCGATGGCACCGCCAACAATACTGTTGACAAGGACCAATTTGCCTCCCCATTCCAGTTGAACTTCCTGCGTGTCACGATTACTGATCTTATATTCCTGTCCGTTAAAGCGGAATGTATCCGGAGCAGGCATGCCTTCGTAGTAAGGCTCGATAATCAGATGAACTTCACCAAACTGGCCAGAGCCTCCGGATTGTTTCTTGTGACGGTAATCGGCACGGGCATTCTTCGTGATGGTTTCGCGATAAGGTATCTTGGGTTCCTTGAATTCAATCTGGATTTTATCATTGTTCTCAACCCGCCATTTTAAAGTGCGAAGATGGAATTCTCCTTGCCCGTATAGAATAGTTTGTTTTAATTCTTTCGATTGTTCTACCACCCAGGTCGGATCTTCTTCATGCATACGGGTCAGGATCTCACTGAGTTTCTCTTCATCGGCTTCCGATTTGGCTTTGACGGCCCGGCGATATTTGGGTTCGGGGAATTTAATCTCTGTGAAGTCGTATTCGCAACCCTTTAAGTTTAGCGTGTTCCCGGTGCGGGTATCTTTTAACTTTACAGTGGCACCAATATCACCAGCCACTATTTCATCCACTTTAGTCCGGATTTGACCGGCTACAGCAAAGATCTGACTGATACGTTCTTTCGACTGGCGATCAATATTAACCAGATCATCGCCTTCTTTGAGCTTGCCACTCATTACCTTGAAATAGGAGACTTCACCAATATGCGGTTCTACACTTGTTTTAAATACGTAAATACTGGTAGGTCCATTCGGATCGGGTGCAATTTCTTTTCCATCTTTGGTTTGAGGGTTTTGTGTCTGGCTGACGCTGGGAGATACATTGCCCACAAATTCCATTAATCGGCGCACGCACATATCCCTTCCGGCACAAACGCAGAATACCGGAAACATATCCCGGTGAATCAGTCCTTTGCGAATGCCGATACGCATTTCATCTTCGGATAAGGAACCTTGGTCAAAGAATTTCTCCATTAATTCTTCATCATGCTCTGCTGCAGCTTCAACTAACAGATTATGCAGGTTTTGGGCCTTTTCAATTTCATGATCAGGGATCTCCAGCACATCGGGGACACCACCTTCAGGTTTCCATCGATACATTTTCATCTTCAAAATATCCACCACCGCGTTAAATTGTGGACCGACTGTAATCGGATATTGAATCTGGACAACTTTACTCCCGAAATTCTCTTTCAACTGCTCTAATGTACGGTCGTAATCAGCTTTCTCCTGGTCGAGATGGTTGGTTACAAAAATGACGGGTTTATTAAATTTTTCGGTATAACGGAAGTGATTGTTGGTCCCGACTTCTACACCATATTGGGTGTTGAGAAGGATAAGAGCGGTATCGGTTACATTGAGTGAGGTCACTACACCACCGATAAAATCGTCGGAACCCGGGCAGTCAATAAAGTTTAATTTCTTTTCTAACCATTCTGTCTGGATAATGGTCGAGAAAACGGAATAGCCATACTCTTTTTCAACAGGAAAATAATCGGAGACCGTGTTTTGGCCAACCACTGAGCCTCTGCGTTTTATAACACCACTCTCGTAAAGCATAGCTTCCACAAGAGTGGTTTTCCCCGAGCCGGACGACCCCAGCAGTGAAATGTTTTTAATTTCATTCGATTGATATACTTTCATACTGTATTAAAATTAAAAGAATTAATACTAAAAAAATAATGTTTTTTTATCATGAAAAATCGTATGGCAATGTATGAAATCTCTATTAAAACTGTATTTGGGTTTTGTATGTTTTACAACATGGTTTTTGGTTCCTAAGTCCTTGATGTTGGAAAGGAAGCATCTCAAAATATCGTTAAGAATTTTGAGATGCTTCTTCTGAAATAACCTGTACTGATGGGCGGTGATAAGTAATTGACAGTCTGTATTGCCCTCTGTTATTTTTACTTCTTACCGGAAGGGAATAAGGGAAGATTCGTAGGGTGTTCAATTTTCCACGAAGGGGAAGAAAAAAGAAAAAGAAGGTTTTCTTTTCCAAAAGAGGGAGTCTTCTTAGTCTGGACGCAGTCTTATTTCAGTCTTATCTTAGTTTTGGTATAGAGGGGGTTCAGTTAGGGTTCAGTTAGGGTTCAGATAGGGTTCGGATAGGGTTCGGATAGGGTTCGGATAGGTAGACCTAACTGAACCCTATCCGAACCCTATCTAGAGTCCCGTTGAAATGTCTTTATACCTAACATGGGCCCCGGCTGAAGTAAGAGGATACTCCCCGGGAATGAAGGACCAGGAATGAAGCAACACCCCTCCAACTTCGTCCGATGGCCGGGTGCCGGATAAATAGTCAACAGAGATTGTCCAGGTGCATAAAACAGGGCATGCTTTCTTCGACGTTGTAGGTATGGAATAAAGCTACAGCAGATATTGACCCTCTTCTTTTAATCTTTTCCTTAAATAATTAATATCCACAGCATGCACATTGTTTTTGTGATGTTGTAAAGCATGTGTGGCTGCCATACCGGCTGCCTCACCGGTAACCAAACAGGCCGGTTGAATGCGGACACTTCCCTGAACAATCTGTTCGGTAGAAATACAACGGCCGGCAACCAATACATTTTTTAATCCTTTGGGTGTAAGGCATCGATATGGAATACCATGCGACTCG
>JAUZOM010000319.1 GCA_030706465.1 Bacteroidota bacterium | reverse complement strand
GAGTGGCAGTCAGAAATCCTGATATTTCAATATCTTCTTTTTTGGAAAAACGATGTGGAATGGAAACCGGATCACTATCAATAAAGGCGCTCTTGTTATATTGCATGGATTTTAACTCCAAAAAAGAATGCATCTCTTCAAATGTGGTCCGGTATTTATCGTTGGTAGTTGCCATGACAATGAAAAAAGGAATAGCGTTCAAAGAAAAAGCCCGCTTTGAGGGCGGGCTGTATCTTAATATAAATAGGTCGCTTAGTCGCCAAAAGAGATCCCAACACCACGTGCAGTCTGCACCAGCGCTGAATCAGTTTCAACAAAATTGTATTTTGCGATGGCTTCGGTGAATGGAACCGAAATGATATTGGGGTGACGGTAAGCAACCATTTCTCCAAACTTGCCATCGAGGACCATTTCCATGGCTTTTACCCCAAACTGTGTAGCAAGGATACGGTCATAGGCAATAGGAGTGCCTCCTCTTTGTAAGTGACCAAGGATGGTCTCACGCATGTCGTAAGGACAACCAGCCCGTTTGAGACTATCAACAAGCTGAATGGCAACACCACCCATACGAAGGTTTTCATATCCTATCTCGTCGGATTTCTTGACCACCATGTCGCCTTGTTTGTTCTTGGCACCTTCGGCAATAACGATCAGCGCATATCCTTTATCTTTATGATATCTTGATTCAATTTTTTCAATGACTTTATCGATCTCATATGGGATTTCAGGAATAAGGCAAACATCGGCCCCGCCTGCGATAGCTGCACTAAGCGCAATCCATCCTGCAAAACGGCCCATGACTTCCAGTACAAGTACACGATTGTGACTCATAGCGGTAGTCTTTAGCTTGTCTACAGATTCTGTTGCAATCTGAACAGCTGTTTGATATCCAAAAGTAAAGTCGGTAGAAGAAAGGTCATTATCAATGGTTTTGGGAACGCCGATGACATTTAATCCTTTTTCAAAAAGTGCCTGGGAAATGCGTTGCGAACCATCGCCACCAATATTAATTACGGCGTCAATTCCCATATACTGTAATTTACGGATCATCTCATCAGAACGATCTACTTCACTCCATGAGCCATCTTTGTTCTTGATAGGCCAGGCGAAAGGACCACCTTTATTAGTTGTACCGATAATTGTACCTCCCATGGCATGAATGTCCTGAACAGCCTTTTCATCCAAAACCATGATCTCAGTCGGCTCTTTCAAAACGCCATCGAATGCTTGAATACTTCCGATAACTTCCCAATCTTTTTCCTGTGAAGCCCTGTGGACTATAGCACGGATTACCGCGTTTAGTCCCGGACAATCCCCTCCACCTGTTAATACTAATACTCTCTTCATATTGTTTTTATGTAGCTTAAACTTTATTAGACTAGACAAATAAAGCCCTTTTCTGGACTTTATTAAATTTTTTGCAAAAGTAATAAAAAAATATCCCTTTTTAATATAACAACAGCAAATGGGTATAATTTTAAACGATTTTAATTAAAATATTAATTTTAATATTTTTTTTGCATTCATTTCCGGTTATGCTGTTATAAATAAGGCATGTTTTTTAAAATAAATTACTTTTTTAAATAATCTGCCCCTCATTTTAGGTAGACGATTCTTAATTATTCATAACGGCTATGGTGCCTGAAAACAATTCGGGATAAAAAGGATCTTAGTATCGGGGGAATAGCAATGATAGAGAAGCTGGGTTGTTTTTGAGTGTTGGAACGAGTTTATTAACAATTCAGATTATCCATTTGTTTGTGTCTTTTCAGGTGTATTAGATGATATTTTCAAAATATCCCTGAATCATTGACAATTGTTTTATAATTTTGTAGAATAAATATCAGACATATTATTTCTTTTACTTATTATAAAATATTTTTATGTCAAAACGAAAATGCATTGGCCTGGTAGCACACGACCAGATGAAAAAAGAGCTGTTGGAATGGGTGGAATATAATGCAGGATCCCTGATTCAACACGATATAGTTTGTACAGGGACAACCGGGAAATTGATTGAGCTGGTTTTTCGCCGTTACGTTTTAAAAAATCCGGGAGCCACATATAGCTTGAAACGGTTGAATTCAGGGCCGTTGGGTGGTGACCAGCAAATGGGGGCTATGATTGTTGAAAGAAAAGTAGATGCCCTGTTCTTTTTCTGGGATCCTATGATGCAACAGGCACATGATGTGGATGTGAAAGCATTGTTGCGGATCACGGTGTTATACAACATTCCCGTTGCTTCCAACCGATCCACTGCTGATTTTCTTATTTCTTCTCCACTCTTTCAGAAAGACTACAAACCCAAAATCAACGACTACAGCGATTATATCAACAGGATCGTTGATACCACCGTGCCTAAAGATTTGAGGTAGGTCTATCTGTTGCAAATAGGTTTGAACGAACAATAATTGCAACGTTCTTTGTCCGTAGTAGCCATAAAAGGTAAAGCGGGATCATAGATTTGTCTGAGTAATTCGCTCAATATCTCTTCAAAAGAATGGTAGCTGTTTTCAGTCTGCCATGCCTTTTGATCGTCCAATGGCATCAAATAGCTGCCAAACTTGCGAAGGCTGATGATGCCCGGCTGTATATTTGCATAGGAGCCTTGTATCTTTTCAGGGTTCTTTTCGATCAGGAATTTATAAATCAATAATTGTAATGCCTTTGACTTACCCGGGTCCGTGATGAGATCTTCCGGGGTTTTAAGTTTAAGCTCTTTCCTTTCATCGACATTCCCCGACTTATAATCAATCAGACGCAATATTTCTCCCGTTTGGTCAATGCGATCGATTAAACCTTTGATTTTAACTTCACGTATTTCACCTTCGGTTCCCGAATCATCAAGCGGAAACTGGAAACTGAATTCTTTTTCCAACTCCCGAATATATAAGGGCTGTTTATTATCCTGAATAATTGTGAGTTCCTTCTTTAAATAATTGGTGATATAAAGCTGAGCCACATTTACGATAAGCAGATTCTTACCTTCATTATAGCTCCCCTTAAATGATTTATTTTCATTTAATACGCGGTGCATAACTTCCGGTACTTTTTTAATCATCGTCCTGAGATGTTCGGCGGTGATGAGTTC
>JAUZOM010000318.1 GCA_030706465.1 Bacteroidota bacterium | reverse complement strand
TGAAAAGAATGGAATACGTGCCTGGGTTTGGTCTGATTATGCATGGCATAACCCGGATGTGTTCTTCAAAAAAATGCCTAAATCTGTACTTCAGAGCAATTGGTACTATGGATCAGGATTTGATCTGAACAATCTGACAGAACCCAGTAAAACTTACCTGAAATTGTACAACGATCTGGAAGCTTATGGTTATGATCAGGTACCGACGGGCAGCAACCATTCCAATCCTGAAAATTTTGGGAAAACCGTCGATTATTGTAAAAAAGTGGTAGACCCTGCCAGATTATACGGATTTATGCAAACACCCTGGAGACCGACTCTTGCACCTTGTCTTGACCGCCATAAAGAAGCGATAGCACAGGTTGGCGATGCAATAAAGAAATTCGGAATCTAAATTCTTAGTTAAATGAGTATCCGTTTACTTTCCTAATTGAGCTTTCTCTTTGTCAATTGTTGTCATTAATGGTCATTGGATTGTCATTAATTAATTTTCACTGCACAATGACCGTTAATGACAACTTAATGACACAGTTAATAAACATTAGGCAACGTACCGGATACTCATTTATTTTTCGACTTCAACTATTTATTATGGCTAAAAAGATATTTGCTGTTTGCCTGATATTATTTTTATCAGGAAGTGAGGGTTTTGCCCAAAAATTAGCATTCCGCGTACAGCCAGAAGTTGCGCATCGCGAATTAAATAAAAACTTCTGTTGGTTTCATCCGAGAGTAGCCGCCATCCCTGGTTATGGACAAAACAATGGGCCTGCCGTCATCATGACCATTCAGAAGGATCTTGTCGTAAGCGATTTTTACTCGGGAATGTATTTTATGCGTTCAGACAATCTGGGAAAGACATGGACTGATCCGGTTGAGATCCCTGAATTGAAATGGCAATATGAGGCTGACGGAACCACCATAAGCGTTGCTGATGTCACTCCGGGTTGGCATCAGAAATCCGGAAAATTGATTGCTATCGGCATAAAGGTAAGATACAGCAAAGAAGGGAAGCAATTGTTGGATAAACCCAGGTCGCACGATGCCGCTTACTCAGTATTCGATCCCAAAACGGAAAAATGGACACCGTGGAAGATGATAGCCAATACTCCTGATGCCGACTCAAAATTCTTTCTACTGAATCCGGGTTGCGTTCAGTGGCTCGTAAAGTCAGATGGTACCATTCTTCTTCCGGTCTATTTTGCAGGACCGCATTCGGAAAGATCATCTGTGACAGTATTAGAGTGTTCATTTGACGGCAATACTCTTTCATATCTTCGACATGGAGATGAACTGATGGTAAATGAAGGACGGGGTTTGGGGGAACCTTCTCTCGCATTTTATAATCATAAATACTACCTCACCCTGCGAAATGATTTTCGGGCTTACGTAACAACCAGCAATGATGGTTTGCATTGGCTACCCATCAAAGAATGGACCTTTGATGATGGTCAGGAACTTGGCAGTTATAATACCCAGGCCCACTGGCTCTCGCACTCCAACGGCCTTTTCCTGACTTACACCCGTCGTGGCGCCAATAATGACCATATTGCCAGAAACCGGGCCCCACTGTTTATCGCTGAAGTCGATCCTGCGAAACTCCAGGTAATTCGTTCAACGGAAAAAGTGCTGATTCCGGAACGTGGTGTGATGTTGGGTAATTTTGGTGCAGCACCCATTAACCAAAAAGAATCATGGGTTACCGATGCTGAGTTCATTGTTGGAGATAAACCTCATCCTAAAGGTGCTGATGGATCGGTGTGGGTAGCACGCGTGATCTGGAACAAAAAAAATAAACTTACATGCAGTCACTAACTGATTAAGCATGAATTAGCAAGTTAATTTTATTTAATCAAAATTTTTCATTTAAATAACGAACATGATAGTAATATTGAAATATATATCTAATATTGGGCAATAATTAAACACACAAATAGAGATAAATACCATAAATGTAATGCAGAGTATTAGCGGACAAAAAATATTCCTCTTTACTTTGCTCCCTATGATTGAATAACCAGATAAAACAACTAATGAAAAAGACATTTCTATCTTGGACTCTTCTGTTCACATGCAATCTGATGTGGTCGCTGCAGTTCACCTGTATAAAACTTACACAGAATCAAATCGGGCCTTATTTTACTGTTTGGGCTCCAATGTTTTTAGCAGCAATCCTATTATCAGGTTTTGCATTGCGCGATTTTAAAAAAGGAGGAAAAAAATTAAGCGATATACTCGTATTTGCTCAGCTTGCAGTCTTGGGGGTTTTCCCTGCACAAGTTTTTATGACCTGGGGAACACAATATTCCCTTGCCAGCAACGCTGCCATCCTTACTCTTAGTTTGCCTGTTTTCACCGCATTATTTGCTTTTCTCATATTGAAAGAGAAAATGAACAAAGTACGGTGGGCGAGTTTCGTAGTTGCTATTATCGGCGTCATCCTTTGTTCTACAGGCGATTTAAAACAATTGAATTTTGGTTCGAAATACGCTGTTGGAAATATACTTATCTTTTTAGCCGTATTGGGCAATTCATATTATAACGTAGGAATCAAGAAAATAGCCGAAAGATATACCGAAAGAGAAATGGTGTTTTATACTTATATTTTTATGGTCATTCTTTTGACACCGCTTGTTTTGTATTTTGAGAGTGATGTATTTTTCAGAATCCCTTCATTTACGGGACAAACGTGGTTAGGAATGTCAATTCTGACGGTATTTCACAATTTCCTTTCGATGTTGCTCTTTTTCAAAGCGTTAAAGATGCTGGATGCAATGCAGGTGGCTTTATCCAATTATCTGATTGCTTTTTTTGGTTTACCAATTGCAGCCATTTTTCTTGGAGAAACCTTAAATAGCATGGCTATTGTCGGGGGTGTACTTGTTCTGTCCTCCACAATAATTATAACAATTGCCGATTCTAAAATGAACAAGGCTACGTTTCAGGAAATGACGGAGATACCAGAAATGCCAGAAATAGAAGAAGTACAGGAATAAATATTAATCACAAATAAAAATTAGGAGGATTTATCTTGAAAAATAAAACGAAATGGGGCGTTATTGGCTCCGGTGGTATAGCCAGAAGACGGACAATCCC
>JAUZOM010000317.1 GCA_030706465.1 Bacteroidota bacterium | reverse complement strand
TGTGAATAACGGATCATTTGTTTCAATTGAAGGGTGGATATTTAATGTTACTTTTAATCCTTGATTTTTAGTCCAATATAAAAAATTCAGAGGATCCGGAAAAAGAGTATTGTTCCAATTCCAGCCGTCCCATTGATTGGGTGATTTCCAATCGGTATCAATGGCTAATACATCCAGGGGAAGTTTTTCAGAACGGAATTTCGGCAACAATGTATTTCGATAATCATCATAATTATAGGCATAATACCTTGAGAACCAAATGCCGAAAGCCCATTTAGGGAGTAAAGGCGGATTGCCGGTAATTTTATAAAAATCGTCTAAGGCCGTTTTGTAATTATGCCCATAACCAAAAAAATATCCATCCTGATATCCTCCAACATGATTGGGACGCGATGTTACCCAATCCCCATCATATACTGCCGTTTTGCTGTCATCAATCATATACCAGCCATCTTTACTGAGCAGTCCGTTAAAAAGATTAATGCTTCCATTTTGGGCATCAAGCGAACGAACCCAACCGCCTAAATTGGAGTTTGCCGTATTGGGAATATCTGCGCCTGCAGGAACAATGGAAAGCCAGTCGATATTTACATTGTACGTATCCTCGCTGTTACAAACAATTTTTAAGGAATGCATGCCGGAACTAAGGTATTCATTGATTTTAAAAAGGTTCCAGCTATCCCAGTCGGCTGTTGTGCCAAGGGATATTTGTGTTTTGACACTATCAACATATAAACTAAGGGTACGCGGTATATACAGGCCATCCCCACCCTTTGCATTGGCATACCTGATTACTATGGTATAATCTCCTGCACCTGAATTGTTATTTATATCCCATTTAATGCCGGCGCTAACTTGCGTCAGTCCCGCAACAAATCCTGATCCGCTAGAGCCGCTATGGTCTGAAGCATTAGTTGCCCCTCCTGAAAGTTCTGCATTTTCGGCTTCGCAAATTTTATTGACCGCGAATTTTTCCCATGGATAAACTTCTACATTTTTATTGCTTACATTCAGGCCAACAGCAAGATTTTCGCCGGTAAAACATCCTGAATTTTGTTTATAACGCAACAGGAGCTTATCGGTTTTTATTTCCCGCCAGCCGCTATTTACCTGTGTTGTATATGAAGGAACAGACAAGTTACGGTTAATCATATTAAAGCTCTTACGGTTTTCAAAAGTACTGTCTCCTGCGTATTCCATGCGGATAAGCGTAGGGGTCAGTACAGTAAAACGGGCTTTGCCATCAACAACCACGTCAGAAGATTGAGCCTCTGCCTTATCAAAAAGCAAAAAGCAAAAAATACAAATCGGGAAAAATATTTTATTCATAGGAATATTATTTAATTTTCAAAGATAGCAGGGAACTCCATGTTTGCTATTTTACATACGGAGAGCCGTCAGCTGACGGATCGCTTCATATTTTTTTTTTGTATCTACAGAAACATGGACGTTTCATAAATACTTATTCTGATGTTTAATAAAAAGAGAAGATGCTACGGAGAGCCTCCTCTCTTTCTATATTTTACGGCAGCTTAGCAAATACTCCGGTAAAACTCAGCCATTCAAGAGAAATTGAGCAGCTTATATTTTCCATAGTAAACATACGCGGATAAGTGACCTTTCAGCAACTATGCGAAACTGCTAAATTAGGGATTATAGGAAATTCTTAATCAGGATTTCCTATAAAATGTCTGCAATTTCTCATCAGCAAGATCATTATTCACTTGATTTGTCAGTGCTTTCTGAGCGACTGTAATATCAAAATTGCAAGCCGTGAATAAAGGCTTCTCCTGCACTTTTCTATTCATCCGCTTCAGCGCTTTAATGCCCGGAACTGATTTCACAGATAAAAGACTGTACGATACTTTAGGTATTTTTCTAATAGAAAGCGCGGCAATAGAAGAGTTTTGAACCGTAACGTTAATTGTTGCAGTGATTGAGTCCGCCACTCCGTCAGTCCTGGTTCCGGCAATCGTCAGTTTCAAGATGTCCGTTGTATTCTCTGTCAAGTGCATTTGGTTTAAATAATCCAGTATTTGCTTGTCGGATATAGTCATAACCCTGATGTTGTTCTCGGCAGCCTTACTATTGTCGGGTAGCACAACCGTGGTATCGTTCTGGCTATTGGACAAAGTCAACTTGTAGGAAGGCGACTTAATGTCAATCCAACGTATGGTAGCCACTGTCGTATCGGCGGTTGTTTTACCAATACTGACATTGTAGGCAGATGATTCTATTTTCATTTGTGTAGCCAGAGGATCACCCATGCCTTTATCATCGCAGGCATTCAATATGCAAATACAAACCAATGCAGCTGTTATATAAAAAATAAATTTCTTCATCATTTATTATTTATTAAATTTTTCAGAACATCATTAATTATTAAAGGTCGGACCTTGCATCGGAGTGGAAGAAGGAATACTATCTTTCACTGTTGGCCAATCATTGACCCAGGTTATCGGATCGAGCATCAGGCAACGACCGGCATTAACATCAGCTACATTCCAGGCATGGTACAGAATCCAGGTGACGCCCTTATCGTCGGTAATGAGCCCGGAGTTATGGCCTGTTCCTTTAAAAGCATTACTGCCGGAAATGACCACTTCATAACCATTGTCCATCATCGATTTGCCGTTCTTATCGACATAGGGCCCCAATAATGATGTTGAACGCCCGACAACCGTCTGGTAAGTGGAAGCTAATTCGTTGCAGCAGGATCCGACCGAAGCGAACAAATAATAATAATTGTTGTGCTTGTAAATATAAGTACCTTCGAAAGCATTTCCGGCCAACTGGACGGGTTTGCTGCCACTCAGGACTTTCAGCCCGGTATTATTCAATTCGATGTAATAGATACCTTGGAAACTTCCCCAAATCAGATATTTGTGTCCGTTTTCATCATAGTAGCACGGATCGATGCTGTTCAGTACCCCGCAATCCTGACTGACCACCAGGCTGCCCAAATCGGTAAACGGTCCGGCCGGGTTCAATGCTGTGGCTACCCCTACGCCGTTTTTATGGATTTCGCCCCAAGTGGATAAGGCATAATACATTACATACTTCCCTCCGATATAATGAATATCGGGAGCCCAGACAC
>JAUZOM010000316.1 GCA_030706465.1 Bacteroidota bacterium | reverse complement strand
TTTTTAGGAGCAAATGCCTTTCTAACCTGGCGGTAGTACAAATAGGTTAAGGGTTCCCTGGTGTTATCCAACAGTTCGGCCTGAACAAGTTCCCCGATAAACATCAAATGGGTCCCTACATCAATGGTTTGAATTACCCGGCATTCTAGATAAGCTATGGCCTCATTCAACACAATGGGCACCCCGGTCTCTCCATATGCCAACTCCATCCCCTCCAGCTTGTCAAAATCCCTTCCGCTTTTGTATCCAAAGCGGGAAATGATATCGGCCGGAATATCTTGTGGAATCACGCTAACCGCATAAGCTCCTGTCTTTTGAATCACTTCGGCAGTATAGTTGTCCTTGTTGCAGCACGATGCGAACCGGGGAGGTTCTGAAGTTACCTGGAAAAAAGTATTTGAAATGAATCCGTTTCCGCTGCTTTTGTTTCCGGAGCTAATGAGGTAGATGCCATAAGTGAGCTTATATAGCGCTTCGAAGTTGATCATGCCGGCTATGATATTTTAATAAGTTATTGAATATAATTTATTTTTTTCAATAGTTGGTTATTATTTTATATAGGGAAAACTGATGAATAAAGATAATATTAAATTATCTGGATATATATCCGAATCAAAATATTATTGAAAAAATAAAGCTGCGCATTATCAGCATAAAAAATTTATCCACTGATTTGTCCTGATGTTTATTAGAGATAAGTCCTTATCTCTTTTATATGACCGGTTGAAATCAGTGGATAAATCGTTGGTCCACAAATTGGTTTATTTACTGTCAGAAAGCTTAAACTTAATCGGCATCTGGAAACTAACAGGAACGGTTTTTCCTTTTAATTTACCCGGAATCCAGTCCGGCATTGACGCAGCTACGCGCACGGCTTCACGGTCGCAATCTTTGTCAATGCCGCGTAAAACTTTAACATTTGTGATCTTTCCGGTTTCCTCCACTACAAACTGAACAAATACTGTGCCCTGAATACCTGATTTTTTGGCAGCATCGGGATAATGGATATTTTGAGTAATGTATTTTGTCAAGGCGTCATATCCACCCTTAAATTCGGGATTTTGATCAACTACGTTGTAAGGCTTTACCGCTGGTTTGACTTGCGGCGGAACAAACTTAAAATCAAACCTGATGGGTACGACATAGTTGAGGCGGACAGGATTGCCATCTTTGATGATCGGTTTCCATTTTGGCATCATGCTTACTATTCTGAGGGCTTCATCATTGCAAGTCTTATTCATTCCCCTGACTATTTGGGGATCGACGACATCGCCGGTTTCAGAAACGGTAAACTTAACATACACTTCAAATTTTGTGCTCCCCATAACCTTCGGAGTGAGAAGTTTTGTGTTGATATCTTTCTTTTGAAGATCCATCCAGGCTGCATATCCGCCGGGATAATGGGAGTCAAAGGCAGACCTGCTATCTAAAACGGTGTCATTATCGCTAATGATCAGAGGGGGAACGAATTTAATCGTTGTTTTCTTAGCCTGTTTTTTGCCAACGGGTTTTTGCTGGTTGTCGAAAGAAGAGGTGACTTTTTCCAGAATATTGGTGTTTATTAGTGTTTTGGCATTATCCAGGCTTGTAAACGAAAATAATGCCATTAATACAAATGCTGTTGGGATTGCCAGCAGGATTCTAAATCCGGCCAGTCGGGATTGTTGGTTTTTCGAAATCATTTTAAATCGTCGTTTAATGAGTGAATAACTGAACTGGTTAACAATTAGATATGTTAAGTTTCCGGAAACTTCATTAAGGAGCAGTTGATGATAAGTCGTCTTATCATAGCCGCTGTTGATCACCTGTTGATCTGCCTGGCATTCATGCAGCAGGTGCAGGTCACGCCGGTAGACGTAATAGAATGGATTGAACCAACCAAATGCAAGGATGATTTCGGTCAATAGATTGTCGAGGGTATGGAGTTGTTTTGCGTGTGCCTGTTCGTGTTGGATGATATAATCAAAGGTTGGTTTTTTCCAGTGTTCAGGTTGGATGAAGATGCAATTGAAGAAGGAGAAGGTGCTTTTAAGTTGAACGGGGAAAAGCTTCAGGTTGCCTATTCTTTGGCAATCCTTATTCTTTGCGAGTTTCATGATCCGCATGAGGCTCCATGCAAAGCGCAGGAGCAGCAATAGGGTGATGACACCGTACACGGTCATGATCACATCTGTCGTGTTGAAACTTTTTTGAACCGATTGGTCCTGAATGATGGTAATGGTTTTGGCAAAGTCAATTAAGGATGCATATAAGATGATTGGCTTGTGGGTGACAAACCAGCTTGAGATGTCGATAAAGGGGAGGCAAACAGAGAACATCATTGTCGACAACAGGTAAAACCGGTTCCAGCTGTAGGCATTGGAATTGCGGACAAACAAGCGGTAGATGAGTATAAATGCTCCCGCTGCAAGAATGGTCTTAAGGCCGTAAAACAATGATTCGTTCATGATGGTCAGCTTTTAAGTTTTTGAATTTCTTCGTCCATAATGCGTTTGATCTCTTCCATTTCAGATAGGCTGAGTTTTTCTTCTTTAGCGAAAAAGGATACCATCTGTTCGAATGAATTACTGAAATATCCGTTTAAAAGGGACTTAAAAGTCGCCTTAGTATATGCTTTTTTACTGACAACCGGATAATACTGGTGTGTATTGCCGTAGGCCTTGTGGTTAACAAATCCTTTCTTTTCCAGGATTCGAACTATCGTCGATACGGTATTGTATGCCGGTTTGGGATCAGGCAGCACTTCGAGTAAATCGTTTACAAATGCTTTTTTCTTTTCCCACAAGATCTGCATGAGTTGTTCTTCGGCTTTTGTAAGTTCCTTGAATTTAGTTGCCATGGTGCGTTTAAATACTTTTTAAGGTTAATTGCATTACAAATATACAACTATAAAATGCGTTTTGCAACTAAAATATTAGTTATTATTGAAATATTTTTAAATGACTGTAATACAGCGATTCTGCAATTGTTTTTGACGATTTTAAAACCAGTATGATGGGTTCCCTTTTGCTGTGGAATATTATTGGTATAGAGTCTATAGATATAGGAACTATTAATATTAAAGACCATAGCAATTTCAAGCCCCTCTGAGTTACAAT
>JAUZOM010000315.1 GCA_030706465.1 Bacteroidota bacterium | reverse complement strand
TAAGTAAAAACGGAAACCTGTTGCTTAATATCCCTGTTCGCGGCGATGGTACAATTGACGATAAAGAAGTCGCCATTCTTGAAGGAATTGCCGCTTGGATGGATGTGAACAAAGAGAGTATCTTCGATACACGCCCATGGATAATTTTCGGAGAAGGACCCTCTGTTGATGCCGTGAATAGCTTAAATGGGGCAGGTTTTAACGAAGGAAAACTATGTTATACCGAAAAAGATATTCGTTACAACCAAAAGGGAAACATATTGTATGCCACGGTAATGGGAGTTCCTACTGAAGATATTTCACTCAAAGCACTTGCTGAAAATATCGGAAAGCAAAAAATTAAAAAAATAGAACTGCTTGGCAGCAAAGAAAAGCTTTTATGGAAAATCAATCCCGAATCGCTGGTAATCCGGAAGCCAAATAGCATTCCAAATAATCTTGCAGTAGTATTTAAAATTTCTTTGGCTCGATTGTGATAAGCCACAATGCTCTGTTATATTTAATTAAAAGACATGTATGGTATTAAAAATGATGTTTGTTGCATCACTCTAATAAATAAAGAATGAAAGTATATTTAATTGCCCTTACAATCTTATTATCAGCCTTTAAGGCTGAAGCTCAAACTATCAATGATTGGGAAAACCCAAATATTAATGGCATCAATAAGGAAAAGCCCCACGTTTTCACTTTTCTGGCTGAAGAAAAAGCGAACAATCCAATGATCCGGTCGCTCAATGGTATTTGGAAATTCAAGTGGTCGCCCGATCCGCAAACGCGACCCTTGGAATTTTATACTGAGGGTTATTCCACTGAAAAGTGGGACAATATCCTGGTACCCGGCAATTGGGAATTGCAGGGATTTGGAACGCCGATTTATACTAATATTGCTTATCCTTTTAAAAAAAATCTTCCAAAAGTAACCAGCGAGCCCGAAAAAACCTTCACAACTTATAAAGAAAGGAATCCTGTAGGCAGTTATTTGACAACCTTTAAAATTCCAGAGAACTGGACTGATAAACAGATATTTCTGAATTTTGGCGGCGTGCAATCGGCATTTTATGTTTGGGTTAACGGACAGAAAGTTGGTTATAGCGAAAACTCCATGTCGCCAGCCGAGTTCGATATTACTTCCTATATTCATAAAGGTGAAAATAAACTCGCAGTAGAAGTCTATAAATATTGCGATGGCAGTTATCTCGAAGATCAGGATATCTGGCGTTTAGGAGGAATATTCCGCGATGTTGATCTGATTGCAAGGCCAAAGATTTTTATCGGAGATTATTTTGTAAAAGCAATACCGGATAAAACCTATGAGAATGCTAACGTTTCCATCGATTTGAATCTGGATAACCGTCAGTTGCAAAATATCGCCGGTCTTCAGGTAGAAGCGGAAATAACAGGCTTTTCAAAATCAGGCGGGTATATCGATATTCCGGTTTCTGCAAAAGTGCCGGTTTCTAAATCAAAGCAAGTTTCATTTACCATCAGTTCATTGATAAAACAACCGAGGCTTTGGTCGGCTGAAACGCCTGAATTATACCACTTAACCATCAAACTTAAAAATAAAAAGAACGAGATGGTGGATAAAGCCGAATGTTGTTTCGGTGTCCGCAAAATTGAGGTGCGTGGCGATGTGTTTTTAATTAATGGCCGGGCTGTGAAATTAAAAGGGATCAACCGGCACGAGCAGAATCCCCGTACCGGAAAATACATGAACCGGCAGCTTATGGTGCGCGACATGGAGCTGATGAAGCAGGCCAATATCAACATGATACGCACGAGCCATTATCCTGACGATCCGATGTTTTACGAACTTTGCGATAAATACGGTTTTTACGTGATGGACGAGGCTAATCAGGAATCCCATGCCTTTGGTCTTGGAAATAAAGAACTTGGGGATGATCCGGTGTGGAAAAAATCGCATGTGGAACGGGCTCTTTCGTTGGTCGGAAGGGATAAAAACCACGCTTGCGTCATTTTCTGGTCGTTGGGCAATGAAGGGGGTAAGGGGCAGAATATGAAGGCGATGGCCGATACCATTAGAAAACTGGATCAAACCCGTTTGGTTTTCTCAGATACTCATAGGGAAATTTCAGATCTTTATGACGATAGTTATCTTCATCCTGCCGATTTAAAAAAATTGGGTGAAAAGATCAAAGACAAACCGGTCATTATGCGGGAATATTCGCATGTAATGGGAAATTCCGGCGGTAATTTGCAGGAATACTGGGATGTTATTTACGCAGATTCAAGTATTTGCGGCGCAGCTATCTGGGAATGGGATGAACATGGCCTGCCGAAACCGAAAGATGGATCCGGGCTTAAACTTGACGAGCATCCTGATGATATCAATTTAAAAGATAATGAATTTTGGGCCTATGGCGGCGATTTTGGCGACAAACCCAATGATGGGAATTTTGTTATGAGAGGTTTGGTTTCTACCGATAGAAAGCCTTATCCACATTATTTTGAAGTTCAAAAAGTTTATCAACCGGTTGCATTTCATCTTGTAAATGATAAAAATATAAGTATCCGGGTTACCAATCATTTTGATTTTCTTTCATTGGAAAACTTCGATTTTGAATACGAATACACCTTGAACGGAAAATCATTTCAAAAAGGGAAGTTCCGTTGCGACAATATTTTGCCTGGAACATCTTCTGTCATTGAGCTTCCGGTTCCTCAATTGGCAGACACAATTTCATCCGAAATCTGTCTGAATATATACGCCAGATTGAAGACAGCAACTCTTTGGGCTGACGCAGGTTATTGTATAGCCCGTGAGCAGTTTGTGATGAAACCTTTTACGTGGAAAAGAATCATTCCTGCCGGGATGACGGTTAACGTGACTGAAACTGGCTTTCAAATTCTACTTAAAACAGGAGCCATGACTTTTACACTGGATAAGGAAAAAGGTTCGCTAACAAGCTGGAAAGTCAATCAGCGAGAGCTGCTCAAAGGCCAATTGGAGCCCTATTTCTGGAAAACACCCAACGATAATCAAAAGCATAGCAGGTATGTGAATGAATTGGGAAAGTGGAAATATGCCGCAGAAAAAAGGCTGGTAAAAAAAGTGGAAGTATCAAAGCAAGATAACTCAGTATCTGTGAAATTCGAAATGAATTTGCCAACTATTGGTGCAAATTATACGCTTAATT
>JAUZOM010000314.1 GCA_030706465.1 Bacteroidota bacterium | reverse complement strand
TGTGTACATGATTGTGGTCATTGCATTCCATGGCAATAGCGGAAATACAGTCGCCCGTGGGGACCGGGTTGCCGATACCCGGATTTGAGTGTTTATTCACGGTAATACCGTCGGCCAAAACATCATACACCTCAGCTGAAGTGTTGGTTCCTATCTTAAAGCAGTTGCAGGTGGATGCCAGCGTGCAGTTGCGTGCTGTGATATTGTGACAGGGATGTGCAATGTCGTTGGCCTTGATACAAAGCGCATCATCGCCGACTTCAATATTGCAATTGGTGACTGTAACATTAAAGCTACCTTCGATGTCCATACCATCAGAAGAGCCCTTGAGGTTAAAAAAGCCCCGACCGCGAATAATAACTGAATCAGCAGTAATATTGCTTGAATTAGTATAATCGACAGCAAAACCGGGAATGTTTCTTACGGTTACACCACGGATCGTCATGTTGGTGCAATTGCTAAACCGGATGCCATTACCCGGTCTGGGCAGGGCGTATGTACCCCTGGGGTAAACCAGTCCGCCACCATCTATCGTTCCACCACCCGTAATCGTTACATTCGTGAGGTTGCTTGCATTGAACAGAGGGCTTTTGTTTTGCAACCAAATATTTATGGTATTGGCCATTACCAAGGCCTTTTTTGTAAGCATCACCGTCATGTTGGATTTTAAATTCAGGCCACTGTTCATGAGATATATCCCGTCAGGAATCAACAGAGTATCGCCAGTACCGCAAGCATCAATGGCATTTTGGATATTAACCGTGGTATATGTTGCCCCGGTGTTGTCTGCACCATAATCTCTCACTACATTATGGGTTTTTCCAAAAAGCAATGTTGTTTGCAATAAAAGTGCAGAGCATGCACAAATGAAACCGATACTTTTTTTTCTCATAGGTTCCTTGAATTACAAATTTTTCAAATTCTTCGTTTATTTTCGCTGATAAATCAATGAATAATTTTTAAAACCATCCCCGGATCAGAAAGATCTCCTTTGGTAGCAGCCATCAATCCAATTTTACGGATTAATTCTCCGGGGAGAATCAATTTATTGCCGGCAATCTTTAATTGGTTTGTGATGTTTACCGGTATCTCTCCGGCCAGGTCTTGTCCATAAATTTTTATCCCCTTCAGATTGATTTTAGCAGGAAATTCTAAAATCAATTCTTTATAGTCTCCGAAAACACCAACAGGAACCGTGAGTTCGGGTATTTTAACCGTCACGGTTTCTCTTTTTAACGAATATTTCCGCCCTAAACTGCGTCCTATTGTCACAACAGTGACAGCTCCGTTAGGATATCTTGATGCCAGTACAACCGGTTGATCTACAGAATACAAGTTGCTGATCTGTGGCAAGGGCAAACCCCTGCTTACCCTTGCAGGAGTTGTAGCAGTAACGGTATCACCCACATGCCTCTTCACCCATGATTCATGCTCGCCCATAATCCAGTAATCCTTTAATTTCACTGAATCGACTTCATAAGGAACCGATCCAACGCCAAAAGGCCCGGCAATCCGGTGCCATCTTACTCCACGTGTTATTTCGTCCATGCGGCTTTTTAGATCGCGCCCAACTGCAGGGAAAACATGATCAGGGGCCCCGTTGGGGAATTTCCCGTTAAAAGGATGGCGCATGATTCCAATCGCACAACCTAAACCGGCTGCAAGATAAGGCTCATCTTCACAATTGATGATTCCTAAGGCATCGCCCTGCGCTTTAAAACTCAGCAGATCTACAACACGCTGAATGGTCACAGGGAGTGAATTAATATTTTCAACATCATATGTTCTGTATACATCACTGAACTCAATAAATTTCTTTTCCATCGCATGTTCAATGATCAGATTCGGAGCATATTTTCGTCCCAGGTCTGTTACCATTTTGCGCCATTCTCCATTTTTCGATTGTTTTCCCCAATCAACTTTCCAGTAACTTAAACCGGAAACATTGGCTGCTTTTAACCGTTCAATCCAATAAGCTTTCGGATCAACCTTACCATAGACTGGTGCCTCCTGAGCACAAATCCATCCTCCGGCCCCTTTCCATCCCCGTGCTTTTATGGCTGTGACCAGCTTTTTCAAGCGTTCCACAGGAAGTCCTTTATAACCGGGGAAACGACTTGTATCCAGCTCTGCCGTCCCATAATATTCACTATTCTTGGATTTTACATTCTGAGGTATATCCCAGGCATCATCCATTACGAAATAAATATCCTTGCGTATTTTCGGAAACAATCCTACCCAGTTTTCATATTTGCCGGATCCGAAAATGTTATTTTGATTCATTGCTGATCGTAAATCGGTCAGATGACTTAGAACATATCCCTGAATATTCCACGTACAGAAATAGTCTGGTGCATTCCCGGGTGTTTTTGGAACCAATGAAACTTGTTTCACCGTTGACGTGTTCTTTTCCTTGGGTATTCCGGCAGTTGCAATTACAAAAAAGGGTATCAGAATTACAAGGTTTCTTAAAATTGAATTCATAATCCTTTGTTTTCTTTCGAAAAGGGTGTTCTGATTTCTCAAATTCATCATATTTGAATCGTTATTGTATGCTCATTGTCCCCAAGAAAAATATTTGAGTGGAAATTTCTGTTTGAGCTGTTTATAAAGCAGCTCAATTTGTCAACAAAACTTAAAAATGACAGTTCCCAAATCCGGACGCATCTCAAATAAGTTGGCTAAAAATTCAAACTCTCGTTTTAATTCTGGATAGTAAAATAGTATTTTCCTTGGTTTTAGTTTGCGCTTTGTGGTTTCATCATTGACTGTAACTTCTTTTATTTCATCCCTCAGAATATCAGAATGTATAGGTTCTTCGATTTCATTCTGACAGACAGGCTCAAACACCGCATTATCTTTGATCCGAGTAACAAATCCGGTTTCATTATCACTCAACTTTTAGAAAGCTTTATAATCGTTGCACCCCTTATCAAACACGTAAATAGTGTTTGATTCCATCTTTAGTTTATTCAGTAAAACATGATCATGGGTTGCATTATGGGTAAACCAAACGAACTTGGGAACGGTTTCTTCCACATTGATAATAGTATGCACTTTTATACTCCCTTTCTGTTTTCCATTTTTTTGTTTTGTCCAACACATTTCATCCGTAAATAATTTGATTAAATAGGTCGTATGGAACTCGCATGGATGATTTTCATGGGTATTT
>JAUZOM010000313.1 GCA_030706465.1 Bacteroidota bacterium | reverse complement strand
GAATACTACAGCTAACGAGATAAACTCTATTTGCCGATACAACTATATCTTTTCTGATTCTTTTTGGTCTATATTATAATTGCATATGGTATAAGAAAACACATTTTCGAAATTAAGCTTTTTATTCTTCTAAATTTCACATCTCCATTAAACCTTTTAGTTTAAAAATCGTCTATTTAAACTAATAAGTATAATACAAGAATCACATTGTAGGTTCGGTAATACCACCTCTACGAATTTTTGTATTGAAATTTTAAAGTCTGCCGTTTTTCTGATAATTGGGATTTCCTTTATACCCAGCAAACTAATTAATCGTCCTATCAAACTTATGAAACAAATTCTTCTTGTACCTGTCTTTTTGTTTATTAGTTTATCTTCTTTTGCTCAGCACAGTATCCAGGCTATGGTTTTCGATGGAAAAAATGATCTGCCCATTGAAATGGGGGCTGTACGAATTCTGCATTATCCCGATTCAACGTTTGTTCAGGGAACCCAAACCGACTTAAAGGGTAATTTCATTATTAAGAAAGTAAAACCCGGAAATTACATTTTAGTCGTTAGCATGGTTGGATACATCAACTATCGACAAAACCTGACGATGGGTAACAACGACTTGATTTTAAAAAATATCCACTTGAAGGAGAACGCTCACATGCTTAGTGGCGTGGAAGTAACCGGAAATGCAGCTCAATTAGTGGTCAAAGGGGACACAACGGAATTCAATGCCACGGCTTTTAAAACCACCCAAAACGCAGTGGTGGAAGATCTGCTGAAGCGTCTTCCAGGAGTGGAAGTTGGTACAGATGGAAAAATCACCGTACACGGCCAACCCATCACAAAGATTCGGGTGAATGGTAAAAAGTTCTTTGATGACGACGTTGAAATGGCCACTAAGAATATTCCGGCTGAAGTAATTGATAAAGTACAGGTGTTTGATCAGAAATCGGATATGGCCCAACTGACCGGTTTCGAAGACAACGACACCGAACATATTATTAATCTCACTTTCAAGCCAAACCGCCGTAAAGGAACTTTTGGGAATATCATGGGCGGGGCCGGATTGGATTTAAACGATGATGTACGGTACGATGGCAATATGTTTTTAAATATGATGGATGGTGATAACCAATCTGCCTTCACAGCGGGAGGAAACAATGCAAATACCACCCGAAGCAACCGTGGAAGGGGTGCCTTCAGTAATAACAGCGGTATAACTACCATGCAAAATATCGGGTATAATGATAATGCCATTATTAATCCGAAATTAAAAGTTGGTGGATATGCATCATTTAATCACACAACTAATGAAACAGTAAATAGTTCGAATAAACAAAGTTATCTGGTTGACTCAACCTACATTAACAAATCTGCATCAAGTTCACATAAAGAAAATTATTCTGCCAATATGCGTGCAGAACTGGAATGGAAACCTGACACGTTGAATACGATTTTATTTCAACCGAATATCAATTACAACCGGTCGTTTTCTGACAATCAGAACTCTTATACCAATCTGACTGATACCGCAAGAACCAGCTGGGGAAACACCTCAAATGTAGGAAACGGAACTTCTCTTTCCGGTTCACTAGGTGTGATGTACAATCACAAGTTTAACTCAAAAAGAGGCCGAACTTTTACTGCCAATCTCCAAACATCCCTATCTCAAAATAACAATGAAAGCTTCAATTATTCTAAAAACATAATTCAGACCGATTCAACTATTGTTGACCAGCATACATTGAATAATGCTAAAGGCTACGGTGCAAGCTTAAAGATGTCGTTTGTCGAACCTTTATGGGATTTAAAAAACTTTCTGGAGACTTCTGTTACATTCAAAAGCTCTTATAACACATCGGATAAAAATCAATACAATAAAGATGCATTGGGAACTTATTCGAAGCTAGACTCAATTTACAGTAATGATTTCACAAATAATTTCTACAGTGAAACCCTTGAATTAAACTACCGATATGTTGATAAGGGTTTCAACATAATGATGGGAGTGAAAGGCAATCCTTCTCAAACTTATAGTAAAACGGAATATAGCAACGGAGCAGTAAGTGATGTGAACAACGAAGTGTTTAATTTTTCTCCAACAGCCCGGTTACAATATAATTTTGGGAAAAAGAAATTTATCCGTATTGATTATCGCGGTCAGACCGACCAGCCAAGCGTAAGCCAATTGCAACCGGTAAAGAACAATTCAAACCCAATGAATGTGTCGATTGGTAATCCGGCTTTGAATCCTGATTTTAGCAATAGTTTACGACTAATGTTCACTACGTTCAATGACAGTACCTTTGCTTCATTAAATACCTTCCTGAATGCTCAAACAACCCGGGATGCATTAGTAACAAACAGCATTTACGACACTACCGGAAAGCAATACAGCCAAACGGTAAATTCATCAAGAGCGCCTTACAGCATCAATGGAAACGTTATGTTTAATATCCCGCTAATTCAGAAACGGCTGCATTTTAATACAAACACATCCTTCGGGCTTAACCAGGTCTATGGTTATTCTTCACGTGGTTTAAATGCAAAAACATTCAATTCCGATAGCATACCGCTTGGGAATTTAAGCAGTACCCGCAGGTACAATGCAGGTGAAATGATCTCGTTGACTTTTACCAATGACTTATTTGAAGTAGGCCTGCGAGGTAGTTATAAGTATTCCAATACATTAAATAATCTGAATCCGGCTATAGCCATCACAAGAGATTGGAGTGGAGGAGGAAATGTGTTGTTACACCTGCCTTACAATATAGGGATCGGAAGTGATATAAACTATACCACCCAGCAGGGATATTTAGCAAGTGCTCAAAACCAGTTAATATGGAATGGCACCATCGATAAGACAATTTTCAACAATAAAGGCGTAGTGGCGTTGAAGGTTGTTGATATCCTGCATCAGCAGAAAAATATTATTCAGACTATCGGGGATAATTATATCCAATACAATACTTACAACACGCTTCCTACCTACTTCTTGTTAAGTTTTACGTATAAAATCAACCAGTTTAAAGGGACAAAAAATCCGGCAGACCGTAGACCCGAATTTGAACGTTTCGGACCCGGACCCGGTGGTGATCATCCTCGTAGAGGTGGTGACAGAACTGGAGACGACAGACCCTCTTTTTAAAATAATTAGCCCCAACATTATTTTTAATCTTGGGGCTCTTCTT
>JAUZOM010000312.1 GCA_030706465.1 Bacteroidota bacterium | reverse complement strand
CGATGCTGCAGTGAATAGTATCCCCGATCAGTATATGTTTGGCCCTGCTTTTTTAGTAAATCCTGTAACGGAACAATTATATAGTTGAAAAAATAAGTCAGGATCAACGTTAAAAACAAGAAATGTATATCTTCCAAAGACTGTAAAATGGTATGATTTCTGGACAGGAAAGAGACTTGAGGGCGGACAAACTATTGCTGCCAGTGCGCCAATCGAAACGATACCTCTTTATGTCAAGGCAGGTTCAATTGTCCCAATGGGACCATTTGTTCAATATGCCACTGAGAAACCTGCTGACACCATAGAGTTGCGAATTTATCAAGGTGCCAACGGACAATTTACCATCTACGAGGATGAAAACGATAACTACAACTATGAAAAAGGCGTCTATGCAACCATTAACCTGTCATGGAACGATCAGACCAAAACGCTTACTATTCAAAAGCGTAAAGGGAGCTTTCCGGGGATGTTAAAGAAACGGACGTTTAATGTTGTACTGGTAAAGGAAAATCATGGCATAGGTGTAGGACTTGCAGATAGCATTGATAAAACAATTGTTTACGATGGAACAATGAAGCAAACCAAATTTTAAACCTGGCTAGTATAAATTCGATTGCGTAGGTTGTAATGCTTAGGACCTCATAATACCGATTGAGCACATGTTTAAGTGCAAATTACAAGCTATAGCCAAACCTGATCATCATATTTCGTGGATTACCCGGCCACTTGTTCAGATTGTTATAAGCAGAGGCCCAGTATGAAGTGTTAAACAGATTATTTATATTGACTGCAATGTTGATATGATGTATGGCATAATGGATGCTTCCATTAAATACGCAATAACCTGGCAAAGTAACGCCAGATTCAAGTGTATTACGCTTCCCGGTTTGGAAATGTCCGCAGGACAAACCTAACCCTTTCAAAAATCCACTTCTAAAATTGTAATTCAACCAGCTTGAGCTGCTGTGCATGGGGGCATTTTCTGCTATCGTCCCAATCTCATTTTGATTGATGCTCTTAGTTATCTCAGTTTTATTTAAAGCATACTCAAAAGCGAGACTTAAATTATCAGTTAAATTTCCTTGTAATTCAGCCTCGATACCTCTAGAGCGCTGTTCACCCCGTTGAATATACAGATTAGGATTAGAAGCGTCATTGGCATTGACAGATAAATTATCAATGGAAATTTGATAAATTGCCAGTGATGATGACAGCTTATTACTTAAAAGATCTGCTTTTATTCCGGATTCAAACATTTCACTATTTAAAGGTTTGAAGGGTTGGTTAAAGACCTGTAAAACAGATGTTGGCTCAAAAGGATCGAAACCTCTATTATAGGTTGCATAAAGCCGGATTTCTTTTGCGACCGCATAGGTTATTCCAATTCTGGGAAGCAACTTAGTTATCCGCATGGCATCATCATCTTCTCCGCTCTGAAAAAATTCGCCTCTGAGGCTTGCTATCAGTTGCCATTTATTATAAGACAGTTGTTCCTGAACATACACTCCATTTGTTGCATATTCACCTTCCGCTTCATCTTCTCCTTCTTCTGTAACTATTCTATGGGCATAAATATTAACGGGCCGAGGCAAGTATTGGGGATGTCTGAGACTGAATGTCCCTACAATACCCATATTTTCACCAAACTGCGATAGTTCGCCTTGCCATTGTGTCGTACTCATATCGGTTCCGATAAAATCGTATCCAACCAATAACTGGTGTTTGAACTTGCCGGTATTGAACTTGAAATTAAAATAATTAGTAAATGTAATCGTGTTTGTACTTACTTTCCTGTTGTTGTAATTCAGGTTTACAGAATCCATGGTGATATAATCTTTAATCCCATGTTCTGAAAGGTTTTGTGAGGTAAGATAGTTAAGCAACCCGGTATTAAAAGTGATACTGGAATTGATCTTATAAATGGCGGTAAGGGCAGTTGATACATTGTTTTCTTTCAGAAAATCTCCCGGCTGAATCACCGTAAGATTGGTAGGGGTCGATGTCAAGCTTTTCTCACCCCCGAAAGTCGGTAGTCCACGGTCTACCACACTATGGGTGTGTGATACAGAAATATCCAAGTTGACTTTTAATTTTGAATTAGGGGTAAAAGAAAAAGAAGGTGCTATCTGGTAAGATTTTAAGAAATAGCCATTTCGGAAAGATTCGGTGTTCTCTCCTCCTGCATTCAGTCTGTATAACCATGATCCTGATTTGTTGAGCGGTCCTGTTGCATCAACCTGCCCATTAAAAGCATTCCAGCTACCTGCTCCTAAAATAAAGGAATATTGTTTTTCCGGTAAGGGCTTTTTAGTCACCAGGTTGATGTTGCCGCCCGGATCGGCATTACTATACAAAACAGAGGTGGGCCCTTTAATGACTTCAACCTTTTCAACATTAACCAACATCGGACTGGTCAAAGAAGTATTAAAAGTTCTCATGCCATTGATTAAACATGGATTTTCAGCATGCAATCCCCTTATATTATATTCTTCATAACCGGAATATTGTGTTACTCCGGAAATATTTTCCAATGCATTGGTAAGGTGGAGTTGCATTTTGTCATTGATTAGCTCTTTGGTTACCGTTGATACCGCCTGGGGAATATCTATGAGTTCTGTTTGGGTTTTAGTTGCATCATATGAAAAATCACTCTTGTACGATTTAACTATTCGACCGTTAACCTCAACCTTTTTCAGTTGTTTGATGGCAAAATCCAAATGAATGATTCCGAGATCAATTCTTTGACCATTAGAGATGTTAATTACATTTTTATATGTTTTAAATCCAATGCCAGATATGACTAAGGTATCATTGAGGTCAGGAAGATTGTTAAATGAAAAACAGCCATTCTTATCAGCCTGAGTCCTCATGTCAATACCTTTCAATATGATAGTAACATATGACGCTGAGGTTTTATCTTTCGAAATGATTTTGCCCTGAATCCCTGCTGTTTTTTGCTGAGCCAAAACAGAAGCTGAAGTAATTAAAAAGAAAATTAGTAAAAATGGAATAACCGCTTTATACATGCCAGATTAGTTATGTTTAAAAAATTTAAAACGAATTATAAACTCATTATTTGTCCCCAAATTTCGCTATTTACAGGGATCCCATTCTCCTGATTTGCATTCCTTGTTTGAACTACATTTTCACCCGGATACCTGATTTTGGATGTTTCAATTTCAGGTTTTGATTTTTTCAGGTCGTCAATGATTTGGT
>JAUZOM010000311.1 GCA_030706465.1 Bacteroidota bacterium | reverse complement strand
TGGTAATAATTTGCAATTTATAATTTATAATTGCAGCTTTCAAAAGTACAAAACAATTTCGAATGGTTATAAGACTTTTTATCAACAAATTGTTGATAACTTTCGTTTGAGAGGTATTCTTGCTCTATTTTAGGCGTTTTCAATATTATAAAAAAATGTTTATCTTTGAATAATGTTTTAAATAACTATTTACTTCAAATCTGCCAGGTCATCTCAAACAACATAAAACACAATCCACACAATGCTGACATACCCCAATGCCAAAATAAATATAGGACTGAACGTCGTAGAACGTCGTCCGGACGGATACCACAATATTGAAACAGTTTTCTATCCCATTGGCTTACACGATGTGTTGGAAATTGAATCTTCAGAAACTTGTTCGGATTACAGTTTTTCTTCCTCGGGCATTGAATTGGGAGGTGATCCGGAAGAGAACCTGATTGTCAAGGCCTATCGCTTGCTACGATCGGAATACCAGTTTCCGCCAGTTGATATTTCATTGGTAAAGCAAATTCCCTTTGGGGCTGGATTAGGCGGGGGATCATCTGATGCTGCTTTTATGCTCAAAGCCCTGAATGAATTATTTGAATTGAAAATAACGCCGAAGAAACTGGAAAGGCTGGCTGCAAAACTTGGCGCAGATTGCCCGGTATTCATTCAAAACAAACCGGTATTTGCTACAGGTATTGGGAATGTATTTACTCCCATCGAGTTATCGTTGCAGGGATACTCCTTGTTGCTGGTAAAGCCGGATATTCACGTTTCAACGCCCGATGCTTATGCACTGGTAGTCCCAGAAAAGCCCCAACTCTCGCTTATTGAATTAATTCAACATCCCCTGACTGAATGGAAAGATACTATTCGGAATGATTTTGAAAAATCTGTATTTGCCAAATATCCCGAAATAGAAACCATTAAGAACACCCTGTATGAAATGGGAGCCGTGTATGCTTCCATGTCCGGTTCAGGTTCATCGGTGTATGGAATATTCGATTCTTTCAGGCCTGAAGATGCTCTTTTTGAAGGTTGCTTTATAACAGGAGGACAGCTGGAATAATTTTTTCGATAACTTTGTGACAACACTTTCGGAAAAGCGGCTGTTTATCTTCTGTTTTGAATGAATTAGCTTCCGGTTTGTTCTTAATTAATTGCAGTTTCCCTTGTCTAATCGAAGAAAAAGCAGTACCTTAGTGCGATTTTTAAGCTAGTAACAAAAATAAAAATAGATGATTGATCAAGACAGAATTATTAAGGTAAACATTGACGAAGAAATGAAATCTTCGTACATTGATTATTCTATGTCGGTAATAGTTTCGCGCGCGTTGCCTGATGTGCGTGATGGATTTAAGCCTGTACACCGCAGGGTATTATTTGGAATGAATGAGTTGGGAAATAATTCTGACAAGCCCTATAAGAAATCTGCCAGAATTGTCGGTGAAGTAATGGGTAAGTATCACCCCCATGGTGATTCATCCATTTACGGAACCCTGGTTCGTATGGCCCAACCCTGGTCCATGCGTTATCCGTTAGTTGATGGACAGGGGAACTTTGGATCTGTGGATGGAGACAGCCCGGCAGCCATGCGTTACACCGAAGCCCGTTTAAGGAAATTATCGGAAGACATGCTGGTTGATATTAATAAAGAAACAGTTGATTTTCAATTGAACTTTGATGACACCCTGAAAGAGCCGGTCGTTTTACCTACCCGTATCCCGAATTTACTGGTTAACGGTTCTTCCGGTATTGCCGTTGGTATGGCTACTAATATGGCACCGCACAATTTATCCGAAGTTGTTGATGCTACGATTGCTTATATCGATGATAATAACATTGAAATCTCCGAAATATTAAAGTATGTCAAGGCACCTGATTTCCCTACCGGTGGAATTATCTACGGGTATGCCGGTGTGAGGGATGCATTTGAAACCGGACGCGGACGGATAGTTGTACGCTCGAAAGTTGAAATAGAAACAGACGCTCAGGGACGTGAAAAAATCGTTATCAATGAAATCCCTTATCAGGTAAACAAAGTCGAACTGATCAAAGCTATTGTTGCCCTGGTGGAAGATAAGAAGGTCGAAGGTATCGCTCATATCAACGACGAGTCTGACCGGGAAGGAATGCGTATTGTTGTCGATGTTAAAAGGGATGCCAATTCAAGTGTCGTGCTGAATAAATTATTTAAATACACGGCACTGCAATCATCGTTTAATGTGAATAATATTGCCCTGGTCAATGGCCGTCCGCGAATGCTGAACTTGAAAGAACTGATTCATTATTTTGTGGAACATCGCCACGAAGTAGTTATCCGCCGTACGCGCTTTGAATTGGGTGAAGCTGAAAAACGGGCTCATTTATTGGAAGGATTCATGATCATCCTGGATAACCTGGATGAAGCTATACAGATTATCCGGGATTCTAAAACCCCCGACGAAGCCCGTGCCCGTTTAATGGAACGCTTCGGCTTGTCGGAGATTCAATCGAGGGCTATTGTGGAAATGCGCTTACGTCAACTAACCGGAATGGAGCAGGATAAACTCCGCGCTGAATATGAAGATGTATTGGCCCTGATTGCTCATTTGAAGGAGATTCTTGAGAATGTGGAAATACGCATGCAGATTATTAAAGATGAACTTCTTGAAGTAAAAGCAAAATACGGCGATGTGCGCCGCACACAGATTGTTTATTCTTCCGAAGAGTTTAATCCGGAGGATTTCTATGCCGATGACGAAATGATTATCACTATTTCACATCTTGGCTATATAAAACGTACTGCACTTACCGAGTTTAGAGCTCAAAACCGGGGTGGAGTCGGATCGAAAGGGAGTGATTCGAGAGACGAAGACTTTATTGAATACATTTATCCGGCTTCGATGCACAACACCATGTTGTTCTTTACGCAGAAAGGTAAATGCTACTGGTTGAAAGTATATGACATCCCGGAAGGAAGTAAAAACTCGAAAGGACGTGCCATCCAAAATATGCTGAATATCGATGGTGATGATAAGGTGAATGCATTTATTCGTGTGAAAGGGTTGAACGATCCCGATTATATCAATTCACATTATCTTATCTTCTGTACCAAGAACGGGGTAATTAAGAAAACTTCGTTGGAAGCTTATTCGCGTCCCCGGTTGAATGGTGTGAATGCCATTACCATTCGGGAGGATGATCAGGTAATACAGGTTCGTTTGACTGATGGTAACTCGGAGATATT
>JAUZOM010000310.1 GCA_030706465.1 Bacteroidota bacterium | reverse complement strand
ATATATCCTCATATCCTCTCGATGAGGCGAAAGAATACATACGGAATCTGGCAAGATTACGAATGAATTATATTACTTTTCATAGTTATCCAGGGCAGTGGGTTTCCTATAAATATAAAGATTTTGAGCATAAGGCGGGTAATTTCTTTTACGGAGAACAAGACCTGGTTCCAAAAGACCCTTCGATTAAAAAGCTCATGCGTAATGATAGCATTTATTGCATCCCTTCCATTGAACCGTACTGGAACAATCTGCAAAAACGGAGTCAGATGGCTATACAATGGCTGAATAGCGTGATGGCAGAAGCTAAAAAAGTGGGGTTAAAGATTAATTTTTCTTTTGAACTACGTGAACCCGGATTAGATTACGCACAAACAACTTTTAAAGCTATACTTAATGAATATCCTTTAGTTGATGGCGTAGCGTTTATCACAGAAGAAGATGCTCCTAATTATATTGACCAGGTTGAAAATGACGTAAAATGTGCCGAAGCGATAAAGAAACACCTTAATGGAAGAAGGATTCAATTAACGACGGGTATCTATAATACAACTGAGCGCGAGCTGAAAAAAGGGTTCGAAATACTGAGGAATACTCCTGAAGATATTCGCCTGTCTGTTTTACCGGCGCATGGAGCTAGAATGGTTGTCAAAAACTTGTCAGAATTACCGTTTACCTCTGCAGATATCAATCGGACCATGATCTATAGCTGGATACAATTCGATGGTCTGATGTATTTACAGCAAAATCCTATTGAAGGCATCCGATCGTTGATAGCGGAAAATCTGAAGATAAACAGCGGTAAACCTTTATATGGTATTTGCTGGAATCACTGGCAGAATTACGAGAATCGCACAGCCGCAAAGTATGCATCTGAAGCTATGATAGAAGGTCCTAGCCCAAAAGATTCCTTTTATGATTCCTTTGCAACACGTTTGGGAATAGTAGATTTTGATATGTATTCCAAAGCTATGAATAAACTTGATGAAACTGATAATTTTTGCAGAGACAGTTTATTTAATATAGGTTTCTGTCCTAATAAATACTGGTTACAAAAATCGGGATTATCTAGTTACGGATGGTACAAAAGGGAATTCTTCTTTCAGCTATTTGCCGTGATAATGCTTCTGAAAGCGACCTGCAGCAATGTATTGCAAAAACAAAAAGCAAGTCAGCAATAAGAGATCTTCAATTTCTTGTAAATCGTATAAATTGCTCAGTCTTTCATTTGAAAGCATTCCTGGTTATGACTGATTTGCAGCCATTATTTAAGGGTAATCCTGATCCGTTGCTTTCAAATATGGATCATAAACTTGTGGTCCGCAAATGTTCTGAGGCCCTTCGATTCGAAAAAGATTATTTAGATATGTTTTCAAAACTCATATTGGATCGTGGATGTGAAGGCACCTTGGTGAGTTATCTCCATGGTCCGGTGAAATCTTTGAAAAACATTATGGCGAAATATGGATATGGTAATGACAGGATTCCGGTTATCGACAAATCAATTGATGCACCCCCGGTGCCGCTCAATTAGATTGTCGAATATAAATCTAAAATTATTGTTAGATATTATAGGACCTTCCTTTAAATGAAAAAATTGGCTTCTGATTAAACCCAAATTACGCAATTGAGAAAATGATTTAATTGAACTGTTTACCTGCATTGCTCTTTACAAAACACGAGTGGGAGCAATGTGCAAAGGGCTTTTTTTGTTCACATCTGTACTTTAAACTACTACTTCGTCGAGTAAGACTTGTCAGTATCATTTTTTTAAACATGGATATAAGTTTCAAAAAAACAATGAAAAAATCCAACATCCTAAAATCATTTTCATGATTGTGGTGCGGTGGGGAAATGTATTGGTGAATGATATTGGCACCATCGAATTTGTAGAGTTTTGTCGAATGACTAAAGCATAACCTATCCCTATATTGACTTGATCACTAACAGGGGAGGTGGTATGGAAGAATTAGCGCCGGACCTGAAGGTGCTGGCATCATTTAATAAAATACATCAAACTAATATCCGTTTTTTGCAATACCGAATTCAGAGCGCCTTTAGAAAGAACCGGACAAGGCACTGACGGATTAAACAAACCCATTTTGGCCGTGAGTTTGCCTTTGCTAATTTTGTAAATTTTTCGGATGGATGGGGAAGATATTATCAATATTCCCAAGGAAAGTCCCTTCCTGTCTTCGGTGGGAAAAGCTATGCAATTTCTTCATAAATTACGGGTTGCTTATCTGTTGGAAATTGAAAATAAGAATATCGATTCGGATGTAGAACTTCAGGCTGCGTGGAACAAGCAAAAAAATAAATTCACTTTGATTATTCTGAACTATGCCAATACAAAAAAAGAACTTCATTTTGACCTGTCTGATCTAAGAGTTTCTTTTACAGTGAAGCAAAAAACTATATGTTGTATCGGCCAATAAGATGACTGATTTCAACAGCCCGACAAATCTTGAAAAATATTGTTGGCCAGGCTTTACCAGTGGGTTTATTCGACTAAACGTCAATACGAAAACACAACAGCAAGGATACTTGTTTTGTTAATGTCGGTAGTACTAATTTTGAAATTGCAGTCCAAAGCGGTTTAAAACCATTTAAACTCGATTATTATTTACCCACCACCTTCATAATCCCTCTCATAAGAAGATAATGTCCCGGATAAGTGCATATGTAAGGATAGTCTCCGGGTTTTGAAGGTGCAGTGAAATAAATAGATTCCGATTTACCGGGTTGCAATAATAAAGTATGATACAATACTCTTGAAGTAGCTGGTACAAAACTCAGCCTTTGTCCCTTCAATCCCATTTCCAATGACATTTTACCTACAATATCTGCTGAACCCGGCACGGTGATTACCACATTGTGCAGCATATCATCCGAGTTTCTGAAAGTGAGTTTAATCTTTGCCCCGGCTTTCACGGTGACAGAGTTGATGTTATATTTTAATCCCGGAACAGGGTTTAGCGCAATAATTTGATCGGGCCCTTTTTTCCAATCTGACGGCTGTTTTGTAAGATGCTTAATTGTAACCGTTTTCTTTATTGACGATAGACTTTTTCCTTCATTGTTCAGCATAGCAGCATGATGCATCATTGCCATCCTATTTACTTTATTTTCACTGGTAATCGTAAGCTTGTCACCGTCGGGGAAATTATTAAGGGTATAATATCCAAAGTCATGCAGCAAAGCGTAATTTTCTGTTGACCGTATACCTGAAGCTT
>JAUZOM010000031.1 GCA_030706465.1 Bacteroidota bacterium | reverse complement strand
ATTGTACACTACAATAGCTTTTCCCCGGGTTTGTGTATTAAGCTTAGCAGCCACTCCGCTTACACCGCTTTTCATAGTTTCGGCAAAACCATTGGCTGCAATGAATTCATCATTCCAGGCATATTCATACGCCCTGGGAATAGCCGTTCCGGGCAAAATATCATGAAACTGGCTGCCCAATACCAGATCCCAGGCATTGTTTAGCTTCTGCTGTGGATAGGATGTTTCTCCAAGCCAATCCGCCATAACCGAAGCCTGCTCAGCCGATTGTGCCAATAATTCATTCTTCCGGTTCATTCGTTTCATATAGGCCTGTGAAGTCATTGAACCGGCACTGTGTTCGATTAACAATAGATCGCCGGAATAAACGGGAAGTTTTTTACGAATTTCAGGTGTAATATCTTTATACATCTGATCGGAAGAAGTCAGCAGCACCCGGAAGTTGCTATCGCTGTTTCTCAGGCTGCCTTCCGCTCTTTTAATATCGTTTTCACGGGGAGCACCGGCGCGGTCGCCAACGCCATAATAACGATAGTCGAAAGCATAGCCGGTTTTCTTTTGATTGTCGTTGATCCGGTCTATCCATTTGGAATCTTTATCAAGCCGGGTTTCAACACCCCCGTTATAATCACTGGCATTTAATGCAGCCACAACCCCTTTCCCATCGGGTCCATTCCAGACACCTACATTAAACGGAATGCCGGAAGCAGAACGCCAGGTAAGCTTTTGAGTTGAAAAGCCAAGCAGTCCACTATAATGAAATATCGTGGGAAGGTTACATAGAAATCCGAAACAGTCTGGTAACATATAATCGACACTCTCTGTTCCAAATTCCCGACGGAAGAAACTGTTTCCATACAGAATCTGACGTATGAGCGATTCGGAGGATGTAATATTCACCTCACCTTCATCCACCGAAGAGCCCGAAACGTTCCAACGACCCTGATGAACATACTCCTGCACTTTTTTAAACATTTCAGGATAATACTCCTTCATCATGTTATACCTGCGTGAACCGGTAAAGTTGAATTTATAATCGGGGTACTTTTCAAAAAGACGGAAGTTCTCAACCATGGTATTCCGGATATACTCGTTGATAGTGGTAGGATAATCCCAGTTCCACTCCGTGTCAAGATGTGCATATCCGATAGTGTAGAGCAGCCGGTCCTTCGTAATGTCGTAAGGTTTTTGCGGTTCCAATGACTGTGCTTTCATTAGCTGAGTAGTCAACGCAGCCAACAACAGCATTAAAAATAATTTCTTCATTTGTGTTTTCTTTTGATTTAAAAATGTATTGATTTATGAATAAATAGAATAAATACAGATTGAGGCCATAAAATTAGTGAAATATTTTAGATCTATTAGTTAGTTGGTTTAGTTTCATTGGGCTAAAATAATAGAATTACTTTCAGGCTACCGATTGGTGCAGTTTTATGGCCTGTAGACCTGTTTAGAAACTGTCTTTTGTTTATTGATTTTTATTTCTGATAATTTAACTCAATATCTTTTAATATAAAACGATGTTCCCCAGACTTAACACGATAAATCTTATCCGCATAAACCGTTGCCGTTGTATTTGCCGGAATAGTTACCGACAGGGCGATTCTATTTCCTTCCCGTTTCCATTCGGAACGAATCAATCCATTCACAGACAGATATTCGCCTTTTACCCTATCAAGTTCATTCACAAAACGCGGTTGTATAATAATGTGACTGAACCCGGGCATAGCAGGATCTAAATTGATTCCGGCAAGGGCATTGCTCATCCACGCACTTACATCACCCATAAATACATGATTGATCGAGGCATCATGAAACTCAGGCGACAGCGTCCATGTTTCGGCTAAAGTGGAATAACCGTTCTCTTTCACCCAGTGACCCCACGATGGAGCTGTTTCTTTAGTCACCATTTTATAAGCGTCCTCTACAAATCCGTATTTTGTAAGCATCGCCGGTACGGTTTTACTCCCTAACAATCCAAAATCTAGAAAATGATTTGTAGCCATCACGGCTTTCTGCAATTTCCGGGCAACTAATTGTTCTTTACCTTCAGGAACAATTCCTAAATAAAGAGCTAAAGCCTGGGCTGTTTGTGTGCCATTGGCATAATCCCCTGTTTCCGGATTAAAATATCGGCTGTTAATCAATTCTTTTATTTGATTTGATTTTTGCTCGTAAGTAGTAGCCTCTTTCCCCAACAACCTGGCAAAACTGGCCATCATGACATAATCAAAATAATAATAGCAGCTTGAAGTGTAATCGTTTGGTGTAATTGCTTTATAATAAACCCAATCGCCCAACCCGAAAGTCAAGAGTCCGTCCTTTTCCTTCTTTTTAAGGTAATCAAGATAAATTTTGCAGGTTTTGTATACTTTCGCAATAGCCTTTGTATCATTATAATAGTGGTACAATGCATCGGGGATTATAAAGAGTGCTGCATCCCATACCGGACCGGGCCATTCACCATATGCCCAACCTGCACTTGGAACAATTCCCGATAGCTCCCCTTTCTCATTTTGATTATCAACAAAATCGTTCATCCACTTCTCATAGAAAAGAATCCCATCGAAATTCAGTAATCCCAAATCAACTGACACATGGGCATCAGCTGTCCAACCATTTTTTTCCCGTTGGGGGCAATCGGTAGGGATACTGTGGATGTTGCTCTGATAGGATTGAATACTGGCATTCCATATTTTATTCAGGAGTAAATTTGAGCAACTGAAACTGCCTAGCGGCGTTAGATCGGTATGCATAAAAAGCCCCGTCAAGTTGTCTGTGGACAAAACAATCGGTTTGCTGCTTTTTATTTCAACATATTGAAATCCATGGTAACTGAATCCGGGAGTGAAGACTTCTTCCTTACCTCCTCCTTTAAGTGTATAAATATCGGTTTGGAAAATTTCCTTTGCCTGCACCGGATGGTAATATACGTTGATATTACCCTGTTCCAACCGGCCGTTTTCCTTTAACAATTCCCCATGTCTAACAGTGATTACCGTACCTGCTTCACCTTTCACTTTCAGCCGGCAAAGGCCGGCAAAATTCTCGCCCATGTTGAACACATAGATTGAATCCCCAAACGATTTTACTGACAATGGTTTGATTTCCCTTACAATTCGAATAGCCGGCATCACCTGAGCCTGCAAAATTGGAGCAGGTGCATTTGTTATTTTAGCCTGTTGCCAGTTCCGGTCGTTGAATCCGGTATTATTCCAACCATCCTCTTCCAATGACGCATCATATATATCGCCGCTGTAAATGCTATTGTAAAGATATGCTCCGGTATTGGTCTTCCAACTCTGATCGGTTCCTATGGTCTGTATTGTGCCGTCCTTGTAAATGATTCTTATTTCACAAATCATTCGCGGCCGGTTACGCCAACGCGCTTTATTAAAATCCCAGACTGCAACAGACTGCTCGTTATACCAACCATTGCCTAAAACTGCAGCAACAACATTTTCCCCTGATTTCACCAATGATGTTACATCATGGGTAACATACAAGACCCGTTTATCAAAATGAGTATAACCCGGATCAAGATAATTCTTTCCTACCCGTTGTCCATTCAGAAACAATTCGTAATAACCCAATCCACAAATATAGGCGCGGGCTGATTTTATTTCATTACCGGAAATAAATGTTTTGCGGAAAAGAGGCGAGGGTTCGAAATTCTGATCATGATTATCGGTAATCCACTGTGCACTCCAGGTTGTTGGAGACATCTTGCCCATTTCAAAAGAGGCGGTAGGGGATGGATCTCTTTTCCGTTCTTTATTATCCCAGACAACTACATTCCAATAATATTTAGTATGGGAAGTTAATGGTTTTCCCTTGTATTCGGAAAAACTTCTGGAACTTTCAATCATATCCGAGCTCCAAATATCAGCCATTCCATTCTCCAACAGCCCGGGGGATGTAGCCACTTTGATCTGATAATACTTTTGGGTGAATCTATCATCCGAGGTTTCGAAATTCCAGGTAAATCGGGGTGCCGGTGTATCAAGTCCTAGCGGATTTGATTGGTATTCACACCTTAGATTGGAAATAATTAATTCTTCTTTTTTACTTTTGAACGAAGTCATTGTAAAGAGGAAAAGGAAGATTGATAGAGATAAGACGATTTTTCTTTTCATAAATAATAGTTTCTTTATTCTATTAAAAACCGATATATTTAAAGAGATCAGAAATCAAGCAAGAAATCATTTTTTTCCACGTTAAAACACAGAATTGCTGGTATTTACATCTTCTAGATTGACTTTTAAATTAGTAGAACAAAGTAAGACAAAAAAATTGGAAGTTTAATTAATTATCAACAGTTTGACTTATTCTTGTCTCCTTTTTACCAAAAACTGTCATTTAAGCTTGGCCGGCTCCTGAAACTTGAATTATTGAGCATCTGTAAAGAAACGGCTTGATTCTATTTTAAAGGAGAAAACAAGAAGAAACTCTTACATAAAAAATGTACGAGTTTCTTCTTGCTTCATACAGGAAGGTAATATTTCTACTATTTCAACGAACCGGCCCAACCGCCATTACGTTCCATGTTTATGGTCAATTTGGTTGAGTTATTAACTTCCAACGTTTTCTTCTTATAATCCATTGCCTGTCGGTCGGCATTGATGCCATCCTCAAAAGATGTAAGCTGGAATTCCTTTCCTTTTGGAAGAAAGTCGAAGCTGATATCAATGGTTCTGCCCGTACTGTTGGTCATGCCACCAATAAACCAATTGTCGCCTTTGCGTTTGGCTACTACCACCGCTTGGCCTACTTTTGCATACAGGACTTTTGTTTCGTCCCAGGTAACCGGTACGCTGGAGATAAAATCGATGCACTCATGTTCGCGATAGTACAGGGTAGGATTGTCTGCCAGCATTTGTAATCCGCTTTCGAAAACGACAAACATAGCCAACTGGTTTACCCTTGTACCCACACTTGCATTATTGGGACGTTCGGAACGATAAACTTCTGGCTGCATATTAATCATAGCACCCGGGGTGAAGTCCATGGGCCCAACAGCATTCCGGATAAAAGGCAGGTAGATGTTGTTGTCCGGTTTACAGTTTGCACCTTGTTCCATTCCAAGTACCCCTTCGGAGGTTATGACGTTTGGACAGGTCCTGTACAAACCAGATGGTTTGAATGCTCCGTGAAAATCTACCATTATTTTGTATTTGGCTGCTTCTTTCGCTACACGCTCGAAATAGTTCACCATCCATTGGTCACTGCGATCCATAAAGTCTATTTTGACACCTGCAATACCCAATTCGCTGTATTTTTTAAATAAGTCAAAGTTATTCTCAACAGTCAACCAAGATAACCAAAGAATGAGTTTCACATTTTTCTCATTCCCGTATTTTACAAGTTCCTTGAGGTTAATATCGGCATTTGGTGTGAATGGATCACGGGTACTGTTGGCCCAGCCTTCGTCCATGATGATATATGGAATTCCGTATTTAGAGGCAAAATCAATGTAGTACTTATATGTCGACATGTTGCATCCTGTCTTGAAATCCACGCCATAAGGCGAGAATGTGCCATTCCACCAATCCCAGCTCACTTGCCCCGGTTTTACCCAACTGATATCGCCTAAAACATTTGGAGAAGACAACTTGTAAACCATTTCATTTTCAAGCAATTGTTTATCTTCTTTTGTAATCACAAATAAGCGCCAGGGGAAGCTCCGGGTTCCAGCTGTTTTGGCAATATAATCTGCTTCTTTCAGTATTTTCACACTACGGTCACCATCATCGCCAAACTCCAACGGGCACTTTGGAAAAGCTGATTTCATACCGTTTTTACCGGTGCTTTTCAAAAACATACATGGATAGTCGGACAGGTCGGCTTCCGAGATAAGAATTTTGTATTGTTTATCCGTTTCCAGCAATACCGGCAAAGTAGTCATTCTTTCATTCTCCTTGTATTCGGTTGTTTTTATGTGTGAATACGGGTGTTCGTAGGAAGTTTTAAAAGAACCGGTAAGTGACAGGTGCGATTGGTATTCATGAGGAAAATTAATCACTAAATCTTCATCTTTCACTATTGATTCTGCCTTTTTGCGTGTGATAAACCGATAGGCAATGCCATCGTCGTATGCACGGAATTCTACCGAGAAGTCCCTTTTAAAATCAAGTTGCAACACATTGCATTTATTTTTCACAAAGGCATTTTTCATCGGGAATTCCCGCTTAATCGTTTCGTTGATTGTTGTACGTTTTTGACGAATCAACTTGGGGTTAGCTCCCAGTGTCTCATTTTGAAGATCCATTTGTAGCGAGCAGTTTTGTAGCAGCTCATCCCGGCCATAAGATACCGTGTAATTGATTTTGTCTGTGATCTGGATACTTACTTTCAGTTGTCCGTTTGGCGATTGTAATTCAATGGGATTAGCCGCTTTCCCGGAGCAAAGAATGAAAAGCGAAGCGACGACTAAGGCCAATCGCTGTTTAATAAGGAGATTTTTCATTGGTATCTATTTTTTGTTTATTTAAATTTACAAATCGTTAAGCAATGCCAGCTTTTTATCATCTACAAGTTTCACGATCAATTCTCCGAAAAGTGTATTGGCCCAGGCAAACCAACTACGGGTATATCTCTTGGGATTATCGACATGGAAAGACTCATGTATAAATCCGGTATCCGCATCGGTGTCGCGCAGCAGTTTTATACATTTCTTAATTTCCTCATCATCCGCATTTATAACCCTTTTACCGAAATATTATCCCACCGGGTAATGGCATTGTAACTTCTCACTCCGATTGAGCCGGTAGAATAAGAAGGATCCGTACAATCAATCTTCGGGATTACCATATTATCGATGTAAACTTTTAAGGAGGTCCCTTTAGCAATTACCCGGATCTGATACCACTTGCCGGCTTCAATATCCATTGGTGCCATTTTAAGCGGATTCCATTCCCCATTGGCCTTTCCCAACACCAGGCTTTTAGTTTTTGCACTGATCCCGAAATAATAACCGTTGTATTCATCGGCTCCCAACGAGAATGTATTTGCCCTGAAGATAAGGCCGCCATCACCGGCGTTTCCTACCTGTATCTTTGCATCATAGGTAAAATCGCTAAAAGAAGTCGACGGTTGCACCGACTTGGAACCCGGGCGCCCCTCTACATTCGTCGATACATATTCACCGTTTTGCACCAAGAAACTGCCGTTATAATTTACCCATCCGTTCAGGTTGCTACACGAAAAATCATCCCGGAAAAAAGCAGCTGCCTTGACCGGTTTGCCTACTGTTGGGAAACAGGTCAGTCGGAGTGTTTCAGAACCATAAGGGATTAATGTAACCTTCCCGGTTGCCTCCTTTGATTCCACCGGGCTGACAGGCGGATCACAGGCAAACAGGTTGTTCAGGGCATATCCCCACGAAGGAATCTTTTTCGCTTTTACCCGTAAGCTTACCGGTGTTGTTTGCTGAATAAAAGGATTTGCGGGCATACCATGTTTATCCACCTGAACGGAAGCATCCGGATTATTCTTGTTTAAAATAAGCGCGTAATTCCAGTCGGAGAGCGGCAACACATCATATTCTTTAAAACCGTTTCCAAAATCTTTCCTTACCTTGCGCTCTTCCTCTATTCTCAGCGAATAAACAAGCGGTCCCCGCTGAATGCTGACCGAGTGGTTCACTTCATCATGCAACAGGATGGGCATGGGCAAATGCAGGCTAATTTTATCGTTATTGCTCCATCGGCGTTTGATTGTAAAGAAGTAGCCGGATTGAACACCTCGCTGTGAAACGCCGTTCACCTTTATATCGGGATTTTTACACCAGGCCGGGATACGTAATTCTAGTGGAAATTCTACAGGCAGGGTAGTCGCCACCGTGAAGTTAAGCTGCTCATCAAAAGGATAATCGGTTTCTTCTTTTAGGGTTACAAGCATACCATCGGCCACGCAGGCCGTCAGATGGCACGGCCCGTATGCCATCGCAGCCAATCCGTTGTCGGCAGTGGCTGCCCACATTGTTTTTACAAAATAGGGCCATCCCATGTGCAAATTAAACCGGCAACATGGAAATCCAGACATAGGACCGGGCAATAATCCATTATCATATTCCTGTCCGAAGTTATTATCCCCATGTTGGCTTTTTACCTGATTAGCCTGTGAATAATATTGCAGTCCCCTGAAATCGTTGGCCAACCCTCCGGGAAGTGCATTAAAAGCTATCTTTTCAAGCTGGTCGCCTATCGAAGCATCACCAAGGATCATCTGTGCCGTCTCGCAGCTTTGCATTTGCTCCACGACCGTACATAATTCCACCGCCGTCATGGCCGACTTACCGGTCACCATTTCATTTCCCGATTGTATGCCTTCCGGTTGCCCGTAATGGAGCATCAGGCAGTCCCTGCCCCGGACAAATGCATTCTTGTCGGCTTCCGATTTTGATTGCTGGTAATAAATGGCAGGCATCTTCATGGCCTGGGCAATATTCACATTATGCTTCGGCTGGAAATCAGTACCAAAATACATAAACTTGTTGTTTGTGAAAATATCAGTCCAGTCGTATGTCTGTTGTTTAAGTTTGTCGGCCAAGGTGAGTAAAAAAGAATCCCCGGTACGGTTGTAAAGCCAGAGAACAATCTCGATATTGTCGCCTCCCCTTGATTTCGACCATTCATAGAGAGGGCGGTTATCAATATTTTGAAGCTCGTATTGGCAATACTTTGTCAGGAATGGGATCACCCGGGCATCTGCTGTGGCATCATAATAATCACGGATAGCATACAACATGGGCATGCGTGGCCACCAATCGTTATTCCCTTTCGGTCCGAAATATCCATCCGGCTGCTGGCTGTTCAACGACCAGTTAATCCATTTGCCGGCTGTAGCGATCAGACTGTCATCCTGCAAGGTATATGCCAGGGCAACCAGACCCTTTACGTAATACGGGACACGCTCCCAGCTGTTCCCGGTACCACCCAGCCAATCACTCTGCGGGCCTAAGTCAGCGGAAGAATTATACAGTTGCTCGGCAAAACCTGTCAACCCATCCTTTTGCTGTTGAAGTTGCCTGAGTAACCACCCGTCAGCTCTTACCGTGCCAACAGGAAGTGCGGTAAACGGAACCTCCTTCAACGGCTCCTTGTTGGTTACATAGTTTTTATTCCTTGCCATTGACAGGGGAAAAATCAGCATCAAACCGATTACCAAAAGAATGAAAATCTTTTTATGTGCTTTCATACGCATCGGTACGTTGGATAAAAGATTGTCTTCATGTTAGTCTTCGTTAATTAAACGACCACAATTGCCTATTATTAAAAGGATTCGTATTTCATACCCTGTCCTGCTCACCCGGCTCTAATTGTATCCGGAAATCAGGGAGAGTTTTGGCACCCGGAACCGGGCACCCGGCTCCTATTTCCATATAAATTCCACCGGGTCCGGTCTGTGCTGTCCGACCCGATTCTTTTTCCATAAATTTCTCCGGTTCTCCCGGGGATTGTCTCCGGTTCTTGCTCTTATTCTATTCTGGGTTATAACTTAGATATTACTTAGATATAACTTAGATGTTACTTAGATATCATATATCATTAATAGGTTATGACATCTATATGAGATCCAAATAACATATAACTGCAAAACCTATGAATACTAAATCCAGGATACGGCAAGAAGCAGTACCAAAGCAAAACAGGTACCGGCCAACTTTTATTCAATCGCAGGAATAATAGAACCGATAACAACAAAATAGTTCCAAGTAGCAAGGACTATCTGTTAATGAGTTCACAACCTTTCAACTGCCGGCTTTCCGGGCAAAAACGTCTATAAACGATTGAAAAATAGCGGTTATAGGCGTTTTTGCTTTAGGATACAGAATATCAGTTCTTTTATTTTTTATTCAACATTTTATCTTCCAACATTTTCATGAAATAGCCCCCAACGACCGAGCGGGCCTTGAAGCCTACAAATGTTCCATCGGTTGTTTCATGCCAATCGCTTAGCGGGACACGTGATGCCGTTTCATTCGCATACTTGTAGACAGGGGTAATCAGCTGCCGGAAGCCTTCCGGGGTATTGGCCAGACATGCCGTCCAGAGAATCCAGTCGGATTTAGTATAGGTTTTACGGCTATCGAGCGGCAAGCCGTATTTATTCTGGTTCTTGAGATAGTAAGCCACTTCCTGCCTGGCCACTTCCTGAGGAAAAATACCCAGGTCGAGCACTTTATCCCAAACCAGGTTGTACTTCTGGCTCCAGGTTCCCGGCCTATCAAAGGTCAACCGGTAGTGATCGCCATCATGGGCCATAGCAGTCCATTTTTTAGCCATGTCACGGGCTGCATGGGTATATTTAGCTGCCACCTCTTCTTTGCCCAACATAGCCGCCATTTTGCCGTATCCGGCAATTCCCAGGATTGCTTTGACCGACAGGTTGGTATTGTGAGCAATATGGCCGGCAAAATCATCCGTGCACAGCTGATTCTCTGGATTCAGGCCTGCCTGGAGGAGATAATCAACCCAAACCGACATGACGTCCCAGTGTTTGCGGGCATAATCGGCATTTCCTTCGGCAGCAGCAATGGCAGTAGTAAGCAACAGCATATTACCGGCTTCTTCAACCGGCATATCTTCGCCATAGTTCTGTCCGTTGGCAATCGGATAATTTCCCAGGTCATGGGCTGGAAAAGGTTTGGTCCATCGACCGCTTTCGCTGTAATAGAAATTAGGATTCAACATACCTTCCAGCAATTCGGGATTATAAAGCAAGAATAGGGGAGCGGATGGATAAGTCACATCAACTGTGTTAATGAAACCGCCGCTGTTATTTTCCTTTGAAAGGAAAAGCAGATTTCCGTTTTTATCCTGGACCAGTTTATGAGCAGCAATTGCCTGACGGTATGCCAATGCACAGAGTTGGGCATATTCCTTCCCTCCGGCTTTTTCGGCATCACTGTTAAGCTGCCGGTCAAAGTCATTGCAACGGGTAATTAAATCAGGGTATGATTTTTCCGCTTTTTCAAATGCCTGAAAAATATCGATAGTACCGTTATGTTTCCAGTAAGGTAGCAGATCTTCATAGAAATAACGGATTGAGCTGACATCATCGTACCCGATCATAAAGTGTCCCCTGACAGGCTCTCTTGAAACTGCGCCTAACTTGTTACTGTAAGCCAGCACGGTCATTTTCTCTTTCATGTTAGCCGGCAATGTCCTCGGGTCGACAGACTGTATCAACTCACCTGTTGAGAGAAATGACCTTTTCATTGAATCCGATTCTCCCAGTTCCAGGCTTTCAGTTGCAGACAACTGTCCACCCAGATACAAATACCCCCAGTCAATCCGGACATCATCACCCGATTGCCCGAGTATCGGCTGATTGATGGTTCCGGTTTTAAGGAAAGTCAGTTTATCTTTCTTAATCCTTTCCGATCTCACCGGTTGGTTGTCACTATTAACAGCCAGTTGGGGAGTTGTTTCGAAATAAACCTGAACGTCATGTTTCTTTTTATCCAACGATCTTACATCATAACTGATATAATTTACCGGCGTACTGATCAAATCAAGATCATTCATCAATAAGGGTGCTGTAAAGACCAGGCCCAGTTGAACCGGCCCGCAATCGAAGAGGTACCGGGTCTGAGTGGCCGATATGGCAACCGACTTTTGTATGGCTTTTGTTTCAAAAACCGAAGTATTATCTATTCTTTTCAGTAATCCAAAATCAACATACCCATCACCTACCCGGTTGAGGCAATGAGCGGCAATAAGGTTCTTCCCGGGTTTCAATAACTTCTTACAGGCAGTATCAAGCTCAAGGAGTTTTCTTCGGTTACAATTGTTTCCGGTGTCCACCACCTTCACGCCATTGATATAAATCTCGATATCATCATCATTAGAATATTCAAGGAAAAGAGGTTGAGCGCTTAAATCTTCCTTCAAATTGAATGAACGGCGTACCCAGATATTACGGGTATCCCAGGCAGTACCATAGGTAGCTTTCTCCCGGGTGCTAAAATCTCCTCTTCCCTTTTTCCAGGAGTCATCATTAAAATTAATTTCATTCCAACCGGCCTCTGGATCTTTCTCAACATAAGAAGCCTCCCAGGTACCGGTTGTAGCGGTGGGTAAAACCGGAGCATAAACGGTTTCTTCCTGTCCCAGGAAACGGAACGTTTTCCCGTCGACACGAATCACTCCAATTAACGGTTGTGTTTTACCGGTCCAGTGACTGGTACTGACTTCGTTTAATTTATCACCGGCAGACCAGACACTGAAGTACGGGTCGGAAGTGATCAACGGAACTGCCGGGGCACGAAATAAATTTTCTTTCAGTTGGGCAGACTTTTTATTTCCTGCATTTGTCAATATTGATATCGACAACATCAATAACATCAACGTTCTTTTCATAAGTATTTTATTTTATAATAATCAGGTACATCGTCAAACTACTAACTGAATCAGAAAATCGTTGGAATTCTTCAAAGGCTTTCTCAATTAGTTGATAACAAGCCAAAAGGTTTGAAATATCTTTCGAAATTCCGGTTCTCAAACAAATGCACAGAAATTACGAATTAAAAGCATACTCTTATGCAACCACCATTGTCGCGTTCCAAACCCTACCGGCACTGGTTTTAAACCGATGATAAACGGAATGATGGCTTCCACAGCAAAATGTCAATGAATGAATCCGGAATAAGTTAATTAAGTCCGGCTCCTTAGTTACAACCGGACAGATTCGCTGCCAGTTCCACAATGCAGCCCTGGTCGAGTAACCATTTGAAAGCATCTGTTTTATTTCCGCTCCAGTCGCCGTAAAACAACCCGTTATCATACCGGGCATATTTCCGCAGGTAATCCATATTCGATTTAAAGAAATTGATATACTGAGGATCTTTGTCAATGGCGTACAGTTCAAAATACCCACGCGAAAGGACCGTTACGAACCAGGCACCCTGTTCTTTAAAAACACGATAGCTTTTGTCGTTACGCTTTATGCCAACGGTAAAATACTGAATTGATGATTTGGCAATCTGCTTTGCATCGGCCAGGTAAGCCTTCTCCCCGGTGATTTTATATAACAAGGCAGCACCCTGCAACATTTGGCCAGAATTATACGCATATTTTCTTTTGGCAACCCGTCCTTTTAAAGAGATATTATCGTAAAAAAGGTAATCACTTTTATCCTGCAAATTAAGTTTTGTCCAACTATAAATTCGTTTTGCCCAATTAAGATATTCCATCTTGTTGGTCGCCTGATATAATTTTGCCGCAGCAACTACCGAAGGAGCATTTGAACAGGTATTTTTCGATCCTTTCTCTTGCTCACACCAAAATATACCGCCTCCTAACTGATCATCCCAGCCACTGATCACAAATCGCCAGATTTCTTCAGCTTTTTCCAGGTATTTAGGCTCTTTGGTCACAAGTGCAAGCTGGGCAAATTCAATAGCCAACCACACATTATCATCATAGAACCGGTCCGATTTTCCTTCTGAAGCTAAATACGACTGGTAGCAGGCGGGCGGGCGGGTTGCATCATAATATAATTCCAGGCCGGGTATAACCTTCGTATCCAACAATGCTTTGTAACGGGCATCGTTTGTATTACTCAGCAAGGCAACAACACCGGAAAAAACCCCTGAAGTTGGCCATAAATAAGCGACTCTTTTTTTAGTGACTGTATCCCGACTGACAACATACGAAGCCACATTCTGGGGATTAAAAGGATACGTTTCATTGAGCGCCTTGTTATTCTCTTCACAACTATAATATTTATATATCAGGTTTAAGGTGCTATCGGAAAGACTAACATATGAGTTGGAAACATTGGTTGCAATACACAAAAACGGCATCGCCAGACTTAATACTATCAATACAAACTTCTTCATACCTAAAAAAAACTATTTTTGATTTAATACAATTCTAAACTTACGCACTAAAAAAATGACTAGTTCAATAAATTGTTACATTTTCCTGAACTAGTCAATACAAGCTTTAATATTCCTTTTCCAATAATTCCGGATGCTCTTTTTCTATTTTAATCAGCAACTCGCCAAACAAGGTGTTGGCCCAGGCAAACCATGAACGGGTGAAGTTTGCCGGATCATCTTTGTGGAACGTTTCGTGCATAAAGCCGGTGCCGGCGTGAGTGTATTTAAGCGTTTTAATACATGAGGCTATTTCGGCCGGATCATTCGAAGTCAGGGCCCTCATAATAATTGCCATCGGCCAGATCATATCAGAACCGACATGGGGTCCTCCGATACCTTCTCCTGCTTTTCCTTTGTAGAAATACGGATTATCTTCGCTCAACGCAAATTTCCGGGTATTCTTATACATTTTATCGTTCGCTGAGATATAACCCAGATAAGGCAATGATAACAGTGAAGGCACATTGGCATCATCCATCATCAAATAGTTTCCGTAACCATCCACCTCGAAAGCAAATATTTTACCGTATTTCGGGTGGTTAACGACTGCATATTTGTGAATAGCAGCATCCACTTCGTTAGCTAAAGCGGTACATTCGGCAGCAAAAGCATCATCCTGTTTGATAGTTTTAACCATCTCGGATAACTGACGGAGTGAAACAACTGCAAAACAGTTCGATGGGACCAGGTAACCATAGGTAGTGGCATCGTCGGAAGGGCGGAAAGTGGAACAAATCATTCCGGTTGGGCGCACAGGGTTACCAAAACCATTGCCAAACTGGGTATCGGAAGCTTTCTCGGTTTTGCGCATAAAACTGTAGGGACCCTGGCTGGTTTTACGTTGTTGTTCTTTGAAAGTTTTCACAATCGTTTTCATGGCATTCAGCCATTGGCTGTCGAAGCATGAATTGTCACCGGTGAGTTTCCAATAATGATAGCCCAGACGGATAACATAACAAAGACCGTCCACCTCCCATTTACGTTCATGCAATTCAGGACGCATTTTGGTATTATCGGACATAAAATCACCCCCCTCTTTTCCAAAATTGAAAGCATTGGCATAAGGATCAATCAATACCGACTCTGCCTGGCGGTTAATGATTCCTGCAATTAATTGTTGCAATCTGGAATCTTCCTTCATGTAAGGCATATAGGGCCAAACCTGGGCAGAACAGTCGCGCAACCACATGGCGTAAATATCGCCGGTAATAACAAAGGTATTCGGTTTGCCATCCTTCATCGAGAAAGTGACGGTACGATCGAGGGTATTGGGATAACAATTGCCAAACATCCATGCTAACTCCGGATCTTTAATGGTTTTCTGCATATGGGAAATAACTTTCTCAATGGCCGGACTTACGAAATTACGTTTTGATTCTTCTACCCTTACTTTCGGGAAATCAGTCGCAGAGGCAACTGGATTTAGACTCATAATCGTCAACAGCATGAATGTTGCTTTTAGCAGGATGTTTCCTTTTTTTTTCATTTTTTTTTGATCAGTTTATTTAATTACTTTACACCATTTTGATTCAATTCTGGCTCTCTGGTTTGAATAAGGCAACCTGAGCATATATTTATTCGACCGCAAAGATAAAGCATCAACAGGGAAGATGATATATTTTTACCTGATTAATAATTGGGCGACCCAGTTCAGAGCCGCCCAATTGATCCTATTCTAAAGTGATTTTTATTTAAAATCCCCGGCCTTGCTCAATAATGCCGCCGCTTCGACAAGCATGCATCCACTTTCCTGGGCATTCAGTTCTGTCTGAGAAAGGAAATTCGGAGCAGTTGTCCAGTCTGAAGTACAAGTAACATATTGTTTATTTATCCCATTAAGCCACAACCCGCTCGCATTGTATTTCAAAAAAAGGACAAAACGGTCCCTTGTTGCACTATCAATACCCTGACATTGAATAAGCTCAGTGAAATAACGAATAAAAATTCCCTTAAATAATGCCAGATCACCTTTACCTTCCGCATTAAGGATTCTGTTATTTGTAAGTTTATTAATGGTATAGTTAGCAGCCTTGACAGCATCGTTCAAGTAGGTTTTATCTTTCGTAATGTTATATAGTTCCACGGCTGAACCGATAAATGTCCCCTGGTTATAAGTCGATATATAATTACTAATGACACCCGAAGCGACATTGAGATTATCATTAACAGCTCCCGTCGAAGGATCGAATAATACATTCTTCTCCCAATCATAGATTTTCAAGGCCCAGGTCTTGTTTATAGTGTCTCCAAATTGCTGGAAAAGACGTGCTGCCAGGATACATGCAGGCCCATTGGAACAAGCATTTTTACTCCACAGTTGATTTTTATTCCAGGCAATTCCACCACCTCCATTCGTATTCCATCCTGTTTGAATGTCAGCCCAGACTGTTTGAGCAGCTATTTTGAATTTATCGTCTTTGGTGGCTGTATAGGTTCGAAGCAAGGACAATGCATTCCATTCCATGTCATCGTAGAAATTATTAATAAATGACCCTCCATTCCCAACTTGAACACCCGCATACCATTGATCGAAATAGGTCTTATATTTAGCATCATTCGTACGAAGGTAGGCATCGACCAATACATCCAGTCCATGAGCCTGAGGCCAGTATTGGAAATTGGTTCCCGTAGTTGCATCATTAAAGTAATGATCCGTCGGATTCCAAAAATTGGCGATAAGACTTGCCGTACTACTATCCGCAGCAGCCGTCCAATTAATGGTAGATCCGGCAGCCGGAACTACGACATTGTTGTAATTGTCACTACACGAAGATAACAGCGCAATACAAGCTATGCATATAATACAAAGTTTTTTCATAATTTATTTATTTAAATTGTTGTCCGGGCCGCAGCATTATAAATAACGCGACCCGAACAACCGATTTATTGATTATTGCACTCCCACTTTTGTAACTGAATGAGTATATGGGCCACCGGCACTCATAATCACGCTCATATCTACCAGGGCACCGTCCATTTCGGATGCGAATTTAAATTTATCATTCCATTGGCTATTATCAGCCGGAACTAAATAATAATAGCTATCGCCACCTGAAGGAGCTGAATCCTGGCTTGCAGGGGCACCCCACCATTCGTAAGCCTGGTTGCCTGAACTATCAACAGTTGTAAACCTGAATTTGTATCGCTGGTCTCTACCCCAGCTTTCCTGCTTGAAGGTAATAGGTTTGCTCTTTGCGGTCCAGACACCATTTGCAACATAATCAAGTGCAAACTGGAACTGATCCAACGGACAAAAATAGAACTCTACTTTTGAGATTTGAGTCATCGTTGAGGCTCCAATCGAGAAATCCAGGTTAATGCGGTAAACGCCTGTTGTTGCAACGGTACAAGTCGTAGCACCTTCCAGTAATGTTCCCTTTGCATCAGTATAGAATGTTCTTGGAGTCCCCACATTGGCATCCGTGAAGTGGTACGCTTTACCGGCGGTCAATTGGGTGTAGATTTCAAATACGCCATCGGAAACCGATTTCATTGCACTGGCTTTAGAAAGATCGGTTCCTGCTTCCGAACCTTCGCCTGAGATATATACACTGGCGGGTACATCCGCAAAGCCTGCCAGACGTGTCACTTCAAGGGTATTCGATACGGCTCCTGGTTTTGTGTTTACGCCCTTCGATGCAATAACAGTCCAGATCATTTTACCTGTTTCGGAAGAAGCTATACCGGCAAGGGCAGCAATCTTATTGATTTGTTTGTGAGTAATTGTTGCATGGGTATTGGCTCCATTGCCATCAGCTGTTGCCACATAAAGTGGTTTTGAGAAATCACCGCCCACCTTATCAAAAGCTACCTGATATAAAGTCAGGCTTCCGTCTTCAGACAAAGCTGGTTCCCATTCAAAATAAATGCTGGCAGTTGCAGAGGCTTGTAAAACAACCGACTTATTGTTAACCGGCTCGTAAAGGCTTTGCACAGCAGTTACATTTAAATTTTTCAGTGTATCTTCTGTTTTGCAACCTGCAAACGAGAAAACTACACAGGCAAACAATACTATTTTTACAAATGATGTTTTCATAAATATATTATTTAATTTTTAATTATTTGATTTGTTTTACAATTAATATCCGGGATTCTGCCCTAAATTAGAATCTAAGTCTTTTTGTGCCTGAGGTACTGCAAAAAGATAATCACGGTTAACATTGAACGTTCGTTTGTCAAGACGGATATATCCGTTGTCAACCGACGCCGAACCATATTTTGCTCCATGAGGATAACCATTCAAAACATCCTGAGCTGTTTTCCAACGACGGATGTCAAATATACGGGTGCCTTCGAGCGCTAATTCGCTACGACGTTCATTGCGAATAATCTTTCTCAGGTCAGATGGTGTCCAGCTAGTGTTATAATTTAAAGCATTGGCATCCGTAAATCCAGCACGTGTTCGAATTGGTTTAATGGTTGCATCCCAGGTAGCCTGATCCATCTTACCCAATTCATTTTGAGCTTCAGCATACATCAACAAGATATCAGCATAACGAATCAGAATTAAATTGAGACCGGAACTAAAACTTCCGGTATAAGTTGGATCATAATACTTTTTCATATAATACCCTGTCAATGAGTTATTACCGCTTCCTGCTTTATATTCATCAGCAGTTCCGCTTCCCGGTTTTATCTTGATTGTCAAAACCGTACTATCAGGCATTATCCATTTGCCCCCGTCAGTCAAAACAGTTGCTGCAAGCCTTGGATCGCGATTTACATAAGGATTGTTCTCTTCGTACCCCGAACCTGTAGCGCGAATAGAATCACCATTCATCATTAAATAATTATCTACCAGTTCCTGGGTTGGGGCCTGTTGGTTGACACGACGACCGGCCGAAGGCGGGGCATAATCGAAGTATTCACTCCAGGTACGCAAGGTAGGTACATATTCTATATCCAGGATGATCTCCTGATTATGTTCGTTCTTTATCGAAAACAACCCGGCATAATCAGGAAACAACGAATATACTTTACTATCTATTATTTGTTGGCAAGTGGAAACTACATTTGCCCAGTCATTTTCATACAAATAGGTTCTTGCTTTCAACGCAATGGCAGCGCCTGAAGTAATACGACCAATATCTGCTCCGGTATAAGAGGCCGGAAGTGAAGTCGCGGCAGTATCTAATTCGGCACGTACAAATTTGAGCACTTCCGCATGAGAAGTCCGACCTATGGTTTTAGATTCTGCGACAGTCAGATTCTTATCAAAAAGCGGCACATCTCCATACCAGGTTGTGAGTCTGAAAAAGAGTGAAGCCCGGATAAAGCGACATTCAGCCTTCATCCTGGCTTTTAGCGCAACATCCATATTCGGGACCCGATCCACGTTTTCGAGGAATGTGTTACAAGTCCTGATGCCCCCAAAGCAATCGGACCATTCACCGGCAAAACGCCCGGTGGTAGCATTTGCGATTCCGGAGGAGATAAGTTTCTCGTCTGAAGAACGGCACACAAAAATGTTATCTGATAAAGCCTCATTACCGAAAAAATAACCATCGCCCATCATTTGGTTATATGCCATATTCAAGACATAGGATGCCTTATCGGTCGAATACCAATAGGTCGCATCGGTAAACTGGCCCGTTGGAACCTGATCCAAACTGTTACAAGATGTAAGGATTATAAGGATTATCGAAATAATACCTATATAATATTTTTTAAATTTCTGTATCATAATATGTTCTATTTTTTTAAAATTCCAAATCTAATCCAAATCCAACATATTTAAGCGTAGGATAGCTACGTCCGCTGTTAGCTCCGGTACCACCGGTGCCACCCATATTATTTCCAAATTCAGTTGATTCCGGATCATAGAATGAAAGTGGGGATAGAGTCAATAAATTTTGTGCATTCATACTTACATGCAATTTTTGTATACCAACCCGGCTTGTAATTTTCTTAGGGATCGTATATCCTATGGCTATATTCTTCAACCGTACATAAGCAGCATTGAGGATATGTATTTGCGAACTGTAACCGTAATTGTTTACATCGGAAGTTGATCCTGAAAGGGCAAGCCTTGGCCATCTGGCATCAGTATTGGTAGGAGTCCAATAATCCAATTGATGATCGTACATGGTATACGAATAGTTTGCATGGAATGGCTCAATTAACTCACCGCGTAAAAACATGGTTCTCTCACCCACACCCTGGATAAGCATACTCAAGTCAAAATTTTTCCAATTCAGTTCATAGTTTACGCCAAAAGTATAACGGGGAAATGCATTCCCCAATATTTGACGATCTTTGCTGTCTATCACGCCATCATGGTTGACATCCACATATTTCACATCACCGGGTGCGAGCTGCGTAGCATCTATCCCAACAGGCAAAGCGCTGTTTTGAATATCAGCGTAACTTTTAAAGTATCCGTCAGTTTTGTATCCGAAATAAGAAGCAAATGGAGCTCCTACGCGGATTATATCGGCCATATCATCCGATGTGTGAATTTGTTCATTTCCCGTAAAAGCTAACACTTTGTTCTTCGAATCGGCCAGGTTAATGCTTATGTTATGCTTGAATTCCCCTGTTTTAGCATGATAGCCAATTGTTAACTCCCAACCTCGGTTTTGCATTTTTCCTGAATTCTGCATTCCCACTGTTGTTCCTAAAACAGATGGTTCCACGGGATTAAGTAAAATTTTCGATGTCTCCTTATTGAAATAATCAAATGAAGCATACAACTGGTTATTAAAGAAGGTTGCATCAAAACCAAGGTTTAGATTGGCTGATTGCTCCCAGGAAACGATTGGATTGCCCAGTTTAAATCCAGTTCCGCTTACAGAAGTTCCATTGAATCCATAGGTATTAGTATAATTACTATAGGTTGTCAGGAAGTTGTAATCGCCGATATTCTGATTACCCAATATCCCGTACGATCCACGGAGTTTCAAGTCACCAACATTGGCCTTGTACGATTCCATAAACGACTCACTGGAAATTCTCCATCCAGCCGATAACGAAGGAAAGAAGCCCCAACGGTGGTCCTTTGCAAATTTAGATGAACCATCATACCGGAAACTCACTTCGCCATAATACTTATCATTATATGAATAAGATACCCGGCCAAACAAAGAAGCGATATCACTCAGTGTTGTTCCCATTGGTGTCGTATCCCCACCCATGTTACCGGCTAGTGCGGTCTGGGAAGTTGGGATTCCGATATTCGGGTCTACATAATTCATCCAGATATCGTTCGAGTAGCTTGAATACGCTTCATTGGACACGCCCAACAATCCGCTCACATGATGTAAACCAAATGTGCGGTCATAATCCAACAAGAACTGTGAGTTGATAGTAGAAACTTTTTGGTTCCAGTCACTTGTAGACTCGACAGGATTTTGAATAATCGATGGGGTCATAGCATCTGCACTGCTGTAATATGGAACTGACAACGATCTGCTATATCTATGATTTGCGTATAAATCAAGACCTATCATTGCTTTTGCTGTCAGTCCGGTCATGAGTTTCATCTCACCGGTCATGCTACCATTTAGGTAATCAGTATCATATTTATTAAAACCGGCCGATTGAAGTGAAGCCAATGGGGTAAACTGTGACAAGACATCGTTTATCAGGTAATGGCCGTTAGGGGCTATCTGTTGGTAGTAATAATAATTCGGAATACGGCCACCATCGGCCATCAAGTTACCGGTATCAGCGTTAGGAGCATTTGATTCGGTGCGGTTATAGGACATAATGGTTGTCAACTTAAACCTGTTATACTGGTTGACAAGGTTCGTCCGGAAGTTGTAGCGTTCCATACCATAGGAACCCGAGTTACCGGATACGAAATTACTACGTTGGTTTACGTAACCGGCCGAAACCATATAGGTCGAATTCTGGCTACCGCCACTGATGCTGGCATTATAATTTTGTTGCAGGGCATTTTGCAAAATTTCATCCAAAAACCATTTGCTGTTTGCTCCGTTTTTCTTCAAATCCTGTATTTGTGCCGGAGAATAGGGAAGTGTATTCCCGGTATTGTAGGCTGCCTCATCTTTCAGGATGGCATTTTCATATCCCGCAACAGGTTTGTATAACACATCCGGGCTTTGTATACCAACCAATGTATTCACGTGAATAACGGGTTTTGTATTTACAGACCCCTTCTTGGTTGTAACCAAAATAACACCGTTTGATGAACGGGATCCGTATATCGCTGCACTACCTGCATCTTTCAGGACTGATACATTCTCAATATCCGAAGGATTTAATTGGTTCAGACTACCAAGGCTGGTAACCAGTCCATCAATTACGATTAGCGGGTCATTATTATTCATGGTGCTGACGCCGCGAATATTAATATTCAGTTGGTTATCGTTTGGGTTCATACTCTTGCTTTGGATTGTCAGGTTAGCCGACAGTCCTTGAAGAGCCTGGGTCATATTACTCACCGGACGATCTTCAATCTTTTTTGAGCTAATCTGGTCAACGGCTCCTACAATACTTTTGCGTTGAGCAGTTCCGTACCCGATAACTACAACCTCATCCAATTTCTTCGTATCTTCCGATAACTTGATTTTTAAGGTTCTGCTATCTTTTATCACAACTTCCTCGGGAACATAACCGATATAGGATATACTCAAAACAGCACCTGCCGGCATGGACATTGTAAAGTTCCCATCAATATCAGTGATCTTAACATTGCTGGGAAGGTTCTTTTGAAGTACACTTACACCAATAAGTGCCTGTCCCGACTCGTCCACGACAGTTCCTTTTACGGTAATCGGACCCTCAGCTGAAATTGAGGCTGTAGCTTTACGAATTACATTAATATTAGTCCCTTGAATTTTATATTGCAAGTTTTTGGACGGCAATATTTTATCCAAAATATAAATAATATCCTTTTTTTCAACTTTAATCGAAAGATCCTTTTTGTCATCAAGAATTAAATCACGATACAAAAATTTATAATCTGTTTGTTTTTCTATTGCATTAAAGATTTGGCGTAAACTTACCCTTTCCATCGAAAGCGTTATTTTACGGTTCTGAGCTGCAAGGTTAGCTGAGCCCACAAACAAGAGAAGCATAAAGGTTAGAAAAACAAATCTTCTATGTCCCTGTTTTGGTTTATTGATTTTTAATATATTCATAAATATTTAGATTGTGGTTAGTACAGTTTGTATCAAAACACGAAGCGCTTTATGTTAACAGCGCATAATAAAAATAAAACTCGAAATAATAAATCTAAGAAGTGTTCATAAAGCATTCGTTTTAAATAGATAAGTCAGAAATAAATGCTATTGCAACGGTTTAGCACAGGGGTAAATTTGTACTTTGTTCCGGTTAATTGCATAACTGAATCCATAATGGATTTTTAAATTGTCAAGCACTTCCTTCAACGTTTCGTCGCTAAAATACCCGGTAAATGTATCGTATTCAATAGCCGGACAGTTCATCTGAATGTGTACGCCATATTTCCGCTCCAGTTCCAGTTTAATATTATGCAACGATTCCCTGTTGAATGCCAGTATTCCTTTCATCCAGGCTGTTTCATCAACGTTGTCGGTAGTTTCTATGGTTAATTTACCGGTCTTTCTGTCATAAACGGCTTTTTGATTTGGCAGCAGATAGATGCTATTGTTGTTTCCCGGGTTGCGGGTAGTCAGTTTTACTTTTCCCTCCAGCAAGGCCACTACATGTATATCATCCGATTCATAGGTCTTAACATTGAAAGTGGTACCCAATACTTCAACATCGAAACACTCGGTGCTCACCACAAACGGTTTCTTCGGATTCTTGGTTACTTTAAAATGAGCCTCCCCTTTCAAATTCACCTTCCGTTGATGCAGTTGGTTGTCATTGTTATACACAATGCTCGATTGGGAGTTCAGCATGACTCGAGTGCCATCAGGCAATACCACGTCGGATGATTTGCCCGGATCGACATGTACGGAGAAATAGGTATTATCCGCACGGTAGCTGTTCCGTTCAACCAACAGGTAGGCCGTCAGGGCAGATAAAAGCGGGATCAGGAAAATAGCTGCATATTTTGCATACCGGTTCAGTTGTAACCTGATTTTCTTAGAGTGTATTCTCCGCTCCAGCCTGTTGTATAAAGCTTTTATTTCGGTATCGTACGATTCTGTCAATTCATAATCATTCCACAAATCCGATAGTACAGAACCCAATTCTTCATCGGAAGTTTGGCGAATGGCCTTATCCATCTCCTTATCTTTGGAGCTCCCCTTTTTTTGGGTAAGATAGGCTGACAACAGTTGGTATAATTTCGATTTATCCATGAGTCCTTTGTTTCTAATTATTTAGGATGATCTGTTAGTTGAATGAATGACCAGCTTTTTAAAAATCAAAAATATATTCGTTTATTATGCTGGTTTGCAAAACCTTGCCTTGGATTGATTCAAGTTGAAAATCACCTTAACCAAGTATTCTTCGTTTGCATAAAATCAGAGAGTTGAATCAATATAACCAGAACACTTTTAAAAATAGTTCTGTTCTATACTCCGTAGATCCAGATAGTTATCCGTTAAAGCAAATAAATATCAAATTTCCGGATTGGATTAAGCTATAACCGGATACTAATACTATTTTAAAGTTTCTGAGATTAGAAAAAGCCCGTTAAAGAACGGGAATTTTTCTAATCTGTTTAATCATTGGATGATAGAACCAATTTATTCGGCAATAATAAATTTCTTAGTATAAGTCGATCCATCTTCAGCGATACATTTCAAAATATAAGAACCTTTAACGGCTGTCAATTGTTTTTGGAATGCATTGCCTGCGCTTACAGTACCTTCCATCACTTTTTGACCGGTTACGCTGTACACTGAAAGTTGCAGATTCACTTTCGTTTTGTTGGAAACTTCAATCGTATTACCGTAAACCTGTGTTTGAATATCGGTTGTGTTGAAAACCGGGTTAATCGCTGCAGGAACTCCAAACCAGGTAATTATATTCGGTTTGGTAAGGTTGTAATTTCCGGTAGCATCCGCAACGGTTGTTCCGGTTCCTTCATTCATTTTCCAGTCGGCAACAAGTCCTGTTTCCGTACCGCTAAGTGTAGAAGTCATGTCAGCAACAATTTGTGCCGGTGTTCTAACGACATTCCAGAAGCGAAGATCTGACAGTTGGCCCTCAAAAGGTCTGTTTGGCCAGGCCGGGCTATTTCCTATTGTAATAATCTCTGTCGAAGCTCCCATTGGTTTAGCAAGTGTTGCTGTTGCATCCTGAACGCCATTGACATACAAGGTCATCTGTGTCGCCGTGCAAGTTACAGCTAAATGATACCAGGTACCGACAGTAATTGGAGTTGAACTGTCTATGCCCGGCCAATTACCCTCTTCACCAATAGAGAAATTGAAATTTTTATTGCTTCCCGCCAGGCGCAAAGAAAAACCGTGGTTGGTCGGGTTCCATCCTTCAGTAGAAAAAATGTAACCCCCATTGTTCAGGACAGTATATTTTGCCCAGACTTCAATGGTAAACTGTGCCGGCGAAAAAGCAGCATTGGGAGCAACTGTCATGATATTTGAATTATCACCGACAAACTGCAGCCCGGTAGCTGGATCTGCAGAAACAAACATCACGCTGAAAAGTGATGCAAGAATAAAAAGCGTAATTTTTTTCATGATGAAAATTTTTTAGATGAAATTAATACTGATTGTTTTGAATAAATTCCGGACATTCCTCTGGCTTTGACTTAAAACCCGACAACTTGTCTAAATTCATTAAAGGCTAATACAAATTCCGGGGATAAACGTACCATATCAAAATGTATGTTATAAAACATACATTTTGATATACTGTAGAAACTATTCAGGCAGGGAGTTCATTCAATACAAACAATAGAAATTGACTACGGGGGAAGGCAGGAAGAACTTAAATTTCACCTCGCTGGTCGATAAAAAAATAAAGCAGGGGAAGCATAGCCCACATACGGGCATCAAAATAAGATTGCAAAACATGCAACGATGTGGAGAGTTGATTCTTGACCGATTGATTGCTGATCTTCAGCTTATCGGCAATCTCTTGATTTGTCAGGCCTTTTTCTTTGCTCAGCTCGAAGATCTCCCGCTGGCGGGGCGATAAATGCAATTTTGCCTTTTCAATATACATCTTCAGTTCATTCAGTTCGGCAAGCTTGTCGGTATCATTCTCACTGAAATCAATGCTGTTCTGTATGGTATCACACTCTTCAAGCGTGCTGATAAGCGACTGCTTGCGGAAAACATTGATAACATGATTCCGCGCAATCATAAACAAATACGATTTAAAGGAGTAATCGGTACGGATATACTCCCGGTTATCCCATATTTTTATAAATGTTTCCTGGACAATTTCTTCGGCAAGGTCGTTCGATTTGGTCAGATTACGGACAAACCCATATAGTCGTGGTGCATAACCATGATACAACTGTTCAAATGCGTCCTTTGAACCATTCTGTAATTCTGAAATGTGTTCTTTCTCGTTTTCTATCATAACAATTTTCACAAACCGATTAGTCCCTTTATTTTCAAAACCGGATGAATGTAAAGTGTCCTGTATCGATTACCAATGTTTTTTAGATATTAGATTTAGATGCGCAAAAGTATTCATTTTTTTGATGTTTCATCACGATAAAAAAGTTAAATCAATTTAGTACAAATCAAAGCCTGCAAAAAATTCGGCCCGTTATTGTTATTGTAAATATCTGTTTAATAACAATTTAATTATATATATCTATTTTAAAAAAGCAGCAGACTGCACGTAGAACAATTCGTGAATAAATTAATTGGACCTACCGGACAGGTTGTGGGAAAAGACCTGAATTACCAGAAAAAAAACAGATTAGTTGTCAAAAATTAATTTCAGGAAAAGAGGGGAAGCATTATGATCTTATTTTCATCGTTTTTCAGACTCACCTCCACCGGAGCCAAATGTACTTCCGTTTTAGGTATCGTGTGGAATCGGAGAGATATTGGAGGGGGTTGGGGCGAGGCATGCCGCCTTCTTCACCTTTCCCGTATACTATCTGTATGGTTCGTCCTATGTTTGCTCTTGGTTCGTCCTAGGACAAAAGGCGGACGAACCGGGTGGACGATTAAAACCCGGACAGGCACTCCCCCGGGGGCCCGTTGCAGCAAGCAGGAGGAATAGCCTTGAAAAATTGACAGGTTACAACTAATTTTAAGAAATTTAGGCGATTTTGTTTGCATTTGTGAAATTATTAATATATTTGCCGGTCACTGTATGACAGCGCATCGGATAAGTTGCACTCCCACTTTCGTCCCGAACGGGGTTGTTTTCCTTCGGTAACTGACCAGCGCACCCGGTATTACAGCCAAAGAATACAAGCACCTTAAGTGTGAATTCCTGTAAAATGCAGGAACATTTGTCCAGTTGAATAAGATTGTATATCCGGAGGGACGGGATGACGGAAGGAATCAGACAAATCATTGTTTAGACGAAGTCCTGGCCCGAATTATCAAAGATACCGGCAAATAACTTGACAAAGAAAAGCTTACGAGCCGCACAAAAGATAGGTTATCGTTCTGATGGTTAACGGAACGGGGCGTAAACCGGCCTCCGTCAACATGCAAGCCCCTTGACACTCCAAAAGAATGACTCGATTGAAAATTGGACCAGAAATAATGGCATCCTGAAACAAATTTTATCATTCCAGTCAACATTTTCATGGAATTTATGTTATAATCATGAATAATTATTTTTATTACGACAGTTCTCATTCTATTCTTTATCATCTAATTACCTCCGTGCATCATTTGGTTGTAAGATGAAAAAGAGATTGCTTTTGTCGTTTTTTTGGCGTAGGGTTCTTTTGGATAAAGCATTCGTTTCGATATAAAACGTGTTTTCTCTTTTCAGTTTTGATTAACTATAGGAATTACCCATCATGAAAAAGAATATTATTCTTGTCCTTTTAGCAGTTTCTTTCCTTTCTGCTTCTGCCCAGAAAATAACGCCAAATGGCAATCCCGATCAAAAAGCAGACTCCGTTCTCCGGCTAATGAACCTGGACGAAAAAATAGGCCAGTTGGTCCTGTATTCCAGCGACTGGGATGTAACCGGCCCTTCCATCAAGACAGGCTACGTGGACGATATCCGGAAAGGGAATTGCGGGAATATATTCAATGCCCACACGGCAGCTTATACACGCAAACTCCAGAAAATAGCCGTCGAGGAATCCAGGCTAAGAATTCCGTTGTTGTTTGGGTATGATGTCATCCACGGGCACAAAACGATTTTCCCCATATCCCTGGGCGAATCGGCTTCCTGGGATTTAATTGCCATTGAAAAATCGGCACGGGTTTCGGCCGCCGAAGCAGCTGCTTCGGGCATTAACTGGACCTTTGCCCCCATGTGTGATATCTCGGTGGAACCCCGATGGGGGCGCGTATCGGAAGGAGCGGGTGAAGACCCGTACCTGGGTGCAAAGATTGCCGCTGCCCGTGTACATGGATTCCAGGGCGATGACCTGAGCGATACGCTCACCATCCTGGCATGCGTAAAACACTTTGCCGCTTACGGCGCCCCGCTGGCCGGACGGGATTATAACACGGTGGACATGTCCGAACGGGTTTTCCTGGACACGTACCTTCCTCCTTACAAGGCGGCTATCGATGCAGGCGCCATGAGCGTCATGTCTTCATTCAATGAGCTTTTCGGGGTTCCGTCCTCGGGAAGCAAATACCTGCTCACCGATATCTTACGCACCAAACTTGGATTCAAAGGATTCGTGGTGACCGATTATACCTCCATCAACGAAATGGTTAACCACGGGGTGGCTGCGAATGAAGCGGACGCCGGCCTGCTGGCCATAAAAGCGGGCGTGGATATGGATATGCAGGGGGAAGTGTACTTCAAGTACCTCCGGAAACAGGTAAAAGATGGATTGGTCGATGTAAAACTGATCGATGATGCCGTAAAACGTATTTTACAGGTGAAATTTATGCTGGGCCTGTTTAAAGATCCCTACCTGTATTGCAACGAAGCGCGTGAAAAAAGGGAAGTATATGCACCCACCCATTTGGAGGCTGCCTATGACGTTGCCCGGAAATCCATGGTATTATTGAAAAACGACAACAACACTTTGCCGTTGTTAAAAGGGCAAAAGATAGCCGTTATCGGTGAACTGGCCGCCTCGGCACGTGACCTGTTGGGTTCGTGGAAAGCAGCCGGCGACTGGGACTTTATGAAATCAATCGTGGATGAACTGAAAGCATACAACGGGGAAGAAAATGTGATGTATTCCGAAGGGTGCAAGAAAATGGGTGATGACCGCAGCGGATTCCCGGCAGCTATAGAGGCTACCCGCCGGGCTGATAAGATCGTGTTGGTGATTGGTGAAAGTGCCGACTGGAGCGGAGAAGCCTCCAGCCGTACCAGTATCCATATCCCGGGT
>JAUZOM010000309.1 GCA_030706465.1 Bacteroidota bacterium | reverse complement strand
TATAGTACTTCCAACAGAACTACCCTGAAAGTTTTCTTTAATAGTAAATTGAGCATTCGCTTTCGGAATAAATAGACAATTACTTATTCCTAGGATGATGAGAATCAAAAAAAAGCGAAAAGGAGTATTCATTATAAATCCTCAATTTAATAATGTTCGCAACTAACTTGAGACGACAAACAGATGTACAGTTTACTAATCTCATTTTTATAGAAAATGAAAATAAAAAAATGATGGTTTGTGAAGCAAACAGGATAAATAAGGATGGTTATGAAATAGCAATAATGAATCAAATTATTGGATTCAATTTGTCTGTTAAAAAATCATTCAATATACATATTTTAATTAATAAAAATACACATTATATAAAAAATAAAAACTATGCTACAGACCCTTGTAGCATTTATTTTATTAATGGGTTAATACTTCTCAATTCCAGGTTTAGGCTTCAAATCTAATGAATACGTTTTAAATATGCAATACTTTTCGCAAAAAAAAAATGATCACTTAATAATATAACAAAATAACAGCGTACTATATATTAACATTTATAAATTATATTTTAATAAATAAAATAGCTAAATATTAAATAAAAATCAAATTATTAAACAGTAAAAGTGCAGGGTAATCCTCTTCGAATTTTCAAACAACTAAGCCTGTCAGCATGCAGTTTAGCGTAAGCCAGTTTCCTCGGCCGACTGTGATTATAAAGCAGTCCAACCTGGTTATAATAGGACAGCTGGTTAATGCCGTTGTAAAACAACTGAACAGGCCAATAACGAAGTCGAAATTGGACTTTGTTATTCGCGCAGACAGTATTACCCACAAGAAAAACCCGCTTCGTAAAAAACAAAGCGGGTTTTCAATCTTAAAACAACATTTGGGGAAAGACGTCTGTTTTATTCTACATGAATGCTGGAGCCTATCTTGTCCGTCTTTTTTACATATTTAGGATGACCCTGGCAATCTATTTCACTCGCTCCTCGAGCTTCGGCATTCAGGCTTTCGGAGGCATAAACTTGCGCATGGGTTGCCCCGGTAAGATGAGCATCAACCTCTTTAGCGATAAGGCTCTCAGCTTCAATTTTGCTTGCCCCAAAACCATTCAGCTTAAATGTTTTGCAGGAACCAGCCAGTTCAACTTTGGAAGCACCCTTTGTATCCAAACTAATCTGCCCGGTAACTTTCAAATCAAGATTTGCCTCACTGGCTCCCCGAAGTTCAAGCGAGAAGTCCGGTGCAACCAGTTGGTTGTCCGTCTCAATCTTACAAGCTCCTTTCGCTACTAAACTTCGAATCGAATCAGAGGAAACGGTCAATTTAATTGTTCTGTTCAAAAGTATACCATCCGAATAAACGTATAATACGCCGTTTTCAACTTTGGTAACAACCTTAGATAAGAAATCATCCGGAGAGGTTACGGTTACAGACTGAAGAGAATCTTTTTTCAAAGTTAATTCGAAATTTCCTGAAATATCCACGGCGTGATATGATCCTAATTTTCTGGTCTCATTTCCAATCGGTTTATCATCATCACTCCAGTTTATTGAAAATTGGTGTCCATTGTGATTATGAATATGAAACAACGTATTGGCCCCAACGCTATAGAACATAAACAATCCGGCAAGCCAAAGAATAAGTACGACCCATGAAGCGGTATGTGAAGTATTACGTCGGCCCGAAACCATGTGAGTTGACCAATAGATAAGCAGGAAAATAGGACTGCCGATAAGCAATATCAGTGAAACAATCATTAATACCGTTTTCTCCGGTGTAATCAGAGCCCAATTCGAAATTAGGTCAGGAGCGAAACCATTCAATACGGAAGGGTCAAAAAGGAGCAAGAAAAGAGCCAAAATCAATGCTCCAATCACAACTATCCCAACCAGTCCAACCAGGACTCCTACAAACCCAAAGATGATCTTGAAAAACCAACGCAGGATTTCTAAAATTCGTTCACCCACACTTTGAGCGGATTGTTTGAATTTTTCACTTTCCATGTAATTCTTTACATTGTTAACTTCCGTCTTAATGTTTTCAACCGTCACGTCTTCACCCTGCATTTCCAGACGCTGTGATGCAGTCAGGGCAGCCGGGGCTACAAACCAAACCACAATGTATATTGGAATGATAAAGCCAACTCCCAGAAAGACCAAAATGACCAATATGATTCGGATCAATGTGACATCAAGATTAAAGTAGGCAGCCAAACCGCCTGCAATACCTCCCAGAATGGCATTTTCGGGATCACGGTAAAAACGACGTGATTTGGGTTGTTTTTTATCTGTTTTGGGAGGAGTTTCAGGTTCTTCTTCATCTCCTGTATATTGACTCGGCTTACCCATAACCTCAATAATTTCTTCAACATCGGTCAGGTTAACTACATTCTTGTTTTTCTGAAGTTTCTCATTAAAAAGTTCAGCTATCCGGGCCTCAATGTCATTCATTATTTCCTTTCTTTCATCGTCCGATTGAAAATGATCTGCAATTTCGGAAAGATAAGTCTGGAGCATTTCATACGCATCATCATCAATATGAAAAACGATGTTATTCAAATTTACTGTTAATGTCTTTTTCATAATGTCATTAATTAATATCGGTTTTAGATTTCTCCTTTTATTTTTTTTACAACATTGTTAATCTCGTTCCAGGCATTTTCCAACTCTTCCAGGAAACTGGCACCCTGTGATGTCATTTCGTAGTATTTACGCGGTGGCCCCTGGGTGGATTCTTCCCATTTGTAGTCCAACAGTTCTCCGTTTTTCAACCTGGTCAGCAAAGGATATAAAGTACCTTCCACCACAATTAGTTTTGCCTCTTTTAGTTCGGAAATGATATCTGAAGTATAGGCCGGTTTTTTCCTTAGAATAAGTAGAATGCAATATTCCAGGTAGCCTTTTCGCATTTGCGATTTAATATTATCTGCATTCATGTTTTGTTAGTTATAAGTTTCACGTTAAAAGTCATATGTAAAGAAGATGCTCAAAATAAAACAGACTCTACTGTTCAAAGCTTTACATCAGTTCCAACATCACTTTTTCCAGTTTAGGCATCTTGCCTTGTTAGCAGATCAACGCATTATCCGATTAGCGATTATTTCAACAGTTCCAAAAGTTTTATCCTGAAAAAATACTCGTATTTGGCCTGCGCTTGTTCTGACAATACTTGCGTCAGGTTACTCTTGGCCTGATACAATTCATATATTGTTGCTTTTCCGGCTTCGTATTTCTGATTGGTAAACCGGTATGCTTCCCGGCTTGCTGTTTCGGATTTTATAGCTGC
>JAUZOM010000308.1 GCA_030706465.1 Bacteroidota bacterium | reverse complement strand
TTTTCACCCATGGACGTCTGTCCAAAATAGTAAGTCTGTTGCAACGTAAGTTTTTCAACGCGGTTCTTATTGAATGAGATATTAAAATCTGTTTCCCATTTAAATTTTCCAGTGAAATTTTTTGTATTTATGGCAAATTCAATACCCTTATTACTCATTTCCCCTTCATTCCGGGTAAGGGAGCTTACTGGAGCTGTAGATGGAAGGGGAACATCCATAAGTAAGTTGGTGGTATATTTGTAATAAGCATCGACAGTTAAATTAATCCTGTTTTTCAGTATTGTTAAATCAAGACCAACGTTTGACTGTGAAGTGGTTTCCCAAGTCAAGTCGCTGTTCTTCATATTTGCAATTGACAAAGCTGGTAAAGCATCCCATTTGTCATAAATATAAGTAAGATCAGGTTGTTTCTGAATGTGCCACCATTCTTGTCTCTGGATATTATAACGTTGTAAATACGCATAATCACCAATTCCCGATTGGTTACCGGTTTGTCCCCATCCTCCACGCAATTTAAAATCGTCAATCCAACTAATATCTTTCATAAAATCTTCGGACGAAATACGCCAGGCAGCTGATGCAGAAGGGAAATAACCCCATCTGTGATTCGGGTCAAGTTTCGAAGAACCATCTGCACGGAAATTGACGGTCATTAGATATTTACTGTCGTAATTATAAGCTATTCGACCAATGTAGGACATGATTCCCCATTCTGAAGCAGAAGTTCCGCTTCCCTGTTCAATTTTATTCCCTGCATTTAAAGTCTGGATATCGGACGTGGCATAATGAGTAGCTGTCATATAACTTTGATTCCAGGTTGAAGAGGTATAGGATGTTCCACCCATTAGGCTAAAGCTATTCTTATCAATCTTTTTATCATAAGTCAATATGTTGTCATACACCATTATCGTGCTTAATGACCTGTTATCGGAAGCAGAGCCATGCTGGCTACGACCATAAGTTGTTTGAATCGGATCGAGGAAACTGGTAGAAATATAATACACCCGGTCCAACGAAGTGGTCGATTTAAATTTTAAATCCGGTGAAAATGTAATTTCACCACTCACACTACCCACAAACCGATTATTATTCGTTTGGTTATCTGCCGTACGCGACATGTTTTCTACCGGACTGGTAACCTGGGCACCATAAAAATTATCATAATAGTGAGAAGTTTTAGTGGGTAGACCGTTTGTAAGAGTGGTCGGATCCCAAATGGGGGCATAGGTAGGAGTATTTATTACGGACAAGATGACACCCGCTCTGTTCGAGCCAGTTCCGGAAATAATTCCATTATCGCTATAATCGGAATAAGCCAGATTGGTATTCAATTTAAACCACGGGCGTATCTGGTTTTCCAGATTTGCCCTGAAATTATAACGTTTATAGTAAGCAACCTGGATCACCCCTTTTTCATCGGTATATCCACCGGATACAAAATATCTCATTTTATCCGTTGCATTCGAGATTGATAACTGGTAATCTTGAGTGATTCCGGTTCGGTAAGTTTCTTTAAACCAATCTGTCTGGTCTGTCAATCCATCGGGAAGTGTCACCGATCCTATTTCATCCATCAAGGCCTTGTATTGGGTGGTATTAAGCGATTGCATTTGTTTTACCACCTGGGTAACGCCTGCATGAGCATTAAACGAAATTTTTGCCTGTCCTTTTGAACCCGTTTTTGTCGTGATTAAAACAACACCATTCGATGCGCGCGACCCATAAATAGCAGCCGAGGAAGCATCCTTCAAAATCTGCATACTTTCAATATCGTTTGGCGATAAGAAGTTTATTTCGCTCATGGGTACTCCATCAACAACGTACAACGGGTCATTACTGGCTGTAATAGAAGTATTTCCACGAACCCGTACCACCATTCCGGCACCGGGTTCCCCACTTGGTTGAACAACTGTTACTCCCGCTGCTTTTCCCTGGATAGCCGATGCTGCCGAAATAATAGGCCTCTCGTCAATGTCTTTCGTTGAAACAATGGCCACAGAAGTGGTGATGTCTTTTTTCTTGACAGTACCGTAACCGATCACAACGACCTCATCCAATGCCTTGGTATCCTCTTTCAACACAACACGAATGTTCTTTGAGCTACCAACGGTTATTTGTTGAGTTGACATTCCTACATAGCTAATAGTAAGGACATCACTCCCCGTAGCTTCCAATGAAAATTTTCCATTATAATCACTCACTGTTCCGGTAGAAGTTCCCTTAATCATGACAGTTGCGCCAATCACCGGTTCATTTTTTGAATCGACCACTAGACCTGTGATAGTCGCCTTTTGCGCCGATACGTTCAACGAGATAGCCAGACAAAATAAGATAGGCAAAATTCGCTGAAACAAGCGGGTGCCAAGATAAAGCACGCGTGCGCTTACTTGATTTCTTTTTGTGTTCTTCATTGATTATTAAATATTTAGTTAATTATTTATATGTGATCTTAGTTGAAAGATTTCCAGTTCATAATACAGGATTTACGGGGTTAGCGATCCATCCATTATTAGTATCTGCGAAAGCTAAATCCGCATCTATAATATTAAGTAAGTGTACGAATATAAAGTTCTATAATTGCCTTCTCAGCTCTCGGCAAATTTCCTCTCCTTGGGAAAGGTCGGATTCTATAAAATAGGACATGGTTTCTTGACCATTACTAAAATATCCTGCTATTGAATTTATTCTGTTTTACACTTTTTGTAAAGCAACCTATTTCATTAATATCGTAAGTAGCGAACCTTACAAACCTCCTGAGAATGTATAAACTATCTTTTAATATTTTACCTTCGAGCAATCCAATTTTACACTTATTTGTAACAATTTAGTAACATTGATTGTTTATTTTGAAACGCCCGGATTTAGTGATAGAAATGAAATCGAGTCTTAAATTCAACTCCCTTTTCATTTTCAAGCCAAATAAACAGCCAGTTAGCTTCAAAAGCACGTTGCCTTATAAGACAGTATCGATTAACGGCTTATTCTGACTCAATGATTAAAACCTTAACGATTTAAGATTCTCTTGTTTTTATAGTGTCAAAAACACAATAAGTTTGTCGCTGCAAATATAGAAGGTATTTTTTAATCAGCCAAAGAAATATGTGTTTTTTTTACACTAAGTTAATAATATCTTCAAAATAAATTATTATTGTGTTGCTTTGACACCTTTTCCTTTTTTGCTGACACAAAATTTGTATATCTTTGCACAACTATTTTTTAGTTATCAAATATTATTAGCATGACTTCAGAAAAAATAAAACACAAAACCACTTTTGAAACTCTACCCACAATATCT
>JAUZOM010000307.1 GCA_030706465.1 Bacteroidota bacterium | reverse complement strand
TTCTACTTTACCAAAATAAAGAACGAATCCCGATAGACACACAGGTTCACAATAGAATTCCTGTTTTCAGCCATCTTCCTGAGTTTATAATCTTAAAATACAGATCGGTATTTTAAAATTATGTTCTTTTTTATTTTGTTTTTGTGTTCTATTGTGACTATTGTGGTTTGAATTAGTTGTTTTGTTTTAATTTAGTAAAGTAGTACTATATAAAATAAATACGGGTTGTATAGGGTTATGTAAGAGACAGCTCCGAATCGATAGCGAATCGATGGTGAATAAAAGGCGGAGCAAACCGATCTGCATAGTAAGTAGGGTGGACAGTTTAATGAATGTTATGCAGGCAAATTCCGGTTGACTGAATGGCAGGGACTGATTGGCGTGTGCGGTAAAAGATTAGGAAACAAAAAACTACATTTCCGGTAATTCTTACTGAATCGGGTGCTGAAAATTATTTTACAAAGAGCAGAAAATATCAGGTAACAAAATTTCTATATATAAATATAAAATGTAACTTTGCTGCAATAATGTTTACATTGTAACCTATGAAATTGACTAAGAAACAACAAATAGAGCAGAAGGCGAAGGAACTTTTCTGGAAGCATGGCTTTAAAAAAGTAACAATTGATGAAATTTGTAAGAAAGCAAACGTCAGTCGGAAAACATTTTATACTTTTTATGAGAATAAAACGGCATTGGTGATTTATATCTTCAACGAAGTCATGGAAGAAGCGTTTACTCTATACGAAGATATTATCAACTGTGACGCACCATTTTCGGAAAAGATAGAGAAGATCTTTGCCTATAAGTACGAAATAGGAGAGACTATCTCCATGGAGTTCGTCGCTGATTTCTATAATCCGGAAGCAGGGGAACTGCTGGCACTATTCAACGCTATTATTGAAAAATCGATGGTCCTGATGCGCAATTTCTTTCAGAAAGCGCAGGTAGCCGGTGAGATGAACCCCCGTTTGAACCTGGATTATGTTATGTGGTTGATGCAGAAAACAGTTGACCTGTGTGGAACGCAGGAACTTATGTCCTTATTCCCGGATGCCGATTCGATGACACGGCAGGTTTCGCAATCATTGATTTATGGCATTATGCCGGTAAAAACAATTCATAATGCATGATTTATAATTATGGCTTTACGTGTAAGAATTACTCTCACATTATTATTGTTTTTCTGTTTCCTGCCAGCACAGGAAGATTCGACAAAGATAACACTCAACGGGCAGTTGACAGCGTGGGGGATTGGACAATTCGAGAAACCGTTTGGGGTACAAGCCGGAGGACGTTTTGTCCCTACCATATTGGGAAATTTTAATCTGGCCCCCAACTCCAAAATAGACTTTGAAGCATCTTTGAATATTAATGGGTCTGCAAGCTTTACCGGCCTGCGATACGATAGTGTGAGGGGACAGTTTAAACCGTACCGTGTGTGGGCCCGTTATGCAACCGATAAATGGGAAGTCCGGCTGGGCTTGCAAAAGATTAACTTCGGATCGGCAAAACTATTCCGCCCCTTGATGTGGTTTGATGAACTGGATGTACGCGATCCCCTGCAACTGACGGAAGGGGTTTATGGCGCCCTGGGACGATATTATTTCCCGAATAATGCCAATATCTGGTTGTGGGGATTGATGGGAAATAAAAATCCGAAAGGTTATGAAATGATTGGCAGTGCCCCATGGCAGCCGGAAGTTGGCGGACGGATCCAATTACCGGCCGGACCGGGACAATTGGCAATCAGTACCAATTTCAGGGATGTCGATGTTCATACTGCTATCCTAAGTGCACCTGAGAATACCCTGTTAAACGAAAAGAGGATTGGGATAGACGGGAAATGGGACCTGGGGATAGGGCTGTGGTTTGAATCGAGTGTGACCAAGCTGGATGCAAACACCTACAACCTTCCGACCGTGCAGGATTCGTGGAATCTGGGAGCCGATTATACGTTCGGAGTCGGGAGCGGATTAGGAATGACACTGGAATACTTCCGGTATCATACCGGTGACCGCTTTCTGGTGAATGGGATGGCTTTAAATGTGATCGGGAGCCTGTTCACTTATCCGGTAAGTATCCTTGATAATGTGTCGGCCATGGTCTTTTATATTCCCTCCAATAAGTTGGTATACAATTATGTAAACTGGACCCGGACCTATGATAACTGGACGTTATATGCTATCGGGTACTGGAACCCTGAAACTCCGTTATCCATATCACAATCGCAGGGGAAAAGCCTATTTGCCGGGAAAGGGATCCAACTGATGGTGAATTATAATTTTTAGAAAACACGAATTGCACGAATAAATTAAATACGAATTACACGAATAAATACGAGTTACAGGAATTAGGTAACGCGGCGGAGCAAATAACTATAAAATCATATGAAAACAATCGTTGAAGTAAAAAACCTTCTAAAAAGATTTCCTATCGGGACCGGATTCTTTACTGCCTTAAAGAACGTGGATCTTGCATTCACGGAAGGGGAGTTTGCCGGATTTGTAGGCCCGAGCGGATCGGGTAAAACCACCCTGTTGAATATAATCGGGTCGCTGGATGTTCCTTCGGAAGGTGAAGTCGTTGTCTTGGGTAAATCGGTTGGAACGTTGACCCCTAAAGAAGCGGCACAACTCCGAAAGGAGAAACTTGGTTTTATTTTTCAGAATTACAACCTCCTGCCGGTTTATACAGTGTTCGAAAATGTAGAATTTCCCTTGCTGTTGTTGAATATGTCAGCAGATGAACGGAAACAACGCGTGTTGGAAACGCTGGAATGGGTAGGATTAAAAGAAAAGGTTAATTCTCGTCCTTCACAACTTTCGGGTGGCGAGTGCCAGCGTGTGGCAATAGCCCGGGCCATGGTGAAGCGCCCATCGCTGGTGTTGGCCGATGAGCCCACCGCAAACCTGGATGCTGCGAACTCACACAACATCTTGCAAACCATGGAAAAGTTGAATAAAGAACTAAAGACCACTTTTATTTTCGCCACACACGATGAAAAGGTGATCGGATATTTGAGAAGAATTATTCGGCTGGAAGATGGGAAAGTGGTGGAAGATCAGGCAACCCCTAACCCATAAAGGGGAATTGAATTACTATTTTTTCGTATCGTTTTTTTAATAGAAGGTTGAATAGATGTAACTAACCGAACTCCCCTTTAGGGGCTGGGGGCCATCTTAAATTATAAAATCATGCTGTTACTTATAAAAACCGCTTTGCGAAGCTTAATCGGCAACGGGCTGAAGACCTGGCTCAATGTATTTGTGCTTTCGTTTTCGTTTGTGTTGATTATTTTTATGCAG
>JAUZOM010000306.1 GCA_030706465.1 Bacteroidota bacterium | reverse complement strand
AATCACCGCAACAGATGTTTGGAGCCATAGCAAAAACTTATTATGCCGATAAAATCGGTAAGAACCCGGAAAATATAGTCGTAGTGTCCGTTATGCCTTGCACGGCAAAGAAATATGAAGCCCAACGTCCCGAAATGAATCAGCATGGCATTGCTGATGTTGATTATGTACTTACTACCCGCGAATTGGGAAGAATGATCAAACAAGCCGGTATTGATTTCAGGGACCTGCCTGATGGGATCATGGATGCTCCCATGGGCATATCGTCGGGAGCTGGAGATATATTTGCCAATACGGGTGGCGTTATGGAAGCTGCCATCCGGACGGTCTATGAAGTGGTTACCGGCCGGGAATTGCCAACCAATAAACTGCATATCGAACCCTTAATGGGACTTGAAGGATTAAAAAAAGCAAGCATTACTTTTACCGGGACGCTGCCGGAATGGAGTTTTCTGGAGGGAATAGAAGTTAAAGTCGGGGTAGCTCATTCTCTCAGCCATGCACGCCGGATACTCGAAGCCGTTAACCGGGGTGAAGAGTTTCACTTTATTGAAGTCATGACGTGTGCCGGAGGTTGCATTGGAGGAGGCGGACAACCCAGGTACACCGATGATTCCGTCAGGAAAAAGAGAATCAATGCCATTTATCAGGAAGACGAAGGAAAGAAACTACGTAAGTCACACGAAAATCCTCAGATAAAACAAATCTATGAGGAGTTTTTAGGTTATCCGTTAGGAGAAAAGTCACATCAATTGCTCCATACACATTATCATTCAAAAAATAATACTTATTAGGACGTAATTGTTGTGTGCTGAAGATCATGTTAATTAGACTTTATTCCGATTAATTTACTAAACAATTGAAAACAAAAGAATAACCACTAAGACACGAAGAACACGAAGTTACACAAAAATTAAATTCATATCAATTTCTTTCTTAAAAAAAAGAACACAAAGTAAAAAATAGATATGCTTTATTTGTTACTGGCAATATTGGAAATCATTGATTTAGAGAGATAAAAACAGCTATGTTTTTATCTTAGTGTCCTCTGTTTCATTTGATTTTTTAGTGGTTTTTAGTGTTCTTCGTGTCTTAGTGGTTATTCTTATTCCTTTGTTTTTGAATATAATAACTTCTTATTCGACATAAACTCTATTATTGATCTGCAGCGTGCTTTCGGTTCTTGTAATGTCTTGAATCACCATAATCATTGTACATGATTTCTTCTCCAACCATTTTGATCCTGTTGGCAAGACAATCCAGACATTCATCAGCCTCTTCATCGATACAAGGCTTGTTATCATACAAAAGATAATAGCCACGATACTTGCCGGGAGTAAGGTTAGGCATGATCACATTAGCTCCTGCCATCAGCCCCTGTTCCCTTCCCATTGGAACGATCGTTTGAAGTGCAGTGGTAGAAGCAATGTTGATATAGGGCATCAGGATTCGTAACACAGCTATCATGCGGAGCGATAAATTGAGTCTTTCTGTGAGTGGCAGCAATGAATCTTTATACCTGAACAACGGGGTACCTGCATGTTCCAGGTAGGGTCCCATCCCCACCATATCAATATTCCTTTGTTTTATAAACCATAAATCATTCGCCAGATCTTCAATGGTTTGAAAAGGTAAGCCAATCATGACGCCCGTTCCGGTTTGATAACCGATTTTCTGAATATCTTCAAGAGATTGGAGGCGGGCTTTAAATAAATGCAATTCATTATCGGGATGGATCCGTTTATAAAGTTCCTCATTGGAAGTCTCAATTCTCAATAAATACCGTTGGGCACCTGCATCAAACCATGCTTTGTACGTGTCGAATGATTGTTCTCCAAGTGAGAGGGTGATACGAAATTCAGGGTTCGTTGCTTCTTTTATTCCGGTGATAAGCCCTTTAATTCTTTTTGTAAAGTCCGGGTTGTTTTGTTCACCCGATTGCAGCACAATTCCGGTAAACCGATTATTAAAAGCAAATTCAACCACTTTCAATATCTCTTTATCGGTGAGCGTATACCTGGTAACTTTCGCATTCCCGCTTCTGATACCGCAATACAAACAATTCTTCCGGCAACAGTTGGAAAACTCAATCAGGCCGCGTAGATATACATTCCTGCCAATAGTTTTCTCTTTAACCGAATATGCTTTTTTTAGTAATGCTTCCTGTTCGCTTGCTTCCGTAATCGAAAGCAGACGGATAACATCCGCTTTGGATAGTTCCACCTTATTTAATATTTCGCTTACGGATGCCATGGCTTAGTGAATAAACGGAGCAATGGCCCGGTCAAAAATTCCATTCATATAGGCAATGGATAAACCGTAGTTCGTAACCGGAACGCCTGCTTCTATGGCATCATACAACCTGCTGAATACCTGTTTCCTGGTAATCATACAACCTCCGCATTGAATTACCAATGCATAATCGGTAATGGGTGTCGTTATTTCATTCAACCCGGCTACTACATCGAATTCCAGTTGCTTCCTGGTAAATGCTTTCAACCAACGTGGAATTTTAAAACGTCCTATATCATCACAACTTACCTGATGCGTACACGATTCCAGAATCAGTATCTTGTCCCCATCTTTCAATTCGGAAATCTTTTTTGCCCCTTTTACATATTCATCAAAAGGCCCCCGCATATTTGCATAAGCCACACTGAATCCCGTTAATGGAATATCAGCCGGTATAATCTTGTTGACAAATCCGAATGCCTGGCTGTCGGTGATTACTAACTTAGGGCGTATGCCCGTCTTTTGTAAGAATAATTCAGCCTCCGTTTCTTTCACCACAATGTTGATGGCATCATTATCCAGTACATCCCGAATCGCCATGACTTGGGGCAGGATCATTCTTCCGTCAGGAGCCTCTGAATCAACCGGGGTAATCAGCATAACGATATCGCCCCGGTTGATTAGCCCTTTCAGCAACGATGGATTTTGATAGGTTGTTTCCGGAATGGTACTTTTAAGCGCTTCAATAATTCCATCGATATTATATTTGGTTTTAGCACTAAACTCAACGATCGAAGCCGCTGTGAATTGTTGGATTCTCCTGATTGTTTCATTCAACAATGGTTCCATATCGGCTTTATTATTTACAATCAGGTAAGCTACTTTGTGTTTATCATATTTCTGAATCAACATTTCCTCAACCTCACCGAACGTATTAGTGGCAATCAATAAAATATCTCAGTCTATTTTCTTAATAACATCGAGTTTTTTGGCAATTCGTTTTTCACCAAGATCTCCCTGATCGTCAATGACGGCCGTATCAATAATTATAGAGGGCCCGATACCAAATATCTCCATTGATTTTTT
>JAUZOM010000305.1 GCA_030706465.1 Bacteroidota bacterium | reverse complement strand
TAAATGTCTTTTTTGTTTTCCTTAAGCCAGTCCTGCAATTCACGCGCAACCGCATCCCTGAAATACAATGCTTCACCATCATAATTCCCGGCGACTCTGTAATGCAGATGGATAGGAATTTTTTTGATCGAATCCGCACTCGCCCTTGAGAGGTATTTATATTTAACCAATTGATCGATGACTGTATTTCTACGTGCCAATGCATTTTCCGGATTTGTAACCGGGCTGTAATAGGATGGTGCTTTGAGCAGACCGACAAGCAATGCACATTCTTCAACATTCAGATCACCGGGCTTTTTACCAAAAAAGGTGGCTGAAGCAGATTGAATGCCATATGAGTTACTTCCAAAATCTACCGTATTCAAATACATGGTTAAAATCTCCTCTTTGGAATAAAAAAATTCGATCTTAACGGCATTTATCCATTCTTTGGCTTTATATATCACGACCCTAAGTCCGGGAATATAACCCAATAACCCTCTTGAATAATGTTCCCTGGTCTTAAAAAGATTTTTAACCAGCTGCTGGGTAATGGTACTTCCTCCTCTTTTTTCACCCTGAGCCATAGACAAGAAAATTCCGAACGTTGATCGTATGTCTACTCCATGATGTTTGTAAAATCGGACATCCTCGGTCGAAACCAGAGCATGAATCATTGTCGGAGATATTTCATTGTATTCAACCGGAACCCTGTTTTCATAAAAATATTTTCCGATTAATACATTATCGGCTGAATAAAGCTCTGAAGCAACATTCATCTTTGGATTGTTTAACTGCATGACCCTTGGTGAACGACCAAACAGCCAAAGAAAATTCATGTCAATCAGAATAACTAATAAAAATAAAACCACTATGGCTTGCACGAACCAATAAGGTAATTTCTTATACCATGAAACTCCTTTAGGTGCTTTTAACTTATTATAAATAAACCGGATATAATACAGAACAAGTTGCACAGGACGCAGCTTGATGAAAGTTCTGATTGTCGTAACGATTTTCGTAATTAATGCTTTCACTTAATAAGTATCAAATTATGTGACTTCGTATTGGGTTTGCAAAGTTAATGAGTTTGTTACTATTTTCGATACAAGGATTTAATTTAGACGTCAAGTTTGTAACTTTAATTTTAAATAATCGTCAAATACATTAAACAATTCCAGAACAAAATAGGTTAGCAGTCGCCCATACAAATTAATTTAACCTCCAAATAAAAAATGGCCTTATGTTTAGAACGTTTTTTATTTTGTTAATCAGTTTTAGCTTAATAAGTTCATCTTATGGACAACGGACGGCACCCGAGCTGTTGAAACAGGCTGTAATCTGTTCTGAGGCCGGTAGTTTAGATGCCTCTATCGAACTCTGTAATCAAGCCATTGCAATGAATCCTAAATATGAACTGGCCTATTTCCAACGGGCAATTGTTTATGAACGAAAAGGGGAAATTGGGAAGGCGATTTCAGATTATACAATGACCCTAAGGCTTAATTCAAAAAATATACAAGCCTATCTCAATCGTGGATTACTCTATCGCAAGCTCAGAAAAATATGGGCAGCCATTAGTGATTTTAATTCGGCACGCAGCATTGATACGGCATATACGCTTTCATTTCTCTCCGGACAAGCTATAAAATCACTTTTCTAAAGGTTATTTCAAACTTTCCAATCTTTCCAGTCTGCTTATTAGTGGTGGATGTGAATAATGAATAAACACATAAAAAGGGTGTGGATTCAAATTACTTAAATGATCAACGGACAAGCGTTTTAAGGCTTGCTGCAAATCATCAGGATCGCAGTGCGTGCCAGCAAAACCATCAGCCTGATATTCAAAATGACGGGAGAGCACATTTGTAAAAATGCTTATCAGCGTTGAAATAGGGCTATACAAAAGTCCAAATGCCAGAATTCCTACATGGAATGTGGGTTGTGCAGCTCCAAGAGCTGCACAGATATTTTGAGCCAGTGACGTCGAAGGATCGATGAACCTGGATAACAGGAAAAAAACAATTCCGGTTTCAAGAAATGACAAAGCCATTCCTTTTAATATATGACGGTGTTTATAGTGTCCAATTTCGTGAGCCAAAATGGCAACAAGTTCATTGGCATTATGATTGTTGATTAGCGTATCATAGAGTACAATCCTTTTCTTTTTACCAAAACCGGTAAAATAGGCATTTGCTTTTGTGGAACGTTTTGAACCATCAATCACAAAAATATTGTCCAACTTAAAGCCGGTCTTTTGGGCGAATAATTCAATTGCCTGACGGGTTTCACCTTCTTCCAAAGGCTTTTGTTTATTGAAGAGTGGAACGATCAAGGTGGAATAAAACATGACCGAAAAGATGCTGAAGACGATAACGACACCCCAGGCAAGGATCCAGAACCAATTTCCCGTATAATGATAAATCGTAATGATTAAAGATAAAATTCCACCTCCGATGATGATGGATAGGACAAGACTTTTTAATTTATCCATGCAATAAGTACGGACAGTGGTTTTGTTAAATCCAAATCGTTCTTCAATTACAAATGTTGAATAAATTTCAAATGGTAAAGCAATCACGCCTGATATTAAACCCAGTGTCCCAAAAAACAGGAGTGGCAAAAGAAGGAAATGAGTCGACAGGTGCCTTAAAGCACTATCGAGCCAACCAAATCCGCCCCAAATTAAAACGAAAAATATGATGACAAAGGATAGGCTTTCTTCCCAGTTTGATAAGTTACCGTGTTGTTTATAGTAGCTGATCGATCTTTGATATTCTTCTTCTGTAATAATTGACTTTAGCCTCACGGGAAGCCCGTTACACCAATGAAGGGTATTGAGCCGGTCTAAAATCATCCCCAAAACATAACTCAGTGATACTATTGCTAAAAACAGATATAAATATGTTTGTGCCATTGTCAATGCATTTACGTTGAGAAAATTAGAGTTGTCCAATCATTTGCCTGAAAACAAATTTCTTATGCCAACAGTCTTAAAAGAGCAAAGATAGCAACTAAAGGAATAATTCAGGGCCTTATTATATAACCGACCAGGTTCATTATGGAAATTTAAACGGGTTAATCTCCACAACATGCCGAGGCCGTCACATATAACCTAAACCACAGATTATCTATATATTAAATCAGTACATTTAATAATGTACGGACATAAAAAAAGGGAGTATTTCTACTCCCTGGCGGACCGGACGGGACTCGAACCCGCGACCACATGCGTGACAGGCACGTATTCTAACCAGCTGAACTACCGATCCATTGATTTGATGACCCAAAATCTATACGATTTTTCATCAAATACATTCTTAAAGAACTCTTTGTTGGCGGACCGGACGGGACTCGAACCCGCGACCACATGCGTGACAGGCACGTATTCT
>JAUZOM010000304.1 GCA_030706465.1 Bacteroidota bacterium | reverse complement strand
ATTGTAGGAAGCGTATTCCTGCTCATTGCTCTCTATTTTGTATACCGTTCCTTCTACAAAATGAGAACTAAAAGCTAAAAATTAGTTCGTTAATATTTATATAGAAGGCCTTCTCCAAAAGAGACGGCCTTCTTTTTTTATAGATCGACCTTATTCTGCAATTAAATTAATTATAACATTCAAAACTATAAGTCAAATAAATCAATATCAAATTGTATTTGTATTCAATAATTTATTAATTATGTCAAATGAAACGACCTATTATTCTTAATCGGTAATTAGCTCCTTTCTTAAATTATAAATCTGCTTTTACATCATGAAAAGTGCTGCCTTCCACTTGCTGATTTTTGTAACATGTTTGGCGGGCTTTGCCATTGGTCCCTTGCAGGCCCAGAACACGCAAGGTTTCTTTCTAAACGATTTCAAACCCCAAAAGGCCATTATCCCCTCATACCTTGATTGCAAACAACCCGATCCTTCATCAACGGTATCGGTCATCGTCAATTTCGCGGATACCCTATCGAAAGTATCCCCATATATATATGGAAACAATGCCAACACCTATATGACCAATATGGTCGACCAGCCGGAGCTGATCAAGGCTATCAGGACATTATCCCCCCATATCATCCGTTACCCCGGAGGCAACCTCAGCAATGTTTTTTTCTGGGATGCCAAGCCGGGCAATAAACCGGCAGATGTTCCCGATACCATTCTCTATGGAGATAATCGCAAGCCGAAAAGAGAAAATTTCTTTTATGGCATGAACGGGAATCCCTCAACCTTATCCGTCGATAACTATTACAAGATGTTACAAATGACCAACAGTACCGGTATCATTTGCGTCAATTACGGTTACGGACGTTATGGAACCTCACCGCACCCGGTTCAGCAAGCGGCACATTATGCAGCCAACTGGGTTCGTTACGACAAAGGAAGGACCAAATACTGGGAAATTGGAAATGAAAACTATGGCCCATGGCAGGCCGGCTATGTCATCGATACGGCTAAAAGCAAGGATCATCAACCCCGTTATATTTCAGGAGAGCTTTATGGTTCCCACTTAAAAATATTTGCAGATTCAATGCGGGCTGCCGCAAGGGAAATTCATTCCGATATTCACATTGGAGCCGTAATCTTAGAAACTCCTAAACAAACCCGCAGAGGCGAGATAGAAAAGGGCTGGAATGACGGGGTACTTGACATGGCAAAGCAAGCTATCGATTTTTACATCATCCATTGCTATTACACCCCTTATGAGCAAAACTCTTCTGCTGCCATCGTATTAGCCTCCGCAAAGAAAGAGACAGAACGAATGGTCTCTTACCTTAATAGCCTGAACAGCGAAAAGGCAGTCGCACCGAAACCGGTAGCCTTAACCGAATGGAATATCTTTGCCCAGGGCTCCATGCAATGTTGTTCATTCATCAATGGAATGCATAGCGCCATTGTATTGGGTGAACTGGCTAAAAGTAAATATGGCATGGCGAGTCGGTGGAACTTGGCCAATGGATACAGCAATGGCAACGATCATGGCATCTTCAGCAAGGGAGACGAACCCGGAGTACCCAGGTGGAATCCAAGGCCGGCCTGGTATTACATGTACTATTTCCAAAGATGCTTTGGCGATCATGTAGTGAGCAATACGACAAACAACGACACGTTGCTGGTTTATTCGTCAACGTTCAGTTCCGGTGAAGCAGGCATCGTCATCGTTAACACTGGCACAAAGGCTCAAAATGTCAGTCTGCAACTCCACAACTTCAAAGCAGGAAAAAGATTCTATTTTTACACGCTTACCGGTGGCAATGACAATGGAGAATTTTCTCAACAGGTCTTTGTAAATGGCATAGGGCCCCAATATAGAGCCGGAGGGCCTAAAGATATTGAAGGTATAAAAGCATTTTCGTCCACAATAAAAAAGGGAATCAGGATTGACTCCCCTCCCCGCTCAGTTCAGTTTATCATAGTCGATAAGAAATAAATGGGAAAAAGTAATAAGACTCAAACCCTGTCTCCTAAATAGCAGTTATATATATACCTTGTGATTCGGACCACTCACAGCAGTATGAACTCAAAATACATTGCTCAACTATTATGAATAATTTTAAAAACTATTTTACACATAAAGTATCCTCATCAATGTTAAAATCTTTTACAGAATGGTATATTTTATTAGGTTCTGAACCGATATTATTAAAAACGGCCTGAATTTCATAGTGCCTTCTGACAACACACCTCTCACATTTGGTTTGCAGGAAATGTAAAACTTGTTTTCAAATTCAGGTTGATTATATTCACTTTCACTACCAAAATCCGAAACCTTGGAACCACTAAATTTTAACAAAGTAGGAAGTAAAACTTCGCAATGACCGCACTATCCATCAAATAATGCCTTGTTTGTAAACTGTAATACGATATTCGAGATTCGATAAATCGAATTAGTTACAATGAAGAAAAATAGTTATTAATTTTCACCAGATAACAATGATTAATTTTATAAACGTGTATTTATAATTGCATTTTGCTTTTGAATAGTGCTTTTTTTCACCGTTCCAAACTTGTAACTCAACCCTAATCTGAAAACAGCTGATTCCATAAAAGTTTTATACTGGAGTTTCATTAATGGCGTATTATATTCCTGAACGTTTTTCATGCTATGAAATGGGTTGGTAATTGTCAGTGAAGTCCCTATTTTATCCTTTAAGAATGAACGATCGAAAGTAAAATTCACAAAATGCGTGCTGAGGTTTTTCCCCTGTGCCGTTATGCTCGATGAATTAAAGTTATACATAAAGTGGAAATTCACTTTCATAGGTAAAACGATGCTACCATTTACAGATAACGCCATTGCCGGATGATTCTCACTGTTTCCTTTTAACGAATCGCTCATTCGTATATATTTATCCTGGGAAACCATGAGCGATGTATACAATGAAAACCATTTGGTAAAACTTTTTTGTGCTGTTAAATAAAGATATATTTCTTGCAAATCACCCAGATTCTGCTGAGAAAAAATCAGAATCTTTGTCAAAGAATCTACTTCCATTCCCGGGAAAATTAATTTCTCGGTATAACTTATTCCACCGTTCAGCATGTACATTTGGGACTGCGAGGGCTGAAGAATATACGTCAAATCTGCCGCTGTTGTCCTGCTGGCTTTAAGATCCGGATTCCCCTTTACAAGCATGGTAGGAGTATAGAGATATTTAAAGGGGTTATAGAATTTAAAACTCGGTCTGGTAAGATTTTGTTTGAGCCCAAATGTAAGCATTTGTGTTTCACTAATATTATAGTTTACAGAGATCGTTGGGTACAAGGAATTATCTCTGCCTTTTTTCGTAAAATCATTTTTATCCAATTCTCTGGACAT
>JAUZOM010000303.1 GCA_030706465.1 Bacteroidota bacterium | reverse complement strand
GTAAAAACAGAGTTTGCATTCGGAGCGGTTAAAGAAAAAATCCTTTTTGATTATTGTTCAAACGGATTAAGATGGACCATCTTTGATAAAGGAATGGACATAACGGCTATAGGCAGACAGCTTCGTTTTAATTGTGACCTGAAACGGGGGATGGATTTAAACAGCAATTTCAACCTGATTCAGTCGAGCTATCCGGTAGATGCCTGTTCATTTAATCTGGACGGTTTTGACACAGACAAGTCGAAACAGTGCACATTAGTTGGCAACCGGGGTTTCTGGCGAAGCGATTATATGGTTTACTTAAAAGGAAACAATTATATGATGAGCGTTAAAACGCATGGTGAGTATGTAAAGAAAATCGAATCGATTAATTCAGAAAACCTCAAGGGTGCCTTTTTGAACGATGGCGTGAGTCTCATCCAAAGTAACGGGAAGGAGTACCGAAACATTGAACCACTTTGGAATTGGACCATGCTACCCGGTACAACCTGCGACACCACTATAGACCCGGGAAGTCCGAATACCTTTAAAACCAATAATCAATCTCAATTTGTCGGCCAGGTTTCAGATGGAACATCGGGAATAAGTGCAATGGATTATAACAGATCAACCGTCAGGGCACATAAAAGCTATTTCTTTACGGATAATTTAATGGTAGCACTTGGAAGCGGCATTGGATCGGCAAACGCAAAAAATCTGGTAACCACTATCAACCAACGGTTTTTAAATCATCATAAAGTCTATACATCTACCTCCCGGTTCAAAACCAACCGATGGATCTGGCACGACAGTATCGCATATATCTTTCCCGGTAACCAGACGCCAATCGTCAGAACTGAATGGAGAACCGGAGAATGGAACAAGGTCGATATGGTGAGTAAAACAGCGACTGCGAAGGATTCCATTCTCAGCATCTTTCTGCCGCAAAGCAATAACGACAGTTATGCTTACATTGTCAAACCCGCTTGCCCGCTTGAAGGGATAACAAAGATCACCGAGCAAAAAGACATGAAAATTCTGTCCAACACCCCGGATGTGCAAGCCATTCAAAGTAAAAGCCTGGTAATGGCTGTTTTTTACAATTCCTCCCTGCTAAAAGTGCCTAATGGTGAAATGATCAGGGTTAATCATCCGTGTATCCTGCTTTACAAACATGATGACAAAAAAAGGGAAGTATGGATTTCTGATCCGACGCGTAAATTGGCAACTATTCAGATTTTGATTGACGGCAAATCACATGATATCACCTTGCCTTCAGGCGATTATGCCGGATCAACCCTTAAAACCTTCTTCCCGGAATAAATGCTATATCAGCTCAATACATTCAGTTTATCAGACAGGATTCGACTATTTTTTCCGGCCAATAAAACCCAAGAGAGAGAATGCCTTTAAAATACCGTTTCTCTCTTTTGAGTTTTTATTGACCGGATCAACTAATAATCAGATCATTCCGAATCAAAAACCATTTACAGACGTATTGATATTATTTATTGACTCATGCAGCTTGGGCTTTAAACCTTTTGACTTAAGGGCTATCTAAATAAACAATAATAACTGTTGTTTTTATCTCAAATAATAAACCTGAGGAAGGCAATAAATTAGATATTATAGAGTTTTAAGATATAAAACTTATTTTTATCTAAGTTAAAAAAATTAATAACCATTTCTTGTCATGACAAATAAATTATTAATTGTAACTATTTTTATCTTAACTACTTTTACGGTTTCGGCTCAAAAATCTCTCACTGATGATGTGATCAAGAGCAAGCTTTTAACCCCTTACGATAATTATTTTGCTGCGGACCGCGAAATGGTTTATACCCAGTTCAACAAGTCGCGCTACCTGACCGGAGACGACATCTGGTTTACCTCATGGGTTTTGAACTCCACCAACAAACGGCTTAGCTTTAACACCTCAAAACTTTATGTCGAATTATGGTCGGCAGATAAGAAATTGGTAAGCCGGAAAATACTCTTTGTAAAAGGCGGTACTGCAAGTAATTACATTCACATTGAGGACACCCTTGCACCCGGCACTTATTGCTTCAGGGCATACACCAATTGGATGCGCAACTTCTACGATGAAAAAGAGTTCAATACCCCCATAACCGTTCTGGCCCCTACAGTTAAGACAATGCAGACCAGATATTCAACCACCAGGGTTGTCAGCAACACTACAGTTAAGGCAGCGCCTAAACCCGAAACCACAACCAACAATTACGATATTCAATTCTTGCCCGAAAGTGGTCACTTCGTAGAAGGAATAGACAATGTTGTTGGGGTAAAGATAACGGATGCCAATGGGCATGGGGTTCTGGCAAAAGGAAAAATAGTTGATTCCCTCAATAACGAGCTGGCTACATATACAACGAATCAATTGGGCATGACCAATTTTACAATATCTGAGGCGCCAAATACCACCTTGCATTCAATCACTGAACTTCCCGACGGAAGTACCCGTGATATAAAATTACCCAAAACCGAAAAACAGGGAATTGCAATTAATGTCAATGCCTATCTGAAAGGAGTTGTATGGATTAGGTTGCAAATCAACCCGGCGGCACGTGCATTGAATCACTCATACTTTCTGATGGTTCATGCAAACGGAGTGATGTACAATAATTCCAGAATTAATTTTACCGCTTCACCTTCTGTACAGTTCAAATTAAACAAGACCGATTTGGGCAACGGCATCATTTATGCCACTTTATTCAACGAAGACCTTGTTCCAATTGCAGAACGCATTTTCTACAATCAAAACGCCACTCTCAAGGGCAAACTTGCATTGTCGATAAAAGATCTGGACAATGATACGGTCAAATTAACCGTTAAAGCATCCGATTCATTATCCAAGGCCCAGATTGCCAAATTGAGTTTCTCCATTTTACCCGCAGGGACCTTAATGAATAATTTCAATAGCAACTTGCTTGCAGAGTCAAGGTTGCGTCCTGAATTAAAAGGAGATATTGAAAACCCGGGCTACTATTTTGAAAAGAACGATGTAGAACACCTTCTTGCCTTAGACAACCTGATGATGATACAGGGATGGAGAAAGTATGACTGGAAGACCATTACCCAAACAGGCAAAATAGCATTCAAATATCCGGCAGAATCAGCTTTTTCGATTGAAGGAACCGTTAAAAACTGGTTGAGAAACAAGGCTGAACTCAAAAGCAAGATTGCATTGATTTCCCCACAAAACAACCTGGTGCTTGCCTCTTTGGTTGATAGCGTTGGAAAATTTCATTTTAACAAATTGTACCTTGCAGACTCAACCTATGTGATTGCTTCGGCATCCAGTGTCAAGGGTGCAAACTGGAATCGGGTGCTTCAAATGTCCATACCTGAAGCCAAACTGGATGCTCCTGATTTC
>JAUZOM010000302.1 GCA_030706465.1 Bacteroidota bacterium | reverse complement strand
TATAAAAAATAGGGGCTCAGAAATGAACCCGACAAAGTGCAGGGAAACTCTTGGCAGTTTACCGGGAACTTCCCCGGACATGCACAGTCTGTCACACCGGCAGCAGTTCCAGCAGGTCAAACTTATCGGGAGCAAGGTCGCCGATCTGAAGCAGGAGCAGCAGAATGGACATGATGGCACAAGTGGTTCGTGTTTGTTGGTTCAGGTTTGAGCGCAGCGGTAACCCGGACTAAAAAACAGAAGCAGTTTGAAAAGGATCTGAAAGGGAAACGACGAACATGCATGGTCCATGTTTCGGCTTTGGCCTAAACTTGAACCATGGGAGTACCAAGTCCATGTTAAGTGACACCACTGATATTCCGTATCTTATTAAAAAGGGAGAAGCAAAGGCACCAACCTGGTCTCAAACGAGTACCAACTTCATTCATAAAAAGGTAATTTATATTTTTTCGATACTGGCTCTCTGTTCGGAACCATTCGTTTAAACGAATTAATGCAGTTTATGAATTATGCGAATCGGTAAACGTTCCGTTGGAAAATGCTTCATAACTTGCTACAGTAACTTTTTCAATGTTTCGGCATCAGGTAATAAATCCCGGTATTGTTCGGGGAGCTGTGTAGCCAACTGATAGGTGGCTACTCCCATGGGTTTACTTGTATCGCGAAAAGCAAATTCGACAAATTTTTTGCTTTGCGATTTACAAAGAATAATACCAATAGAAGGATTCTCATGTGGTAGTTTAACGTATTCGTCAAGCGCAGAGAGATAAAAATTCAATCGTCCTGCGTATTCGGGTTTGAACTCGCCTTGTTTGAGTTCAATGGCTACCAAGCATTGAATTCTGCGATTAAAGAACAGCAGGTCTATAAAAAATTCTTGCTCATCAACCTCCAGCCGATATTGATTTCCCAAAAACGAAAAATTGCTTCCCAATGCCATAATAAACTTCTTGATATGAAGTACTATTTCATTTTCTAACAGTCGTTCATCCAATTCATCGGGATCTTCAATATTTATAAAATCAAGTAAATACTCATCTTTGAACGACAGCATAGCTTTTCGCCGAAGGTCGTTGCTCTTTATGGTTGAATTGAAATTATTGGGGAGTTTTCCTTGCTTTGTAAACAAATCACTTTTGAGTTTATATCGCAACTTTTCCTTACTCCAAAACTCTGTGGCGCAGAGTTCTATATAAAATATGCGTTCGTCTAATGATTTCGTTTTAGCAATGATTTCGCAATGGTGTGTAAAACCAATGCTTAAAAACGATTTTATTTGCTCTGTTGTTAAATCGTCCGCTGTCAGTGGAAGATTTAACAACAATAAATCTGTCTGTATTTCGTCCGCTATCAGCGGACGAAATACAGTGTTTTGATTACCAATACTTTGAAAGTGCTTTTCCCATTCTTCATAAAACTGTCTCATTCGTTTGATATTCACAGGAGAAAACCCTCGCAGTCCGGGTAGTTCCTGCTGTAATTTCACTGATATAGTTTCGATAGTATTTGTACCCCAAAAGCGGTTGCGGCTATTTTCAGAAATAAATTTTCCGATATCGAAATAGAGCGAAAGCAACTCACGATTTACCAATGTTGCTGCCCTATACCGATTTTGCAGTAAGGCACTTTTTATAGCCTGAATAGCTTGATCGAAATTTATTGAGCTTTGTTGTTCCATGATTAACTGCGTTTTACAGCTGACTGATTTTAAGCAATTCCTCAACTTCTTCTTTTCTTGCCCGCCGGGTGGCATAACGTAAGAGCTTATTCTTATTTATACTGTGTCTTTCAAAAATCGTTGTATAAATATGATTTATCTCCGAACCTTGTAAAAAGGAAAACGCGATATCGCCAACAATATCCACCAGAATCTTTTCTAATGTCGGAGTATTGATATCCTTCACTAATTGTAATGGTGAATCGGATATTAAAGGACGAAAGATAATTGCATCGTTCATATTTTATATCGTTCAAAATCGATGAGCGACGGTGTCAAAAGAAACCCGTTTGTTGCTATCGACGTTAATAAGATAAAAAAACCGATTCCGTTGCCTCGCGTTCCACATCAACAAATAAAAGATTCAGTTCTGGAAAGGAAGAAAATGGAGTCAGTCACCATTAATTTTAGTATTGGGGACTGACCCTGTTAATTCAGCCCCCTTTAATTCAAAATTGATGTTAAAGGTCAAATGCCCTTTTGAGAAAAGCAAGAAAATATTGACTTATTGTATGAACCCCCCTTTTTTTTGGATGAAAGTCACTGATTTGTTAAAATAGTTTACATATTGAAAAGAATTGGGATTAAAAGCAGGGGATAAATTTTCTTTTGCATTATAAAAAAAACGGCTCAGAACTGAACCCGGCAAAGTGCAACGAAACTCCTGGTAGTTTAACGGAACTTCCCCGGACTGGCACAGTCTGTCACCCTGGCAGCAGCCCGAGCAGGTCATCCATATCGGGAACAAGGTCGCCGAACTGGAGCAGGAGCAGCAGAATGGACATAATGGCACAAGTGTCCCGTGTTTTCTAGTTCAGGTTTGAGCGCAGCGGTAACCCGGACTGAAAAACATAAGCAGTTTGCAACTGATCGAAAGCGGAAATCATCTGCCATACATGGTCCAGGTTACGGCTTGGGCCTAAACTTAAACCATGGGAGCCTAAACTTGAACAATGGGATCTACCGCAACCGGTCCAACCGGAGCGATTAAGGATTATAATAAGGATGGAGATTGCGGGTCAAGCCCGCAATGACGTACAAGGGCAAGTGCCCCGGTTTTTTTAGTTCGGGTTTGAGCGCAGCGGTAAACTGGACTCAAAAATGATAATCAGTTTTCAACTGACCCAATTCCACTCCTGATGCCAGACTTATGATATACAGCAATAACTCGAAAATTCTCCATGCTGATATTTTATTTTGTTTCCAAAATGCACTATTTTTGATGCATAATAGAAACAAAACAATAAAATGATCTTTTTGGAATTTAAGGAAAAGATGTTCGATTTGGCCTGCTTCAATATCCATCAGGTACATGCATTGCATCCGGATTTTGACAGGAATAATCTCACCCGCTGGACGAAAAAAAAGTATCTTGTCCGGTTAAGGCAGGGATATTTTGCCTTTTCAGAATATAAGAACAAGCCGGATTATTCTCTTTATTTTGCCAATCGAATTTACCGTCCCTCTTATATCAGCCTGCACACCGCATTGTCATTTTACGGAATGATACCGGAGGCGGTAGTACAAATAACCAGTGTGACCTCCCTGAAAACAGCATCATTCAGCAATGAAATTGGCGAATATTCGTACAAAAATGTCAAAGAGAACCTGATGTTCGGGTACGGGTTAAAGCCAATGGCGGACAACCGCACCATCCAGTTTGCCACTCCCGAAAAGGCATTGCTTGATTTGTTGTA
>JAUZOM010000301.1 GCA_030706465.1 Bacteroidota bacterium | reverse complement strand
TTCTACTGGACGATATGCAGGATTGATATTAACCATAATGGCGCCGATCCGTGCTGTCGCATATTGAACAATAACCCATTCATAGCGATTGGCTGCCCAGATTCCAACACGACTGCCTCTATGTACATTATTGGCCAACAAAGCTTTGGCAACTTCTGATGTTTGATCCCAAAACTCCTTATAGGTGGCCCTGTAATTTTGATATGGAACAATTAATGCTTCCTTGTTTCCAAACCGATCTACTATTTTCTTTAAATTCTGACCTATTGTTTCACCTTTCAACGCGATATCAGTAGTCCCGTTAGCATAAGATAGCTTATACATTATAAATATAATTAAAAATGAGATTTATTTCTGACTTTCGGGCGGCAAAGATAAAGACTCTTTCAAATAAATCATAAAACAGGGAGGTTATAATGAGTCTACTTTTTGATTATTGTCTCTTTCTTACGAGCTATAATGCAGTACCTCTGATATTTTATGATTATATTAATTTTAATCATAATACCCATTAGACTCTGTCTATCATCAGACCAAACTTCCGTTAATTAAAATAATGCCCCTTTATCTTAATGCAAGAGAAACCCTGCTATTAATTTTGCTTAACAGGAATATTTTGTATTTTTGAATTGATTAAAGCATTTATGAATGAATTTCCTATTAATCGGGCTTCATTGAAAAATGTAATTATTTTGGTTCACTGCTATCTCATTTCTTAACCATCTGCTTTATTTAATCAGTTATTTCAAATGGAAGATAAACCTAAAACGCGACAAACGCTCAATACTACGATAAAGCTGGTCAATGATAAGATCCATTTTATCGGAAAATCAAAAGACAACGCCCCTATCAGCATCGATTACTCCTCCCCCATTGGTGACGACCTTGGATACACCTCCCTCGAACTTTTCCTTCTAAGCCTGTCATCGTGTCTGGGATCATCAATGGCATTACTGCTCCGTAAAATGAACTATACCGTTTCAGGGTTAGAGATCCAAGCCTTGGGTATTCGGCGTGAGCAGCATCCCACATCCTTTGAGAAAATCACGCTCGAAATCAAACTTTTTTCAAGTGATGCAACACCCCCGGCAGTTGACAAAGCATTGGCCTTATCTGAAGAATCCATTTGTCCGGTATGGGCCATGATCAGGAACACGGTTGAAGTCGTTCCAATTTACACGATCATGAAGACCGAAGACCTTGTTAAAGTGAATCAAGAAAATCGATAAGGTTGTCTGATGTTCATGGATATTTGTATACCGCAAGAAAAATATAACATATCAATGAATACCAACGATATACCCTAAAACACTTTCTTAACAATTAAGACATCGTAAATTACAAACCTAAAAAATAAATCAGGATGAACTGGAAACTTATTCTTCAATTGTCACTCTTCGGTTTGGTAATGGCTTTTGCAACCGTCTTTTGGATCCCGTCACATTATGAACCTCTTTTCTGGTTGGTTATCTTTCTGATATGTGCCTATTTCATTGCGAGAAAATGCAGTACAAAATATTTTTGGAATGGTTTCATGGTAAGCCTTGTAAATTGTGTTTGGATAACATCGGCACATATCATTTTCATTCAAACTTACCTGACGAATCATGCCAATGAAGCATCCATGCTGGCGAAAATGCCTTTGCCCGAGTCGCCAAGACTAATGATGCTCATGACCGGACCGTTTATAGGAGTCATCTCAGGAATAATTCTGGGACTCATTGCTTTGATCGCTTCCAAACTGATAAAGAAAAAGGATTAGCCCTGATCCGTTTTAAATAAGATGGCGTCCCACTTATACAAGACACAGCCTGATTCCTTTATCCTTTTAATTTAGATCATTACGGGTATAAGATATTTTATCAATTATCGCCGTAAGATTGGTTGCCAATGAAAGCTGTCCAGTTTGCCTAAAGCACAAAAGCCTGTAAATCATTAGTTTTACAGGCTTTGATGTTTTTGAAATTCTTTTAGCGGAAAGCGAGGGATTCGAACCCCCGGTACCAATAATAGGTACAACTGATTTCGAGTCAGTCCCGATCGACCACTCCGGCAGCTTTCCATTCAGGTCCAATAAAAAAAGAAGGGACTCCCTTCTTTACTCTCCTGCGGAGAATGAGGGATTCGAACCCCCGGAGGTATTACCCTCAACGGTTTTCAAGACCGCCGCAATCGACCACTCTGCCAACTCTCCATGGTGCAAAAGTACATTAAAAATCGACTCCACAAAGAAATTAGTGAAAAAAAGTCTTGCAGATTGGGTAATGCAGACGCTATAAGTCGTATGAAATCGAATTTTATTCACCGGAACTTTACATAAAACCTTAACTTTGTAACCTATTAAAAGAATAAATATGACTTTACCCCAAAAACTTTTTTTAGTATCTGTAAAACTGCTCTCCTCGCTCCCCTGGAGAATGCTATATTTCCTCAGTGACTTTGTGGCTTTTGTGGTATATTATATCATCGGATACCGGAAAAAAGTAGTTTATGAGAATCTAACCAACTCTTTTCCATATAAATCAAAAAAGGAGATCAGAAAAATTGCTCGCCAGTTTTACCGACATCTTGCCGATATTCTGGTTGAAACGATCTGCGAAGAAAAGATAATACCAAATGTATCCGCTCACATGCGTTTTAAGGATAAAGAGCTATTAGACAGGCTTTATAAAACAGGGAAAAGCGTCATATTTGTGGGGGGGCATTCAGGCAATTGGGAATGGGTCGGCATTTCAATGGAGGCTTTGGCACCCTACAAGGCACGAGGGGTGATAAAACCGCTTTCCGATCCTTTTTTCAACAACTACATTGAAAATATTCGCAGCAAGTATTCATCCGGAGTCATTTCCTTCAAGCAAATCTTACGGTTTATGCTGAAATCCAAAGGCCAGCAATTCCTGTATATGTTTGCCACGGATCAAACCCCGCACCGTGATGAAATCAATTACTGGGTACACTTTCTGAATCAACCCACACCCGTTTTTCTGGGGACTGAAAAAATTGCAAAGGCACTTGATATGCCGGTCATCTACCTGGACTGTTACCGGGTGAAACGGGGTTGCTACGAGCTGGCAATGACCCTGATTACTGATGCGCCAAAACTAACTGAAGAATTTGAAATCACGGATAAACAATTCGCATTACTCGAACAATCTATCATCAACAGACCCTATAACTGGTTATGGTCGCACCGCAGATGGAAATATAAAGACGAATATCCGAAATATCTTGAACAACTAGCCCAATCTACTCAATGAAAGTTAAAACAGCTGTAGTCATACTCAACTGGAATGGGAAACGATTTCTGGAACAGTTTCTCCCTCAGGTCATCTCAAGGAGCAATGATCAGGCCGCTATTATTGTTGCCGATAATGCTTCAACGGATGATTCCGTTGGAATGTTAAAGCAAAACTTCCCTG
>JAUZOM010000300.1 GCA_030706465.1 Bacteroidota bacterium | reverse complement strand
TAAAACGTTCTAAGTAAGCAGTATTAAATGTTGATATATTTGTTAAATATAAATTACAAGCATTTTTGCATTTATTCATTCCTGACCCCCAACCCCCAACTGGGGGCTTAAGAGTGGAAGATCAAACGTAATTTAAAATTAAGAAGTTTTCAAATACTGCGTCTTAAACCCCCATTTGGGGGGTTTGGGGGTCATACCTCAAAATAGTTCATTAAATTCTTTGAATTACTTATATCCCAATATATTACCAATTAACAACCCTTAATCAAAATACTTTTATACCATGAGACATACAGTAAAAGAAATCTTTCCGATGTTGGCCATATTCGGATTGATGTGCTTATCGTTCGCCTGTAAGGGAGAATCCCCCCAGACAGTTCCATCCGTTGATAATTTTGCAAAAGGAGCCGATATCGGGTGGTTACCTCAAATGGAAGCAAGCGGATATCAATTCCTGAACGATCAGGGAGTCCGGGAGGATTGTTTCAAGATCCTGAAAGATCATGGTATCAATGCCATCCGGTTACGCACCTGGGTCAATCCGTCGGACGATCCGGCCAGCGGACATTGCAGCAAAGACGAAACAGTGGCTATGGCAGTCAGGGCCAAGCAGTGGGGCATGCGCGTAATGATCGATTTCCATTACAGTGATTCGTGGGCCGACCCTTCCAAACAGGTAAAACCTAAAGCCTGGGAAGGGCATGACTTCAACCAGTTACTACAAGACGTTTACGATTATACCGTTGATGTCATGACAGCCCTTAAAACGGCCGGTGTATCCCCTGAATGGGTCCAGGTTGGGAATGAGATCCGCAGCGGGATGATCTACCCCGAAGGAAGCACCGATAACTGGCCACAGCTGGCCCAACTTATCAATAAAGGCTATGATGCCATAAAAGCCGTCAGTCCCGGATCGAAAGTGATTCTTCATGTCGACCAGGGTAATAATAGGGCTTTGTTCAACTGGTGGTTTGATAATGCCAGGCAATACGGAGCCAAATACGATGTAATCGGCATGTCCTATTATCCTTACTGGCTGGATGGCCATCCCGACTATACCCTTTCGATTGACGACCTGGGAAATAATCTGATTGATGTGGCTTCCAGGTACAACAAAGAGGTCATGGTTGTGGAAGTGGGTGGTGAAGATAACAAGGTGCAGAACACCTACGACATGCTGCTGGCAGTGCAGAAAAAAGTGAAAAAAGTTCCAAACGGAAAAGGATTGGGTGTATTTTACTGGGAACCCGAAGGAGCCAGAAGTTGGAGTCATTATGCTCTGAGTGCCTGGGGGACGGATGGCAGACCGACTAAGGCACTGGATGCTTTTAAATAAGAATTACCACTAAGTCACTAAGGACACTAAGAGCCACTAGAAATTTTAATCTTAATGACTATAGGCTTTTGCACCCAATGAGAGAATTTTTTACTTAATTGCTTGAAAATTCAAATCTATCAAAGATTGCATTAGATTGTTTCATCTGTTATTGTTTGAAAAACTCTGTAAGAGTTTACTATGCATAACCCCCGGTGGAGCTTGCGGAACCGGGGGATAAAGAATAAAGCAAGAACGCAACCCCGGGGTTAACCAACATAAAATCTACAACAGATTCTATTTAAATCGAATGCCGGTGTTTTGGTGGAAAACTCCTACGGAGTATAGCAAGGTAGTTCGTTGTTTTCTCCTACGGAGAAATGAATATTGAGGGTATTTCAATTACCCACCCGAAACGTTATTGATCCTAAAAAACAAACATTTATAGAAGAATACCTGGAATTTATAAACTTGTTAGGCATTGAATATGGTGAGAAATTCCTTTATAAACCAATTTAAACAAAATCTTAATTTCCTAATGAGGAATATACTAACGTGAGTTCGACATAAGTAAACACGCAATACATTACAAAACAATTAGTTGAATAATACAATAAGGCTTTATTTGGTGGGGTCTTATCAGGCTACTAAGGTTTAGACCTTATTTTCATAGATATTCACCTTAGTAGCAGTTTAAGATAAGGTTTTAAAACCTTATTGCCTTATTTTTAAACAATATAGGAGCAAAACATCTAAATGCTTATACCGAACTCACTTTACTAAGAGAATACCGCTTCTATTGACATTCATTCCCTACGGGAAAAATAAAATTGTAATACTAACTCTCTAATTATTATATATTTTTTTATGAGAAAGCTGAATGATGTTTTATTTTCAATGCTTACCAGCGTCATCTTATTGGTTATTTTCGGTGCCAGCATTGCTTATGCCACTTTTGCCGAAAATAGTTCAGGTACCGAATATGCACGACAGATAGTCTATAATGCCAAATGGTTCGAAGTATTATTAGCTCTTTTAGTTATCAATTTAGTTGGGAATGCCGCCCGGTATCACCTTTTTAAGAAGCGTAAATTCAGCGTCCTGCTTTTCCATTTGGCTTTTATCTGTATCATTATCGGGGCAGCCGTCACGCGTTACTTCGGATCGGAAGGAGTTATGCATATCCGGCAGGGTGAAACCAGCAATGAGCTGTCTTCCGATAAAACTTCCGTCAGAATTGTCGCAGAGTACAAAGGTGAACGCATAGAGAAAACAAAAGAAGCTGCTTTTTCCGAAACCGGTTCGACTACTTTTTCCGAAAACCTCTCCATTGGTGGCAAAACTATTGCCGTGGAAAATGAACTCTTTGTTCCGAATTCGATAGAAACCATTGTACCAGATGATCAGGGGGAACCGGCCCTTTCACTCTTTGTCATGAATGCGGAAAACCAGGGAATGAATTTTATCCTGCAAAAAGGAGAATCCAACAGATTTGGAGATATTACCTTTGCGTTCGGAGATACAATTCATAAAGCAGACATTTCATTTTCACTGGCAGATAACCAACTTTACTTTAAAACCGGGTTGCCCCTGTCGAAAATGAGCATGATGGATAAAAACCAATCCGCAATGATGCCCGGAGCACTGATTCTGGCCGAACAAAAGACCATCTATAAGGCGGATAATATCCTCTTTGTATTGAAAACATATCTTCCGAAAGCAAAAAAGAACCTGACACAGGCTACCCCTGAAATGGAAAAAACAGGCATTATCAGAAAAAAAGAAGATGCTATCCTGTTTAAGATAAGCGATGGAAATTCCACCAAAAGGGTTAATGTGTTCAGCTCAGAGAATCAGATTTCCAGGCCGGCCACCTGCCTGATAAACGGAGTAAAGGTTTCGGTGACCTATGGAATGCTGCAACACAAACTGCCTTTCAGTATTACATTAAAAGCCTTTCAACTGGGCCGGTATCCGGGTTCCAACAGTCCCTCTTCCTATGCCAGCGAAATTACAGTGAACGATACGGAATTAAAGAGTGAGCGCCCATTCCGGATTTATATGAATAATATATTAAAATACAGGGGTTACCGGTTCTTCCAATCCTCCTACGATTCGGACGAAAAGGGTACGGTCTTGTCGGTAAGCCATGATTATTGG
>JAUZOM010000030.1 GCA_030706465.1 Bacteroidota bacterium | reverse complement strand
CTTTTACTAGACCTAAAAAAGAATATTGAGATCTATGCTTCTAAAATTAAACTAATGTGCTCCTTAGACAGAAATGGTGATATTAACATCGAGTTTCAAAATCTTTTTGATTCTTTTGTATATAATATGAATTTTACAGAAACTATGGAATTTGATGAACGATTTGCTGAAATTGATTTATCGAATTTGATTGAAAAGTTTAATTTTTACGCTGTGAAGTCAGCAAGTAAGGCTTTTGAGTGTACGGTCGATAAGATTATTTTTATACAAGACAGGCTGTATGATTATAAGCAAACAAAAAACATGTACAAGAAGGATTGTATTATAGAGGTGATGCTTTCGCAATCCAAAGACTTTGAAAAGTTATGTACGATCGAACTGGAAAGGTTGAATAAGAAATTGGAACTGGAATTGGAATTGAAAGTTGGTTCAATAAAAGTTTCCGAGAAAACGCTGGCCCAAATCCCTAAACCTGAAACAAACACCTTTAACTGGAACGTCTCGGCTACCGATTTACTGGAGTTAATCGTAGCACTTTATAAAACCGAATCGTTAAAGCGTACCGATGGAAGTAGTTTTACCCGGAAGGAGCTGATCGATTATTTTCAGGATCTTTTCGGCCTGGAGATAAAAGATGTGGAAATAAAACTGGCCAGGGCCACCAACCGAAAAATGACCATGACTCCTTTTCTGGATAAACTGAAAGTGGCATTCGAAAACTATGCGGAGGTGAAAGAAGAGAAACAGCAGAAGAGGAAATAATGTGGAAGCGTGGAATTGAGGAAATGTGGGATTGTGAAAGCGTGGAATTGATATTGATCATATCGCCGTGATTTAACTTTTCCAAAGATTGAGTCCTCTCCGAAAAGTGATTTTTATACGCAAAGACACGAAGATGCTAAAATTATACAACTTAAAAACAGCAGGTTGTGTCATTGCGTCTTAGCGTACTTTTTGACAATTAGACTTATCGGAGAAGACTCCGAAATAAGTTACTTGGATTTCTTCCAATGCAGTAAAAAATAAGCATGGCAAAACAAGTAAAAGAAAAAAGTACAGAATAAACCCTTTGGAAATCGGCAAGCAAATTGAGAGACAGCGTAAAACCGGCAGAATATAAACATTTGGTGCTATGGTGATCTTCCTGAAATAAAGGTTAATACCACCATATCAAGTTTTAAATGATTTTGAGCTTCATATATCAAAAATTGATAAATCTTATGAGCTGTATGATATTCAAATAACAGTTTTGGGAAACACTCTTACATTGTTGTTGTCTAAAATGGCAGAATAAATTAATTAAATTAAAAGATTTGGATATTTCAAAAACCTGGATATCGATCAATTGTCCCAAATGTAACTACTTATTTGATATACAATTGCAAGATGCAGAATTAGAATCGACAGTATATTGTCATAACTGTAAACAAAGTATTCAGCTGGTAGATAGTAATGCATCTACTTCACGAGGAATAAATTCAATTAATGACGCATTTGAAAATTTAAACAACACCCTTAATAACCTATTTAAATAATGTTCTACAACCACAACTTACGAGCAAATATTCAGGAATGGAGGAGTCGATTTGTTAGATCAGATTTTAGCTTATCTGTAAATAACTTTCAATTTCTATTCGATAAACTCCAAAATGAAGGTATTATAAAAAATATCTTTAATGAACTGGTTATCAAATATCCTTATTCAGAAGAAAAGTTATTGGATATGATTAAAAAAGGAATAGACAGATACAAATTTGAAAATGAAATTGAACATGCCTCTTTTAATTATCAACTATGTTGTTGGATAATTGATAAAGGTAAAGATTTTAGGTACTTGTTGGATGTAGGTAGAGATTATAATGATACTTTAGAGTATTTTAAAGATAATATTGTAAGCCCATTATTGGATTATATTCATGATCAATTAGATAAAGTTAGCCATGTACTTTATATCCTTGAAAAATATAAACTTCGTACCGAATGGTTTACAAGAAAGGATTTACTGGCAAAATACAAAAGTGCAGATAAAAGTTATGAGGAATTATTGGAAGAAGACTTACGATTGTTTCTTTTTGACCAGGGTATTAATTATCCTTTTTCAACTCCAAAATCGGCTTCAGGTAGAGCAGATGTGGTGAGCCTTATTGACACATCAGATCCGTTGGTGTTGGAGATTAAAATATATGATTCGTCAAAAGGCTACAGAAAAGAGCGTATTCAGGGCGGATTTGCTCAGACAGTGAAATATACGCATGATTATCATAAGGACACCGGTTATCTGGTTGTATTTAATATGGATAATTTGGAAATTGAAATTGAAGGAAAAGAGGCTGATAATAAATGGCCAAATAGATTCATTTTTAATAGTAAAACCTATTACATTATTTTTATTAATATGAATTCTGATGTTTCGGCAAGTAAACAAGGTGTTTTAAAGAAAGAGACCGTGCTGCTTGAAGAGTTGATTAAGGACATATAATTACAACGCCCCGTTGATGCGATTTTTTAAATTTTTCTGTAAAAACAAACAAAAAACGTATGAAAATAGAATTTATCCTGAGCAAAGAAGATTTGCTGCAATTACAGTTATTTATGGCATCGAATTCGGAACAAATAATCAGCTCACGCAAAAAATCACGCTGGAGGGTCCCGATAATTTATGCCTTACTGGGTTTAGTATTAACTATTACTACTGACATAGTGTTTGGAATTGTGTTTTTAGTAGGAGGTCTCTTATGGCTTTTCTTTTATCCGGGTTATCTGGCAAAACGGTACGTGCGAATTTACAAGAAAAGTATTGAAGAAAATTTTTCAAACAGAACGGACAAACCTATTGTACTGACTTTTAACGACGAATATGTAGAAACACAGGATTATCAAGGAGAGTCTAAGCTGAAAATAAAAGAAATTGTACGAATAGATGAGATACGCGATTATTGCTTCCTGAAATTTACTTCGGGTGTAGGTTTGGTTATACCGGTTAGTAAGCTATCGGAAAAGGATAGTTTTATTGAGTACCTGAAAATGCAGGCAACAACTAATGGCATCGCTTATGAGACTAATACAGAATGGAAGTGGAAATAAGCAAGCTGGCGCAGATTTGTAACCAGAAAGAGAATTATATACTTATTGAAAATGAACAAATTAAAAATGATACTGAGCGGGCTGGTTCTGCTTACCATCACCCTGAAAGCACAGGAAGTAAAAACCATCGAAGTAAAACCGGTAGGCATTTATGCTGAAATAGATGTTGCAGGACAGAACCGTATGATCAAGCAACTCTACGACCCGAACACCCGGAATGCAACGGTTGATACGATATTCAATAACATCACGCACTACAATCCGCCGGTGATTTACTTGTTTAGCCAGGCATTGTATATGAACGGGGAGAAAGAGCCGGCCGTGCAGTGGTATTTGTATGCCCAACTCAACGCCCTGTATGATGCTGCCCGTTGTGCCGATAACACGGCGAAGCAGGCTGTCGAGATACTGGAAGAACGTTATCGTCCCACGCTGGATGAATATATGAAACAGAATAAACCGATGGTAACAGAAACGGCAGGGAAAGTTCTACAGCTGTATAAAAGTTTACAGTCCGATTATGATATACGTTGGATTAACCTGCATGGCATGGGCGCGTTTGCCGGGGCTTTTGGCGATGAATTGCCTAAAGAAGCACCTAAATTGACGGTAGATAAATTGCTGTGGCCGGGCATAGAGGAAAACATTCTGAAAGAATTTGCAGAAAGGTGGGGAGTAAAAGAGAAATAAAAGAAAAGAACCGTTATTACATCAAAAAACAAACATATGGAAAAATTAAGTGCAGCATTAGAGCAAAAAGTAAAAGAATTGGTAAAACAGAATAAGATCCCGGAAGCTGTTCTGATGGTTCAAACCGAATTGGAATTAGGGGTCAAAAATTCGAAAGAACTCGTGGATCAATACAGATAGTTATCAATTAATAGAACAATAGGTGATCAGAATTATTCCCTGGTTCATTCCCTACAGGGAAATGAGGTTTGTTAATTGGGTTTCTATGGCTATTTATTCCCTACGGGAAAACCGTTTTGGTATGTTATCGATCCATAGTTATTAATTCCTCATGGAAAAAAGATATAGAATCTAATTTTATGGATATGGATTTCGCTACGGGAAAAAGGATTTAAAGCTATGTACATTTATTTTTATGTTACGAGATCTCTCTTATTGTAAATTAAAATAAACGATACAAATGAAATTCATGGAAGAATTATTAGAGTCGGCATTTATTTATTGAGCTTTGGGGGGCTGGAAGAGTTTTTCTCCATCAGGAGATTTATATCAATAGAAATTAAGTTAATTGTTTGACAATTCCCCGTAGGGGGATAAACATAAACCTATGGCAAATACATATTCTCAAATTTATCTGCATTTCGTTTTTGCCGTTCAAAACCGGATGTCTATAATAAGCCCAAAATGGCAAGCAGATTTATATAAATACATGAGTGGAATTATTACAAATAACGGTCATAAAGCGTATTTGATTAATGGTATGCCTGATCATGTGCATGCATTGGTTAGTATGAACCCAAAACAAGCGCCTTCCGATTTAATGCATGATGTTAAGCGAAATTCGACGCTTTGGATAAATGACAATCGTTTGGTAATGGGTAAGTTTTCCTGGCAAGAAGGTTTTGGGGCATTTAGCTATGGAAAGTCACAAATTCCGAATATCGCGAACTATATAGAACAACAAGAAAAACATCACAAAAAACGAACTTTTATTGAAGAATATATTGAGTTTTTAAAATTGTTTGAAATTGATTTTGATGAAAGATACATTTATAAACCGATAGAATAATTATGTCAATCCCCTACGGGGAAGCGTTTTGTCGTATTATTGTTTCTATGGCTATTTATTTCCTCCGGGAAAACCGTTTTGGTATATTATCGATTCTATGGTTATTAATTCCCTATGGGAAAAGATGTAGAGTATTATAATTTTATGGATATGGATTTCCTACGGGAACAGATAGAAAATCATGTACATTTCTATTTCTGTTAGGCGATTTTTCTTAGTGTAAAGTGATAAAAAACAGAATCTATTCCCCGTTAGGGGATACAGATCAATAGAAAAATATTGCAGATGCAAACAATTCCCCAGAGGGGATAAACCTTAATGACAAATAGCAAATGCCCTAACGGGGAAAGCGGCTTTTGGGTGTATGGGTTTCTATGGATATTGATTCCCTACGGAGAAAAGCGAACATCCTGCTATGGCGTAATTACCACAAGGGAAGGAATTAAATAATTCGTCTATTTCATAAGATAATTTTATTAATTTTGGCGTTTAAAACTAAAACCAACCTGATTTTGAAAAAACTAATTTTACTCTTCTTGTTATTGAATATCTGCATGACAGGAGAATCACAATCTACGAACATTACAGCACAGAAAGGAAATAACAGCCTAAGAGTGGTGGATATTAAAAAAATCTTTCCTGTAAAAGGAATCGATTCTACAGATGTCGCGGAAAAGGATTGGTCTATAGGTACCGGTGGGCTTTTCGCTGATCAAGGATTTGGTGTGGTTTCCGATACACTGGGTGATATCTATGTTACGGGAAGATTTTCGAAATGGATTGTTTTTGGTACCGATACGTTGAGAGAGGCGATGAATATTGGTTGGGGCAGACAAAACATGTTTTTAGTGAAACTGAACAAATCAGGTTCTGTTTTGTGGTCTAAAATAGGCCTAGATAAAGGTTCATCCGATACGGGAGGATACGGAGTTACGATAGATAAGGAAAATAATGTCGTCGTTTACGGTCAATTCCAGAACAATTTTACTTTTGCTGATACAACCATTCTGGCAACACTCAATAACTCAGGTAAATCATTTATTGCCAAGCTGAAACCCACAGGCGAAAGGATATGGGTCAAAGGGTTGGGCAGTGTTGAGAGACCCGATCAGGGGACTTATACTAAAACACTCCATGCCACTGTTGACAATGAAAATAAAATCATTATCACCGGGATGTGCTGGGATTATGGGACGAGCTTTGACAATTTCTTTTTCAAGAACTGTTCTCCGGCACGAAACATATTATTTATATTGAAACTGGATGAAACCGGCAAAATTGAATGGGCAAAAGGAGCAACAAATATGAGTCAAAGTGCTCCCACAGGGATTACGACTGATCAGAATAACAACATTTACATTAGCACAAACAACTTAGGGAAGAGCACTTTTTTTTATAATGATACAACCCCACAAACGATTATAGACAGGTGCGCTTTATTAAAATTAACACCGACAGGAGACGTCGACTGGAGTATCTCGGGTGACGGTGGAAAGTCAATAACTTCGGACAACACAGGTAATATCTACGCGGTAGGGAATTGGGAGTCATCTTCTAAAGAACTAAATCTGGATGCGGGAAATCCGAACTCAATACTGAAAATAAACAATACCGGTAAAATTGAATGGCAAAAAGCCTATACGGGATTTCCATTATTTCTGAAAACAGACATTCATGGTGACTTATATTATATGGCAGAAGTCATGTATTCGTCTGGATTTAAAATAGATAATGATTCCATTGTGGTTGGAGATAGATTTTTATGCAAAATGAATTCTCATTCAGAGGTCATATATTTGAAAACAACCGGAAAAGATGGAGATTACAGGGATATGACAGTTGATATTAACCAAAACGTCCTATTTACAGGAGGTTATACAAATGTCATTCTAAGTGACTCGGTTTATAAATATGCATTGTATTATGATCCGATAATAAATGATTCAATTTACAGATCTGAACTAATAGGGAATGAGATGTCTAGCAGAGATGGATATGTTGATTTATTTATAGCCAAATATTGCAATGACATACTCGTTGATAAGCCTGTGGATACGGGTTTATCGCTACCATTATTTGTGACTCCTAATCCTGCGAAGAATAATATTCTTATCCAGTTACCGGATTTTAAAAAACAGAAAGTAGTTTCGTTGGATATTTATAATATAACCGGTAAAAAAGTAAAATCCTTCGAACTTCAAAATAGGACTTCAACAGTTATAGAGGTTGATTGTAACGATATGCCTCCTGGAATATACATAGCAACTGTCCATACCAATAGGAGTATCTTTATAGGAAAAATTATAATCAAGAGGAATTAAAGTGAAACTTCCATTCGGGAACGGTATTGGTTTGATTGAATTTCGGGGATAATAATTCCCCGTTCGGGGATACCTGTCGCAAGTTACTTTTTCAATCAAAGGGTTTGAAGAAATTAGCCCTTTTAAATGGCAAGTTCGTATTTATAAAACAAGTGATTCACAATAAAATCATCTCTCAGAGTTCTTATTCAAATGGTGCTTACTTGATGATCCTGAATACTCATCAAGGATCAATTGTACGAAAGATGCTGAAGAATTAAATACTTAACTTATTCACCGAATCAACATAAGTCAATTATGAGAACAATAAAAATCATTCTCACATTATTTTTTCTATTTCTGTTAAGTCTCGATGTAATTTTAGCACAGAATAATTGCTTTACACGTTTGCCCGGCATTGATTTGCAATGTATGTATGCTGGCAATGCTCAATGGATTGATTTTAACGGAGACGGTAAACAGGATTTATTTGTATCGGGGTATGACGATAATAATACTTCAAAATATGTGTATATGTATCAAAACAATGGGGATAAAACATTTAGCGATGTATCGATTCCTACTGCTCCCAAATTATTCGGGTTAGGCCTTGCGTGGGGTGACTATGATAATGACGGCTATACAGATTTGTTTTTTTCGGGAGCATATAACAATTCACAACAGGCAAAGTTATACAGGAATAATGGAACAGGAATTTTCTCGGAGATTAATTCTCCGTTTGTTCCTCTTAGTACAGGGAAATCACAGTTTATAGATATTGACAACGATGGTAAAACTGATTTTTTTCAGCTCGGATTTGATAAGAATAATGTTTTCACCATCACGATGTACCAAAATAAAGGGAATGGAGATTTCGAAGAAAAAAATACGGATTGCTTTAAAAAGCTAGCGGGGAGTTATGGTAACTTCTCAAAAAACGATGCTATATGGGCTGATTTTGACAATGATGGATTGCTGGATGTGGTGATTGCAGCAACAACTTACACTGATTTTTATTTCAAATTCTATAAAAACCTTGGTGACTTTCGGTTTAAAGAAGTAGATATCGGCTTGCCAAAACTGAACTATGTAAGCATGGCTGCCGGAGATGTGAATCAGGATGGCAAAACCGATTTGGTTTATATCGGGTCCACTGAATCGATGTTAGGAGGTTCGTACAATTATGCCGAAATGAAAATACTAATCAACTATGGTAACCTGAAATTCAAAGTAGCCTATAGCACTATTGCCAATATCTTTGATAATAATATGGAACTTGCTGACTTCAACAATGATGGTTATCCCGATATTCTATATTATGGAACAGACAACGGGTACCTTAACCTTTACAAAAACAACAAGAACAACACATTCAGTCTGACCACACAGAATAATATTGCGCAGGCTTATCATGGAGCAGCAACCTGGGGCGATCTGGATAATGATAATGATCTGGATTTGTTTTTCTCAGGCGAGTTGGTTCCGAGTGGTCAGAAAATAAGTTATTTATACGAAAACACGATCACGGCAAAGAATCAGAAACCACTTCCACCTACTGAAATTACGTTAAAAGCAAAAGGGAATCAATTGATTGCTGAATGGAATGCAGGCTCTGACGATTCGACTAAAACAGTTTCTCTCCGTTACTTAGTACGTGCCGGAACAGCACAACATCCCGACTCCATAATTTCGGGAATAGCCGATTATGAACGATTAAAAAGAACTTCAACAAGCAGAAATTATATTCTGAATAATGCTCCCGAAGGCAAATATTATATTAGCGTTCAAACGGTAGACAACTCGTGGAACCGTTCGGAATTCTCAGAGAAAAAAGAGGTGCTGTTCAGACACCCGAAAAAAATATGGGGCGATACACTGACCATAAATTATGGTGACAGTGTGAAACTGGCACCCGGGGCAGTTTATAAAAGTTTTAACTGGACCACCGGAGAAACCGGGACATACATTTATGCTAAAAAAGAAGGTCAGTATTCGGTAAATCTGATTGATGGAGATGGCTACCTGAGCGATGAATCCGTTTATGTAAAAGTGCTGGGAACCCCGGTAGTGGTAATACCTGAAAAAGACTGGTATTTGGGTGTCGGTGGTCCTAATGCAGATGAAGGGTATGGAGTCGCTACCGATAAACAGGGGAATGTCTATGTTACAGGAAAAATGTCGAGTTCGATTGTTTTTGGTACTGATACATTACTTGTACCTACCTATAGTAGCAATCAAAGCATGTTCCTGTTGAAGCTTAACAAATATGGTGATTTGTTGTGGTCTAAATCCGGTAAAGACAAGTACGCCATGGATGCAGGAGGTTATGGTGTAATGGTGGATAAAGACAATAATGTGTTGGTATATGGTTCTTTCGCTAATGACTTTGCGTTTGCCGACACCACCATTCTGGCTACGCTTAACAACTCGGAAAAGCTATTTGTGGCAAAACTCAATCCCGATGGTCAAAGAATATGGGTGAAAGGATTTGGAAACGTGGAAAGACCGGATCAGGGTATCTACATTAAATCTCTTTTTGGAACGGTTGACAATGAAAACAAGATTATTATTGCAGGCTTAACGTCAGAGTACGGGACTAAATTTGACAATATTGTATTCAATAGTTGTTCCGCAAGAGATGTAATGTTTGTGCTAAAAATTGACGGGAGCGGAAAAGCTGAATGGGCAAAAGGAGCTTCGAACGTTGATCAGAATGCACCGACAGGGATTACCACAGATAAAAACAACAACATCTATGTTAGCGGTTACAATTATGGAAACAGCACGTTTTTTTATACCGACCCCTCGTCACAAATCATCAACAAATGTGCATTATTGAAATTGACACCAACCGGTAATATTGATTGGAGTATTTCCGGTGGAGGTGGTCTTGCGGTTACTTCGGATGCAGCAGGGAATGTTTATGCAATCGGCAACTGGGCTTCGTCCAGTAATGACATCAACCTGGATATAAGCAAACCTAATTCAATTTTGAAAATTGACACCACCGGTAAGATAAAATGGCAAAAAGTGTATAACGGGAATCCGGTATCCTTAAAGACTGATAATACCGGGAATTTGTATTATCTGGCACAACGTACGGATTATACTTCTGAGCCCTATATCGTTGACACGGATACAGTGGCTGCAGGAAACAGATTTTTATGCAAAATGGACAGTGCTGCCCAGGTAATTTATTTGAAAACGACAGGTACTAATGGCAACTATAATGATATGGCCGTTGATTCGAAAGAAAATGTGTTGGTGACGGGAAGATATTACAGGGCCACACTGAGCGACTCGGTTTACAGGTACATTTCGTATGTTGACACAGTAAGACATATTACCTACTATAATTCAATTGTCATTGGGAATGAAATTACCACCAATGATGGAAATTGGAATATATTCATTGCCAAATATTGCAATGAACTAAAAAAGGATTTACTAAATAACGGTATAGTTAAAACGCCGGTTACCATCCAATTAATTTTATACCCTAACCCTGCTAATGAGAATATAACTATCCCCCTGCCAACCTTTGAAAATCAAGAGGCTGTTTCAGTGGATATTTATACTATCAAAGGCGAAAGAGTAAAAACCTTAGATCTTCGAAGTCAACATTCTTCCCATCTGAAAATAGATTGCAGGGATATGTCAGCCGGTCTATACTTTGCTACTATACGTACAAAAATGAATACTTATACCGGAAAGATTATTATCAAGAGGAATTAAGGAGGAACTGTATTCGCGACAGATGATTTGAAATCCCGATAAATGATTTCTCCGAAAGGTTTTATTTATTAAATGTTAATCTATATAACAAAAAATATTTTAAGAATGTTGATCAGCTAATGCTTAAGAGTTGATTCATGTAGTTGCCAATAAAGAACCGGAATATAACTAGGAAAAAGATAATAATACCGCTTGCACAAATAGCAGAGCCCAATTTCGGCTTCGTCTCATTGGACTATTTATCTGTCTCGCAACGGCATTAACCAAAGTCCGATTATAAAACAGGTTAGACTGTCTTATAATCACAGATGGTATTACGTGTAACAGGAAGATTGAGACAGTAGTCGGGTATAGACTTCAGTAGTTGTTACAGCCAAAAGAGAGTAAAGAGGCTTCTGTCGACTAACGAAACTAAAATGATATAATCTAGAAAATAAAAATAAGCGAAAATGGAATTAAAAACCGGGGATAGTGTACGAGTAAAGGCCGGGGTTTTAGAACCCGATACGGAGGAGTTTGAAATAGGCGGCTGGCAGGGACGGATTGTGGAGACAAACACTACAATTCCCGCCGAAGGAACCCTGGTGAGTATTGAGTGGGACGTGGAAACCCTGCAACACATGCCTGCAGAGTATATTATTCAATCTGAAATTGAAGGACTTGGCTGGGAACTGATGATATTATCGGAACAGGACTTAGAAAAAGTTGTATCGAGAGACAGCGTATCCGATGTAAAAAAGATGCAGGAGGAGCTTTCGGAGAAATACTATTGGAGTTCGTTCGGGGAAGAGGGGATCAGAATTGCTACCGTTTTGGAGGGGATAGACCGGAATGATGAAAAGACGTGTTTCGCTACCTGGCACGGGCATTTAGCATCCAAGTTGTCCTTTCCCATCAAAGCAGTAGTTTCGGAATCGGAAGAAAATGAATTGATACCAGAAGGGGAGAAAGTGACCCTAACTTCTTTATCAACGATTAATAACCGGTATGGTATCCTTGTAACGGTAAATTGGAAAGATCGCCACTATGAATTTCCGCTTTGCGATCTGGAGGTTCCCGATGATCCGTCTGAGAATTACTTCTTACTAACTGATTATGTGGTTTGGTTTGCAAACAGGTAAAACATCCGGTTGGTAATTCAACTCCTTATCGTTTTTGCCAGCGTGGCCGTGTTCTAATTTAGCCATGAGGGGGAACACAGAATGTGAACCCCGTTCGGGGCAACATAAAAAGACAAACACGAAAAAATCAGGTACTGTCATCAATTTCTGTAAGCCATCGCCCGGAACAATAGGCTCCGCAAGGAAGTAAAAGAAAGAAATCCGGAAGAGATAATCAATAATGTCACTCCTACGGAGTTAAAATGTAGGTTGATATGTAGTCAATTACAATCATTGCACCCCTGACGGGGTTAAAAGATGCGGTTGTATTTCCTGTTATTACACTGATTACTATTTCCTTTTTTGGCCCGGACTTGTCCAGGTTAGTATCTAATCTCTCAAATTCGTGTATTTTTTGGCACAATATTCAACTGCCTATCGAAATATCAGCCATTTAAAGTGCTTCAAAAACAAAAAAAATAGCAGTCTTTATACTGACAAACCAGCATCTTCGATTTGTGCAAATTTGCGTCATTTGCGTTCTGCCTTTTTTGTCCGGGCTTGTCCAGGTTAGGGCTTCATTGTACAATGAGGCCCTTTTTGCGTCTGTATTTTCCACTACAGGCCACAGATAAACATACATCCATGCAACCTTTCGTGAAATGACTCACAAAAACACACTTTATAAACAATTGATTACTTGCTTTTTAAAAATTATCTTATGCAAGTTGCCCAGCAACTGAAATAAGGCCTTTTTTAGAATGCCTTAATTTTGCTTCGTCGAAAGGAGATAAGGGCCCGTGTCGCCAATTGGCAGAATTATTTCCAATTATTTATATCTAAATTTTACAAAAATGAGTCTTAGTGAAAATCCCATGACCGGGGAAATGCGCCGGTCAATGGCCAATTTTGTAACCACGGTTTATCGTGGACAAAATATTATTAAAAAGAAGGTTTTTATGCCTCGTAATGTGAATTCATCAGCCCAACAACTTCAGCGGGCAAGTTTTAAATTGATCGTGAAAGCGTACGATTCATTTGGTGGTATCACCGACCAAGGCTTTCCGGGCCGTCCGAGGATCTATTCGCCCTATAACGTGTTTATGAAAGCGAACCTCGACGCAGCCATCGATTCTGCCAGTGGAACACCTGTAATCGATTACAGCAAGTTAACCGTATCGGAGGGTTCATTGCCAGAATTGGTCATTGGAAGTGCCACTGTAGGCACTACCGGTATCACCATTCCTTATGAAACAGATATCGCTGTTGCAAAAGTATCGGCTTCCGATCAGTTAATTGCATTTGCCAAGACAAAAAAGGGTTCGTTGTTGCTAGCCCGTCAGGTTCGTGGCAGTGAGCCGCTGAGTACCGTACTTATTCCGTATCCGAACATCAGTGCTTCCGATGTGGAATGCTGTTATATCTTTGTATTAAATCAAGATGGTACGAAAGCTTGCAACTCAAAGTTTGTGCAACTAAGTTAATTGATTTATTGGTTAATTTACCGAGTGGTTGGTCCCGCTGACGGGGCGTTAATTGTTCCGTTGGTTAATAAAAAATCCCCTTGCAGGTTGAAAGACTTGCGGGGGATTGTTGTTATAAAACTGGTTTTGAGTCAACTCCGAAAAGTATTCTTATACGCAAAGAACAAAGACGCTAAAATTATTCACCTTAAAAAAGCACTTTGCGTCCTTAAGTCATAGCGTACCTTTTGATAATTAGACTTATCAGAGAAGACTCAGTTTTAAAAATATAGAAACACCTTGCCCTGGATGAACCGGCTTGTAAGCTCTCTTTATTGCTTTCTTCTCTGAAAAAATTGCTTTCAGGGGGGGGGTAAGATTGAATTAAAGGAAATAAAATAAGGCTTTTCACGTTTTAAAAGTAAGATTAACAGGTGCAATAAGACTAAAGCAAGTTAAGCGATAGGCTCGTATTCGTTAAAAACCGATAATGTACTGATTAAGGAATAGCAGTTATAGTAGTAAATTGTAAAAAAAAATCTATCTTTGTTCCCGAAAAAAATTGTATAATTTTTTATAATCCTCCGTATGAAATCTGCATTAAAAATTCGCTTACTTTTCGTGTTATTCGTAGTAATCTGTTCGGTTAATGCTCAGGTTTACCGTCTGGAAGTGGGTTACAATAATCCGGTACGTACCGGTACGGGAGCGAGTGCTAATCTTTCAAACATCAATCCGTTACCTATTGATGTCCTGAATACTCAGGTAGGTTCTTTGAGCTCTACCTATTTCAATGGCATCCACTTGGGAGCAACTGTCGAATATGATCTGAAGAATCAATTCAGTTTACTAACCGGTGCCCTTTACAACCTGGTTTATTCCGACAAAATTCAAATATATCCCAAATCCACATCGATAACCTATGTAACCTGGGGACATTCTTTAGATATTCCAATCCGCCTTACCTACACACAGCCTCTTTCCCGGACACTGAAAGTATTTGGGTTTGCCGGGCCGAATATTAATATAGGCCTCTACCAGTCAACCAAAACGACCTCTGATGTAAGTTACATTCCATCAAAATTTTCTGATTTATATAAAGATGCGGTGTTGAACCGCCTGAATTTCCAACTTGGCGCCGGTGGAGGTGTTCAATGGAAAAAATACCAGCTAAAAGCCGGCTATGATTTTGGAATTAACAACCTGAATCGGTTAGGCACCGGAAACATGTACCAAAAAGGATGGTATGTGACTTTTGGATATAGCTTTTAAAACAGACATTAAAACGCACGAATGACTAAGCTCAGCGAACGGGTTTAGTCATTTTTTTATACAAATAACAATAATTTACTGATAATGCTTTATAAACGGTCCTATTATCATTATTAATTGTTCATTATTAATTATTAATTGCATTGTATAGCGTTAATTTATTGGATAATGATTATTTTTGCACATTATTCAGCTCAATATCCGAATTTGATTTTATGCAACTCTACCCTATCTTTCTCCAACACCCCATAATTTGTACAGATAGCCGGGTATGCCCGACGGGTTCACTCTTTTTTGCACTAAAGGGCGAGAACTTCAATGCCAATGCATTTGCCCTGTCGGCATTAGAAAACGGATGTGCCTATGCTGTGGTGGATGAAGCTGAATTTGCTATTGACAACCGGTTTATCCTGGTTCAGGATGTATTGGAAACCTTACAGCAACTGGCCAGTTACCATCGGAAACAATTGGGGACAACGGTCATTGCGATTACCGGAACAAACGGGAAAACCACCACAAAGGAACTAATTGCCGCTGTTTTAAAAGAGAAATATAATATTCTCTTCACACAGGGGAATTTGAATAACCATATCGGGGTTCCGCTCACATTGCTCCAACTTCAACCCGAACACCAAATTGCCGTGATTGAGATGGGAGCCAATCATCCGGGGGAAATTAAACAGTTATGTGATATAGTCCATCCCGACTATGGTATTGTTACCAATGTGGGGAAAGCGCATCTCGAAGGTTTCGGTTCCTTAGAAGGTGTCATGAGAACCAAAGCCGAACTGTATGAATCCATTGCAGCAACCGGGAAACTGATATTTATAAACACCGGCAATTCCCTCTTAACAAGCATGGCTACAACAGCCGGATTTTTGCTACCGGACAAAAAGCTCGGATACAGTCTGAATGCAGAAGATCCGGAAGCGGAATATTATGCCGGAATAACGACCTGTAATCCTTTTTTACAGTTGAACTGGAAAAAGAAAGGGGAAAAACCGGTTGAAGTAAAGACACAATTAATCGGGTCATACAATGCCGAAAATGTACTGGCAGCGGTAACCATTGGCGATTATTTCGGACTGACAAATGAACAAATTAAAAAGGGATTAGAGAAGTATATTCCACAGAACAATCGTTCGCAGTTAACGCATACCGAAAAAAATAAATTAGTGGTGGATACGTACAACGCTAATCCAACCAGTATGCGGGCAGCTATTTTAAATTTTGCGCAACTGGAAGTGGCGCAAAAGACGCTTATTTTGGGAGATATGTTTGAACTGGGCTCCCAGAGCGATGCAGAGCATCAAAACATCGTCGATTTATTACAACAAAAAGGATTCAAAAACGTTTTGTTGGTAGGCAAAGATTTTAAAAAAACGCAAAACTCCTATCCCAGTTTTGAAAATGTATCGGAGCTAATCGGCTATATTCAGGAAAATCCTCTTACCAATAATTATATATTAATCAAAGGATCAAGAGGGATGAAACTCGAGGGAGTATTACCTTCGCTTTAATGATTAAAGTCAATACAAAATATAAGAATATGGATTCGGATAAAAAAAAGATTTTTATAATCATCACAACAGCAGCAGTTATTATCATTGCCTTAGCCTTTGCGGTTTTCTATTTCGTACGAAAAGCAAATCAAAAGGAGGCGGAAGTAGCGGAAGTCGTGGATCAAATGAAATTTGAGAAAGAACAGGTTGAAAAGGAATATTCTAACCTGAATCAGGAATTTGAAGGTTATTCTTCGAACATAAAAAATGATTCCCTGGTAAAATTACTTCAAAACCAAAAGACAAAAGTCGACCAACTGCTAAACGAACTGCACATTACAAAAGCCACAAATGCCCGCCGTATAGCCCAATTAAAGAAAGAGCTGGCAACCGTACGCCAGGTCATGATAAAATACGTGAACCAGATTGATTCGTTAAACTCAGCGAACAAAGTTCTGCGGACTGAAAACGTGGAAGTCCATAAAAAATACAAGGCGGCCAATGAAACCGTCCAACAGTTATCCAAGGAGAAGGAGTCATTAAATAAGGTAGTAACCAGGGCCTCAATCCTGGAAGTTATTAATTTCAGTATGACACCGCTCAACAGCAAGGGAAAGAAAACGGGCTGGTTTACACAAACAGCCAATTTGCAATTCAAATACACCATTTCAAAGAACGTCACGGCACAGCCTGGAGAAAAAACAATCTATTTACGGATTACCCGTCCCGATGATGAAGTGCTGACAAAAAGTCCCAACAATGTGTTTCCTTACGAAAATAAAAATATTGCGTATTCAGCCTGTAAAAATATAGAATACACCGGAGAAGCAAAAAGTGACGTCATATTCTGGAAAGTAGGAGAAATTTTACCTAAAGGTACTTATCGCGCTGAGTTTTTTGCCGATGGGAACCGGATTGGAAGCTTTACATTTGTATTTGAGAAATAAGAGGTAAGAAGGTAAGAGGCAAGAAATACTGACATTCAAAGCTTAAACTCGTCAAACCTCTTTTTCTGATGATCGTAAATTGGAACCTGATAAATTGTAACTAAAAACGTGTCTCAAGCCCATAAGTTTACACATGCTGCCAACGCTATCGCATTCGATGAAAAACACCGGGATACGATAAAATTCAATATTTCACGCTACGATACGGCCGTGAAAGCTGGAATGGCACGCTATAATAATGTGGAAGCCGCCAAAGCCCGTGCGGCTGCCATTAAACGGGATGTGCTTGCGCATTGGGGAGAATACCTGATACAATTTGAAGAAAAAATAACTGCCCGTGGCGTACAGGTACTTTGGGCCAGAGATTCGGCAGAGGCGACTTCCTATATAGAACAGATTCTCCAGGAGAACGAGGCAAAGCTGTTGGTTAAGAGCAAGTCAATGACCACTGAAGAAATAGAATTGAACCATACCGCAGAAAAAATGGGCTGCGAATCGGTTGAAACGGACTTAGGTGAATTTATCGTACAGGTAGCCGGCGAAAAACCATATCATATTGTAACGCCTGCCATGCACAAATCGAAAGGTGACATTGCCAAACTATTCAATGAAAAATTTGGCACACCTATTGATAGTACTCCCGAAGAAATGACTGAATATGTGCGTCAGGTACTTCGAAAAAAATATACGACAGCACAAGTGGGTGTTACCGGAGCAAACTTTTTAATTGCAGATATAGGCGGTATTTCGGTTACGGAAAATGAAGGAAATGGTTTAATGACCACCGCTTTCCCCAAAGTCCATATCGTGTTGGCCGGCATTGAAAAGATTATTCCTGAAATGAGACAACTTGGGCTCTTTTATCCGTTGCTGGCAGCCCACGGAACCGGGCAACAAATGACGGCTTATAATACCATTTTCACAGGACCAAGGCAATCAAACGAAGTAGATGGACCTGAGAAAATGATTGTCATACTATTGGATAATGGACGTACAGCTGTTTATGCAGATGACGAAGGGTACGAATCATTAGCGTGTATTCGCTGCGGGGCTTGCCTGAATGGCTGTCCTGTTTACAAGACTATTGGGGGATATACGTATGATACCACATACAGCGGTCCGATAGGATCGGTTCTTACCCCATTTTTACGAGGGTTCAGGGATTTCTCACATCTCAGTTTTGCGTCAACCCTTTGTGGAAAGTGTGTAGAAGTTTGTCCGGTAAAGATTCCGCTGACAGATATCTTGTTATCAAACAGAAGAAAGGCTGTGGAACAAAACTTACGACCGGCAGTGGAGAAACAGCTTATGAAAGGATTCAGGCTGATAAGTTCCAAACGTATTGGATTTGACATTTTCCCGGGCTATCTAAAAACTGCGGGAACCTATCCATTCAATTTCATAGGATGGGGTCCGAAACGGTCCATGCCTACATTTGCAAACAAGTCATTTTCCCAACAATTTAAAAAGAAACAAAAATAAATATCTCCACACAATAACGGCAACAAATATGAAACGAACATCAATTGTCTTTTTTATCACTTTTCTGTTTTTAATTATAATGTCTGCTTGTAAGCAAAATGAATACATGGACTGGAAGCTTATGAATGACAAGTGGTATTCAATTCACAAATCTGACCCGGGTTTTATCACCACACCAAGCGGACTCTGTTATAAAGTCATTCATCAGGGTTATCAACGAAACCCAAATATCAATAGCTGGGTTGAAGTAAACTATAAAGGAACCCTCATTGATGGTTCTGTTTTCGACTCTGTAGCAACAGGTACCAGCGTAGGAATTTGGTTGTCCAGTTCAATAAAAGGATGGCAGGAAGGACTCCCCAAAATGAATAACGGGGGCCATTATATTTTTTATATTCCTTACAAATTGGGATATGACAGCGCAACCGACAACGCATCAATCCCGGCATATTCCGTCTTGAAGTTTGATGTACATTTGATCGATTCGCAGAATTAATTCACTTTTTCCTAACAGGTAGAAGTTTCACAAATCATCGTATGAAAAAATTATTTATCATCATTTTATGTTCATTTACCTGTTTAGCCTTCTCAGCTGAATATACCGTTCAAACCATTCCAAATCCAAAAGTTGCCAATACACATGCGTTCGTGAGTAACCCGGATGGCATACTGAAAACAGAGACGGTACAACAAATGAACGAGTATCTGGATTCGCTTCAGGCACAAACCAAGGCTGAAGTAGCCGTTGTCATTGTTAACTCAATAGGTGATAACGAGATTAAACCTTTTGCAACCGATCTTTTCAAGGCATGGGGGATTGGCAGGGCTAAAATAGATAACGGGTTGCTTGTATTGTTTGTACTCAATCAAAAGAAGGTTACCTTTGAAACAGGAAGTGGACTTGAAGGGTTTTTTCCGGATGCCATCTGCAAAAGGATACAGATTCAGAAAATGATTCCTGAATTTAAGAAGGGAAATTATGATGCAGGATTGATGGCCGGCCTTGTCAGCATAGCAGCGGTAATCAAGAAAGAACCGGTTCCGGAAGATGTTAAGCCTGTTATTGCCTGGAATGAGATTTTACCGATTGCCGTTGGTATATATTTGATCTTAGCTATTTTCACCTTAGCTTGGCTTACAAATTCCATTGCAAAGATCAAACAGAATAAGAAATTAACCAACAATCTCGCACGTTATAAAGTATTAAAAAGTGAGAAATCAGGCATTATCAGTTTGGTGTCCATTCTGATTCCCATTATAGGATTTGTTTGTATACTTTTCTTTTCGAACCCGATCTATTTGTTACTATTGATTCCAGTACCCTTAACAACCCTCCCGGCCAATATTTATGGCAGGCTAATGATGCTGAAAATCAGACGAACCCCCATACCCTGTAATGTTTGTGATGGGAAAATGCACATTCTGTCGGAAAAAAAAGAAGATGTGCATTTAAAGCTTTCACAACAATTCGAAGAAAAATTACATGCCATCGATTATGACGTTTTTGTATGCGATAAATGTGCCAATGTTGCTGTTTTCACATTGGACAAACCGAGTGCTTACACCGAATGTCCAAAATGTAAGACAAAAGCATTTATTCTCGAACAAAAGCGAACAATCGTTGCACCGACCTATATAAACTCAGGGACCGAGCGAAGTACCTATGTATGTAAATTCTGCGGTTATGAAGAAAACGATAACCACAATTTACCACGGCTTACCCGAGACGGCAGTGCGGTAATCGGAGGGGCGGTCCTGGGCGGTTTATTCAGCGGAGGAGGAGGTTTTGGCGGAGGCTCCGATGGTGGAGGAGGAAGTTTCGGCGGAGGAATGTCAGGCGGCGGTGGAGCCACCAGCGGTTGGTAATATTCAGTTAGCTGAGAAAAAAATTGTATGAAAAATAATTAATAATATTTTAAAATTTATCACGATGAAAAAAAACTCAATTATTTTAATTTCTGTAGTTGCTGTTCTGATTATCCTATTTTCATGGGGAACTTCCGGATACAATAGTTTAGTTACTTCCAGAGAAGATGTCAACAGTCAATGGGCTAATGTTGAGAGTCAATATCAGCGTCGTTCGGACCTGATTCCGAATTTAGTATCGACTGTAAAAGGATATGCTACGCATGAAAGTTCTACGTTGGAAGGTGTTGTCGCTGCCCGTGCTAAAGCGACGCAAATTACAATTGATCCGAAAAACCTTACGCCTCAAAAGCTTCAGGAATATCAGGCTGCCCAGGGTCAGGTTAGTTCGGCATTGGGTAAGTTATTAATGATTACGGAGAATTATCCGGATTTGAAAGCAAATCAGAATTTTCTGGAATTACAGGCTCAACTGGAAGGGACTGAAAACCGTATTTCCGTTGAGCGGAACCGGTATAATGATATCGCAAAAAAATATGATATATCCATTAAAGTTTTCCCAAGATCGATCATTGCAGCAATTTGCGGATTTACGGATAAACCATATTTTGAATCAGAAAAAGGAACAGAAAAAGCTCCTTCTGTCAAATTTTAAAGCATACGCAATAGTTGTCAAAAGTTATTGGTCAGTAAACACTTTATAAATTGGGAATAAAATGTCGAAGAACGCATACACACCGGCTCCCGACCGGTATACAAACACGGTAGGTTATCAGTTTTGTGGTAAAAGCGGGTTAAAACTCCCACGTATTTCGCTGGGGCTATGGCATAATTTCGGAGATGTAGATGATACCGACGAGGCTTTGAAAATGATCCATTTTGCATTTGATCATGGTATTACCCATTTTGACCTGGCCAATAATTATGGAACTCCATATGGAAGTGCAGAGAAGAACTTTGGTAAAATAATGAAAGATCATTTTTCATCATACCGTGACGAACTGATTATAAGCACAAAAGCCGGTCATGAAATGTGGCCAGGCCCTTATGGAGATGGGAGTTCCCGGAAGTATTTAATTTCAAGCCTTCATCAAAGTCTACACCGGATGAAACTGGATTATGTGGATATTTTTTATTCGCACCGTTATGATCCGACGACCCCATTGGAAGAAACTATGGGTGCATTATCCGATATGGTAAAACAAGGGAAAGCATTATATATAGGTATATCGAAATATCCGGAAGATAAGGCACGGGAGGCCTATGCTATTTTGCGAAAGAATGGTACCCCCTGCCTCATAAACCAAGACAGGTACAATATCTTTACGCGCCAGATCGAACAAGATGTTTTGCCATTGGCAGAAGAGAACGGAGTCGGATTTATAGCGTTCTCCCCTTTAGCGCAAGGCTTATTGAGTGATAAATATATAAACGGGATACCGGAGAACTCACGAGCTGCCCATAGTTACGGATTCTTGCAGAAAAACCAGATCACACCTGAAGTTTTAAATAAGATTTCAAAACTCAATGAAATTGCCGCTCAACGAGGACAGACCCTGGCACAGATGGCATTAGCCTGGTGTTTACGAACTCCGGACGTAAATTCAGTGATCGTGGGTGCAAGTTCTGTCAAACAACTGCAAGATAATATCAATGCCATTCAAAACACTTCATTCACCGATGATGAATTGTGGAGAATAGGAGAATTAGGATAAAGAAATACTGATATTCCATAAATTTAGTATTGAATAACAGCAAGAATAGTATTCTGCTAATCAGTTTTGATTTTTCTTCACCCTTAACTTCCCTCTCCTAAAGGAAAAGGGAGTTAAAGGTTGTGGATTGCCAAAAGCAATTTACATTAATGAATGGAACACTATGTTTTACAACCAAGGCACAAAGTATGAATTTCTTCTCCGTAAAACATTATCTTGTTATTTTACTCCTTACATTATCTCTTGTTAGTTGCAATGATAATGTCATATCATCCATCCCTGACTTCCCGGTTTATCTTGCTCTGAACCTGACAACGACTTATCCTACATTTAGAAATTCATACAATCAATATCTGGTTTTTAAGAAACCGGTCTTTGTAACAGATAGAATTGGGTATGGCGGAATTCTGGTTTATACCGACTTAAGTGGAGACTATTGTGCTTTTGATTTAAGCTGTCCCTATGAAGCTAAACAAGATATTCGTGTAGTTCCGAATAGTTCAGGACAAGCAGTCTGTGAGGGTTGTGGTTCGGTCTTCGTTATTAGTGATGGTATAGGATACCCTTTGTCAGGGAAGGCAAAAGAAACCCTTAAACGATATAAAGCCACTTTATCCGGAGATGTTTTATATATAACAGCCAGGTAGGTATCAGTTGTTATTTAGCTCTTGAATCTTCCAATAAAATCAGATTCAGATAATTATTCAGTAAAACTATTTCCATTTACCGGGTTTAAACAGGAGGGCGGAAAACACAATAAAAACAACATAGAAAGGATAGATCAACGATAAGAGTAAGGAATAGATCCAAATGTTATTTAATTGAAAGAATTTGCGGACAGTATGCAGGAAAGCCATATCAACTATATACTTAAAAAGAAAAACCGATAACAAAACAACTAAAACAGCTGGTTTAAAAAAAGAAAGAGATACCAAAACCAAGGATAACAAATTAATAGACAATACCACACTGGCTGTAAATATAATTTGTCCATCGGTATAGGCAGATGACTTGGAAGTCCATCTTCGTCGTTGCTTTATAAATTCGCCCAATGTTCGTGCCAGCCCCGTAGTAACAAAAGCAGACTCCGATTTTAAGAACCGGATAATACCGTTCCGTTTCTTTATACTTTCCAGCAAAAACATATCATCCCCGGACTGTTGTTCTTCATGTAGATCCGCCTGGCTTTTAAGCCAACTCTTTTTAGTAAATACCAAATTTGCCCCATTACACATAACAGGCATCCCCGCTCCTGCTGATCCTGCAGCCGATGCAATAAGGCTGGTAAACTCCAGCACCTGCAGGTATGAAAACAGATTATCTTTTCCTGAGAGTTTTACCGGACAAATAATTAAATCTCCCGGATATTTTTCATAAAAACAGGCTATCGATTCCAGCCAATGGTATGAAGGCAGACAATCTGCATCGGTTGTGACAATTAATTCATGGGTCGAATTAAGAATTCCCTCTTTTAATGCATTCTTCTTTCCAAAACCAACCGCGTCAATTAGTTTAATTTTCGGAAATGCGGCTTGCGCGGTAATAATATAATTTCGTGTTGCATCTTCCGAATGGTCATTTACCAGGATCAGTTCGAAATTCTGAAAACTCTGTTGAGCCAGGCATCCTATCAGTTGCCGGATATTATCTTCTTCATTCCGGCAAGCAACAATAACCGACAGTTCAGTAGTTATTAATTCATTTCCTTTCGGCACAAATGAATTTATCCGTTTCCATCCGATATAAAAAATCAGAATAAGGGCAAAGTATAAAACACAAATTAATATCGTACAAGAAAAGATCCACCACATGTTAAGTTAATCAATAAAAAGACTCCCTTTTAAGTCGGAGTTTTAGAATATTTTAGAATAAGTAATTTAAGCCTAAATAAAAGCCGGCATTTCCATCTTGTTTATCAACTGCTTTCCCAAAGTCTGCCGAAATGACAAAGTTTTCATTCCAACCGATCTTTAGTCCTAAACCGGCTGCAGAATGGAACCGATCGGTCGGATTGGTGTTGAAATAAGTGGTCTTATCATTGGCAGATACAGTTGCTAAATTAATATCAATCGGTTTAAGGATTATTCCGGAATCGAAAAAGACATTGGTTCCCAAATAGAAGTTTTGTTTAAACAATCCGAAACGAAGGAACTTATATCTAAATTCAAAATTGCCAAAACCCACATTATCACCTATAACCCGATTTCGCAAAATACCCCGTATGGAAGATTTTCCTCCTAATCCCTGATTCGTTGCCGCAATCAGGTAGCTTGTTATTAACAACGGTTGTGCATAATAGGGCACGTGCGCATTCCCAATCGACATTTGGTAATCCAGCCGGTAAGCAAAAGATAAATCAGTTGCCAATGTAAAATACTGTCGATGTATAACCGCCAGTTTTGAATGAGGAAAAGTTTCGTTTAGGAATTTGGGCGCTGTTTGAATAACAGCTTCCGTAAAAACTCCTTTCATGGGACATGCCAATTGATCCCGCGAATCATATTTCAGCCCAATTTTCAAATAGTTAATGCTGCCACCTGCCGCTTCCTGCGGACTAATTAATCCCCACTCCTTGTATCTTTCGAATAGCGTCGGACCTGTTTTAGTAATTCCAAGTTGTCTATTATTGACAGTATCTGTTTTAAAATGGTAGAAAGAATATCCGGCAACCCATCCCAATTTAGATTCTCCAAAGGAACCCTGGAAATCCGCCTTTGCCCGAAACATGTCCTTTTCATTTTTGTAGAAAAGCCTGTTCGAATTCGTTACCTGGTTGGGGTCGTAAACGCTTTGATAACCATTAAATCCATAAAAATCGGACATCAGATCGGTTACATAACTCATATCCACGGTGGTCCTGACTTGAGGAATCAAAAATTCGGAATCGTACCTCAACCTGGCAATAGAAGTTCCCTTTGTATAAGTCGATAACTCCAGGTATAAGGAATGGTCATATTTTGGAAATCGGGATCCATCTCCATACAGATAAAAATTGACGAGTGCCCCATATTGGAAGCCCAAATCGGAATCATACGAAATTGCAGGTAAAGCACCAAACCCCAACCCTCTTTTTATTGGTTGTTCTGCAAAAACCGGCGTCAAAGTAAGATACAAGCAAAAAACGAATATAAACCTTTTCATGGGAGTCTATTTATATTTTAACTTCGGATTCTGTTTGTACACCACCCTGTCATTCGGTATCGAGATTATAAAACAGGCACCTATCATTTTGCAGGTTTTAATATTCGGATCAAAGGTATAAAAAATAAGGGGTTAACCGGCAAACAGATTATTGAAATTTAAAGAATGAATAATATTGGTTGTAGCCTTACCCTAACTTTTTTAATCTAAATCTTAAATTGCTTAACCCGCAAAAGGCATTATCTGCAATCCAACCGTTCTATCTTCAGTCCCCTGAAGTTCAATTTACTTCAACCTTTGGTCAGGATCTACAATCCGTTTTTTCTTTCTTCATGGCTAAAACAATAGCATAAATAAACCCTATCAACAGGATTGCATATCAAATTGAACCTGCTTCTGCCCTTCTTTGTCAATCCGACAGTCCGCTATTGATAAAAATGGAGAGTTTTTCTGTCTCTTATTCATTGGATCCCAGGTGGTTTTAAATTACTTTAACCACTTGAGGAACGTCCTTTTTACAGTTAGATTTGTTGTAACGTATATTTTTAGATTCTCAGCCTGTTACGGAGTCATAAACAGATTGAACCGTGCCCCGGGAAGAAAGCGTTGCTTAGGGTACCAATGCTAAGCATTAAATTTTTATAATCAGACGATAATCTCATGACGGAAGGAACAGACATTCACAATGCTGCTTACAGTTTTTTGCCTACCGATAGGAAGGAATTCAATTCTCTGGCTGAACTGGCCCTTGATTTACGTTGGTCGTGGGATCACTCGGCCGATGAAGTATGGCGGCAACTTGACCCGGTCCTGTGGGATACAACCCATAGCCCGTGGATTGTATTACAGACTGTATCCCGGGATCATTTCAACGACCTAATGTCCGATCCCTATTTTCAGGTAAAAGTGGATGTCCTGTTACAGTACAGGGAAGAATCACATGTCGCCCCGGCCTGGTTCCAACAAAATTTTCCGGATTCTCTCCTCACCTGTGTAGCGTATTTTAGCATGGAATTCATGTTAAGCGAAGCGCTCCCGATCTATTCCGGCGGATTGGGAAATGTGGCCGGTGATCAGCTTAAGACCGCCAGTGACCTGGGAGTCCCGGTTGTTGGGATCGGCTTGCTGTATCAGCAAGGCTATTTTCGTCAGGCAATTGACAAAGAGGGAGGCCAGGAAGCGCTTTTTCCCTATAATGACCCCGGGCAATTACCCGTCACACCCTTACGCCTGCCCAATGGAGAATGGCTCCGGTTGGAAATTAATCTTCCGGGCTATGATGTATGGCTTCGCGTCTGGCAGGTTCAGGTCGGAAGAATCAAACTTTATCTGCTGGACAGTAATGATGCCGCAAACTTTCCCGTCCATCGCGGAATAACCGGTGAACTCTATGGAGGAAGCCCGGAGCTCCGGCTGAAACAGGAATTGGTCCTCGGAATCGGCGGCTGGCGTTTGCTTCGGGCATTGGACATCCAACCTCAGATTTGTCATCTCAACGAAGGACATGCCGCATTTGCCATCCTGGAGCGTGCCGGTAGTTTCATGGCCGATACCGGGCAATCATTTGAAGTTGCCCTGACTGCCACCCGGGCAGGCAACCTCTTTACGACCCATACAGCCGTACCGGCCGGTTTCGATTCTTTCCCTCCCGCACTGATCAGCCAATACCTGGGTGAATATGCCGAACAGAAACTGGGAATTAAAATTTCACAATTGTTAGCCTTAGGACGCCATGATTCCTCGGATGAATCGGAAAATTTCAATATGGCTTACCTGGCAATTCATGGAAGCGGAGCCGTGAATGGGGTAAGCCGTCTCCACGGGGAAGTGAGCCGTCATATCGTCGAACCGCTTTTCCCCAACTGGCCAGTAGATGAAGTCCCGGTAGGGCATATTACGAACGGGGTACATATGCCGACCTGGGATTCCAGGGAAGCCGACGAGATCTGGACGGAGTGCTGTGGCAAGGACCGTTGGCTGGGAACTAATAAAAACCTGGAGCGGGATATCCGTCGTGTTTCCGATGAACGCCTCTGGGAAATGCGCCTCAATGCGAACAAGGCACTCCTCAAATTTGCCGGTGAGCAGTTATCAAGGCAATTGCTCGGTTCAGGCCATTCGTCCGAAGCCGTGGAACATGCAAAACATTTGTTCGATCCCCATGTACTGACCCTGGGTTTTGCAAGACGCTTTGCCACTTATAAACGGCCTAATTTATTACTCCGCGATCCGCAACGGTTGATGCGGTTGTTGACAAATCCGGCATGCCCGGTGCAACTTATCATTTCCGGGAAAGCTCACCCGGCCGATCAGCAGGGGCAGGATTTGATCCGGGAATGGATTCGCTTTATCCGGCAAAGCCCGTCCCGGCCGCCGGTAATCTTCCTCAGTGACTACGATATGCAAATATCGGAAAATTTGGTTCAGGGCGTTGATGTCTGGATTAATACACCGCAACGTCCGTGGGAAGCCAGCGGTACCAGTGGAATGAAAGTGCTGGTAAACGGCGGGATTAACCTGTCTGAACTGGATGGCTGGTGGGCCGAGGCCTATACCCCCGAAGTAGGTTGGGCAATCGGGGATGGAAAAGAACATGATGATACGGAAGCGTGGGATGCTGCAGAAGCGGAGCAACTCTACACAATACTCGAACAACAGGTCGTACCCGAATTCTATAACCGAAATGGAACCGGAATACCAACGGCCTGGGTATTCCGCATGCGGGAAAGCATGGCACAACTGACCCCGTTTTTCTCTGCCGACAGGACTGTGCGGGAATATACCAAACAACATTATCTCCCGGCGACTAAAGCCTTTTTGGAACGCACGGCCAATAACGGTGAAAGAGCGAAACTACTATCCGACACGATACATTCCCTTGATCAGAAATGGGATACAATGCGTTTTGGGGAAGTAACAATAAGAACCGTCGAAAACCAACACCTGTTTGACGTGGAAGTTTATTTCAATGAGGTGAACCCGGAGTATGTACTGGTTGAACTTTTTTCCAATGGAGCAGGCGTCGAGGCACAAATAATACAGGTCATGCAGCGCGGAGAGGATTTAGGACCCAGTTCGAACGCCTTTTTGTATCAGGCAGCCGTATCCGCCCATCGGCAGGCCTCCGACTTTACCCCCAGGATAATACCCTGTATTCCTTCAGTGTCTGTACCTCTTGAAATCAACAGGATAATATGGCAACATTGAACAGAAATTCAATGCTATTGAACTAATCGCGGCTTTATTCGTTAAAGAGATGGGTAGCGCACGTTGATAGCAAAGAGTGCTAACGGGTTGGCGTAAAGAATCCGTTTTTGTTCCACGAGCAGAAACTCTTTTTAACGCCTCCGATATTTTAGGAATCCCTTTCTAGTAACTGTAAAGGGAAATTACGGAATGTAGACTCCTGTATTTTTTGCCCTGTGCAAGTACGCGACCCGGAATGGATCAACTGTTTTTAATTCCGATGAAGGCTTCCTTTGGACTACGGTCCGATTAATTCTTATCCGTCATTCATTTATAGTATAGAGGGAATTCCGGGAGGCAGAGCCCTTTGAATCCTCTGCCATTCCCCTCTGAAGTCTTTCCGATTCCACTATATACTTAAAAGGAAAGCCGGGTAAGTTCCGTTGATTCGGAATAAATAAAGTGAGCAAAAAAAGGAATATGAATGACCACTAAGACACTAATGGAACATCCCGAAAATCGGAAGAACACTAAGTAACACAAAAATTAAATTCATAGTTGGGACGCGCGATTTCCATATCGCGTTCTTTATCCAATAAGTAACACTAAAATTAGATTCAGACCAATTTCTTTCTAAAAAAGGAACACAAAATAAAAAACACAACTATTCTATTTGTTATCGGCAATATCAAAAATCATTAATTTATAGAGATAAAAACAAGTATATTTTTATCTTAGTGTGTTATATTTCAGTTGATTTTTCAGTGGTTATTCTTTTGTTTTCAATTGTAGTGAATTAATTGGAATAAACTTGATTATAAATCAGATCATAGGTATAGGCGCTTAGACCGCCCAAATCTCAACATTAAATGCCTTCTCGTTTTACGAGAAGAAGTAAAATTAAATTTATCATATTTGCTTTAGTCAAATCACAAATGT